>DNXB01000218.1 GCA_003506995.1 Verrucomicrobiales bacterium
TCCGATTGACGGACTACACTAGAGTCGGAAACGTGTGAAGCGGGGGCAAAGGGCGATGCGCATCTCTACGCCGTTCGCCCTTTGCTCTACGCAGCGGCGGAGCCGCCTACCACTTGAATTCCACGCCCGCGTAGAACGCGCGGACGTCACCTGGGAGGAAGACGGCGCTTTGGGCGGGGATGGTGGCGTTTTGGACGACGCCGGTGGTGGGGGAGTAGTTTTTGTCGGTGAGGTTGCGGGCCTCGACGAAGAAGGAGGTGCCCTTCTTGGTGCGATAGCCGAATTTCAGGCCCAGCAGCGCGTAGGGATCGGCAAACGTCGTGCGCGCGAGATCCACGGCGAATTTGTTGGGCGACCATTCGACGTTCGGACCGCAGTAGAAGCCGCAGGGATGCTCATAGAGCAGCTCGGCGCGGTAGTAGAACGGCGGGATGCCCGGCAGCATGCGGTCGCCGAAGGCGGCGTCCTTGGCAAAGCGGAAGTCATTCCACAGGAAGTTCTGGCGCAGCACGACGCGGTCGTAGTCGGTGTCTCCTGCGGTGGTCAGGTTGCGCAGCAGGTCGGCGTTCAGCGCGAACTCGACGCCCTGATGGATCGTGCGGCCCGCGTTGGTGGTGAGTGTGGCATTTCCCGGCACACCGAGCGTGAGCATCTCATCGTCCAGCCACGCGTAATAATAGCTGAAGTCCCAGGCGACACGACCGGCCTCGCCACGCGTGCCGATTTCAAGCGTCGTGGCGGTTTGCGGCTTCAAAGCGACGAGCGCGGGCACACCGACGCCGATGGCGGTCAGCTCACCAAAGGACGGCGGCTCAAAGCTGCGGCTGGCGTTGAAGTACACCTGCGATTGCGGCGTGACCTCCCACAGAAAGCCCAGTTTCGGGCTGAAGCCCCAGAATTCCTGCCGGTCGGAGTTGTTGAGGCCAAACAGCGTCTGCTCATTCAGATCACGGTTCGCATAGACGACTGAGGCACCGGCGATGAACGACAGCGTGTCGGTGAGATGAAGCTGGTCCTGGAAGTAGAAATTCAGGTTCATCGACTGCACGCGGTTCTGTGCCAGCAAAGCGCCGCGCTGACCGCCGACGTTGGCATAACGGTCATCCTCGGTGTTGCCATACATGAAGCCCACACCCACCGTCACGTCGTTGTCGAGGCCGAGCAGATGATTGTGGCCGTCGTAACGCAGATCAAAGCCGACGTCGTTGCTGAGCTGGTCGATCACTTGGAAAATGGGGTGATCGAGGTCTTTCCAGTTCCAGAACAGCGAGAAGGCCAGCGTGTTGTCGCCATCGGAATACGTCAGCTTGTTCGCGAGGCGGAGGAACTGATAATCACGGCGCTGCCTGCCCGCGAGGCTGGCGGCGTTGGCCTGCTGTGGATTGGCGTCAAACTGCGCCTTCGTCAGCGAGCCGGGGAGCTGCGACTTGCTGTCCACCCAGGTGATGAAGAAGCGGTTTTCGAGGTTTGCGCTGAGCTTCGTGCCGATGTTGGCGAAGATGCGCAGGCTCTCCTGCTCGCTCCAGTCACGAAAGCCATCCGAGTGCGAGGCGGTGATGCTGACATACACGTCCGTGTCGCCGCTGACGAAACCGGAGGAGATTTGACCACGCCGCGTGTTGAAGCTGCCGATTTCAAAGCGGGCCTGGGACGGACTGGTCGTGTGGCCGGTGTTGGAGATGAAGTTCACCGCGCCACCCAGGGTTGTGCCACCGTATTGCAGCGCGTTCGCGCCGCGATAGACCTCGATGTAATTCGAGGTCAGAGGTTCCACGGCCTGCATGTCGAAGCCGCCGTCCGCCAGGTTCAGCGGGATGCCGTCCTGCATCAGCCAGATGCCACGGCCATGGAAGGTGCGCTGGATGCCGCTGCCGCGGATGGACAGACGCGACTCCTCCGCGCCGAAGCGCGATTGGATCAACACACCGGGTGCGAAGTCGAGCGCATCCTTGAGCGTGCTGGCACGACCGCGTTTGTACTCCTCCGCATCGACGACGCCCGCGCCACCGGGGATGGTTTTGGCGAGTTGTTCCTTCTTTTCCTCGACGCTGGGAATGGTGAGCGAGGGTGATTTTTGCGCTGTGATGACGACCTCGTTGAGAGCCGTCGTTGGTTTGACTGGGGTGGCGGTCTGCGCGAGCGCAGCGCCGGTGAATGAGAGTAGAATGAGAGTATTAAAGGGTTTCATGGGATGAGAGCTGAGAGAAAGGCAGCCGCGTGGCTGGCGGCATGCGCATGGGAGGTAGGCCGGACTTTTTAGTCCGGCGGTTCAGTGGATCGAACTTGGAAGTTCGATCTACAGGCTCAAACCAGTCCGCGTCGTGGCGGGGGAGTCTCCGGCATCTCCGTGCGTTTCACCCAATCTTCGTGAATCATCACGAAAGTCAGCATCTCGGCCGGAGGAGCGGTCAGTCTGACCATCTCGGCCAGCACGGCGTCCAGTTTCTTCATGGCCTGACCTGTCTGCCGCGGCTGGTTTTGATCTGATTCACGGCCTTCCTTCACCGTCTGGCACAAAGGGCAGCCATGCTGGCCGTCAAAGGTCTTCTGCACGGCCTCAATCATCGCGCCTTCAGCCGCATAGGAGATCAGCATGCCCGTCCACGCGATGCCTTGAATCACCGCCCAGTGAAGGCCGAGCGAAAGGCACACCAGCAGCACGATCCCGCGCTGCGCGAGGCGCGCCGAAGGTCGGGTTGGGACGGCGGGAGACATGGGCGGCGATTATGTGAACGTGGGTTTCAGTGTCAAGACATGCGCGGCCTTACTTTGCTTTCACCAGCTTCAAACTGCGCAAGTCATACATCTTCGCGTCCTCGCCGAGGGCCTTGACGGCGTCCTCCCGCGTTAGCGTGGCGCGGGCGGCGATGATTTCGAGCCTGGGCAAGCCGCCGGACTCGTTGCGTGTGACTTTCACGGTGCGCACGCCTTCCATCTTGGAAAGCGCGCTTTCGACCTTGTGGGTGCAATGAATGCACATGATGCCGGCGACCTCGCCGTGATAGATGAACTGGACCGGATCGCCTGCGACGCAGGAGGTGATGGCGATGAGACTGAGAAGGAGTGTGAGAAGGTGTTTCATGGAGCTGGTGTCATTGATCGGTGTGGTCGAGAAGCCGCCGCACGTCACGGCTGAGATGCTCGGTCATGAGCAGGGCGATCTCGGATTGCGGGTGGAAGACAGAGTAATAACCACGCACACGGCCCTGACGGTCGATGAGGACCAGCCGGAGGTCGTGTTCGTAGAGGTCGAGCGGATTGAGGCGCTTTTCCTCCGGGATGGGCGCGGGCGCCTGAAGTTGCAGCTCATGGGTCATGTAGTCCCAGATGGACTGCTGATTCCCGGTGACGAACCACCAGGGATCTTCAGGCTTTGCGCCGACGCCCTCGGCGTAAGCTTTGAGAAAGCCTGCCGTGTCGCGTTCGGGTGCCACCGCGAGCGAGACCTGATGAAAATCAGGCCGGGCGTGGTGCGCGGCGTTCAGCTTCTGCATCTGAGCCACGACAGCGGCGCAACCGTGCGGGCACACCGTATACAAGCAGGCCATCACCGTGACTTTGCCACGCAGGGAGGAGAGCTTCACACTTTGCCCGCTGCGTTCGGTGACTTCGAGATCGCCCTGGATGTGGGCGATGACTGGCAGCGGAGGCTGCGGGAGTGTTTGATTGAGGTAACGCCCGAACAGCAGAACGCCCGTGAGCGAAAGGCCGATGCCGAAGGCGATGCGCAACCATGCGCCGGTGCTGATCTGATGCTCAGCACCGGCGGATGAGTAGCGAATGCCCGAGGGTTCGGTGTTGGGAGGTGAGTCCGACATCGTGTTATTCGACCGGGATTTTTTGCAACTCGGCTTCGGTCCACATGGCGGCGCGGGCTTTTTCTGCTTCGCGGACGGCCTTGACCTCGTCAGGTGTGACGGCGGAGGCTTTGTTGCCAAACGCGTCGCGCACATAGCTCAGCACATCGGCGATCTGTGTGTCGCTGAGCACCGAACCCTGCGGCGGCATGAGCGGCGCGGGCGTGGCAAAGGGCTTGCCGTTGATGGTGATGGGGCCGGTTAAGCCGTGCAGCACCATACGTATCATGCGGTCCGGCTTTTTAGCCGCAGTCCAGTCAGATCCGGCCAGCGGCGGGAACATGCCGGGCAGACCGAGGCCGGTGGGCTGATGACAGGCGAAGCAGACCTGCATGTAAACGGTCTGGCCGCGAGTCACGGCGGCGTCCTGGGCATGCAGCCCGGAGTTGAGTGAAAACAGCGCGAGCGCCGTGATGGAGAGGGTGGTTTTGAAAAGAGACATGGATTGATGAAGGGCGGGAACCGAAAGAGGATGACGAGCGGCATGCGGGTTCCCTGTGGGCATGGCACGAGCGTTTTTGAGGATGCGAAAGGCTGGCGCACACGCGGCAGACGCACCGGCATCGAAATACCGGCTTGCGCATGGACGCACGATGCGTCCGCAGTGTCTCAACCAACGAGAATCAAACCAGCGCCGCGTCGTGGCGGCGGCACGGGAGGACGCAGCTCCATCTCAACGGGCGATTGCTTCAGCTCCGTGCTGAGAATGACGAAGTCTGGCGGCGTGAGAACCGCCCGCTCCAGCACGGCAAGGGTGAGCAGCAGCTTCTTGTGCGTCTCCTTCTTCTGCCTGGTATCCTCTTTCTCCTTCTGGGTTCCAGTCCACACCGCGCCGCACAGGGCGCAAGGGTGCTCCGCGTCGAAAGTCTGGCTCATGCCGGTGAGCAGCGAGCCTTCCTGAATGGAATAAGTGACAATCATGCCCGCCCACGCGGCGGATTGCAGCACAACCCAGTGCAGCCCGATGGAGAAAACCAGGGCGGCGATGAGAAGGGTGCGTGCAAGCTGGCGGAGCATGAGCGGGCGCCTCCGGCGGCTCCACGCATGTCGCACGGAACCGCCGAAAGGCGTGGGTGGGGTTTATTTGCCTTTGTGAGGGTCGTGGCAGGCCTTGCAGTTCGTGGCTTTTTTCAGCTCGCTGAGGCCGGAGGCGTCCTTGGCCTGGATCTTCTTCACCGCGCTGACGAGCGCCGTCGTTTTCTTTTCCCAGGAGGAGTCATCGCCCTCGGCAGGCTTCGCCTTGGTCAGCGCCTCGAAGCACTTGAGCAGCTCGGACAGCTCGGCGTCGCTCGCCTCGCCTTTGCCGGCTTTCTTGGCCAGGGCGTCCTCGGGTTTGAAGTATTTTTTCATCGCGCTTTTGACGGTGGCGTCTGCGGCGGCGGAGCCGATGCCGACGGCGATGCACAGTAGGGTGAGTACGGTCTTCTTCATGCGTGTGGTGTTGGGTGTGGTGTTTGTCTTGGTGTTTCAAATCCGCAGGTGATGCGCGGATCGGAAATTGGTCGCCCCCGTCCGGAAAACGGCCGGACGGAGGCGTCTGAAGAAACGAGGCTTTCGCCTCGAACTCTGCTCTCCAGAAAGAGCCTCCACGACAGTCATGCGTGAAATGCATGCAGGCCCGTGTGCCTGCCGCGCGATGCTGCCGTTGTGAGGAAGTGGGCCGGGCAGGAAATCCAGGCGCTGCCTTCAGTCGGCAGCGCGGCTTCACAGGCTCAGGCCAAAGACCGCCGGGGCGGTGGTGTGTCCGGCGTGTGATTCAACACATGAAGCTTAGCTTCGGCACGGACAGGGTAAACAGAGGGAGGCGGAGCGCTGATGACGATGGCGGGAGCAGCATCCGCGATGAGATGCAGCTTGAGCTTGCCATCGGCCTTGGGTGCCTGCTTGTCATCCGCCGGGGTGCTTTCGGTGGTTTTGGCCAGCTTGCAGAGCGGGCAGGGATGCGCTCCATCGAACGTCTCGCTCACTCCCTGCGCCACAGAGCCTTTCTCCAGGCTGTAGGACACCAGCATGCCAGCCCAGGCGGCCGACTGGATGACGACGGTGTGCAGCCCGATGGAAACCATCAGGCCAAGCACCATGATCCATCGTGCGGCTGCGAACATGACCGTGAATCAAGCGCGGAAGCGTTTGGAGAACAATGAAAAAATGCCGTGGGAGAGAAAACAGGTTTCACTTCATCGTCTCAAACCACGCCAGGATGTCGAGGATCTGCTCGGCTTTGAGCGAGTTCAGCAAACCGGCGGGCATGGGTGAGATTTCGGAGATGGTGCGCTGCTTGATCATCGCTTTTCCAATCTCGACAGTCTCTGGAGCGAGTGGATTCGGCTTCAGCACGACTCGTTCGTCGTCCTCGCTCTCCAGACTGCCGCTGAGGGTTTTGCCATCGCTTGTTTGCACCGTCACGAGGCGGAATTTCTCGTCGATGAACTTCGAGGGGCTCAAGATGTGATCCAGCAGGTCCTTGCGGCCAAACCGGGCCGAGACTTGTGTGAGGTCAGGCCCAGTCACGCCGGCGGGCAGCGTGGGATCGGCGCTCACGCGATGGCAAAAGACGCACTGCGTGCGGATCAGCGCATCGCGGGCGCTGTCGCGGTTGCGTGACTTCGGGTCCATCTTCGCCAGCAGCGGCTCCAGGTCTTCCAGCTTCCAATTCTTGAACGTGTGGCCCGGCAGCGCGTGCGGTGAGAGCGCGGCAGGTTTTGGCGGATGAATCAGCGCGGCCAGTTGCACCGCCTCTTCTGGTTTCAGCGCCGCCGCCAGCTCGCTGCGGGTGTCGCTGATGGCTTTGAAGAAGGTGGACGCGCCGTTCATCTTTTCCGCGAGGTTCAGCGCCTCAAACGCGACCTTCCGTTGCTCCAACGTCCAGCCATCTTTGATGTAACGCAGCATGAAGGGGTAAAACAGCCGGTCCTCGGATGACGTGGCCGCTTTGAGCAACGGCATCGTTTTCTCGATGACGGTCGGAGACTTCAAATAAACGAGCAGACGGCAGAGTTCGCGGTTGAGGAAGGTTTCATCGGCGGGATAGGCCGCCCAGGTGTGCAGCTTGTCATGGGTGGAAGGCTCGCCGCGACGTGCGATCGCGACGGAAATGACACGCAGGGCATCCAGCGTCGGTTTGGCGGCAGATTTCATCACCGCGTCGAGAATCGGCTCCAGATCGGTTTTTTCTCCGACTCGGGCGAGAGCGAGCAGTTCGTGCATCTGGCCTGAGCGAAGGGCTTTTTCACGCCAGTCGGCCACAGGGCGGTCTTCGAGTTTCATGCGTTCGACATGCTGTTCGAAACGTTTGTCTGGCCCCTCACCCCGGCCCTCTCCCCGAAGTGAATCAGGCTGTCGTTCATCCCCTGGGCGGGGAGAGGGAGAAATCTGGCTCCCTCGCCCCGCTGAGAATGCGTTGAGGTCTTGAGCTGGCTGCGGGGAGAGGGTTGGGGTGAGGGGCGCATGTGTCACCCGATACAGCCCGCTCTGCGTCCCACGCCCGCCAGTGGTGAACCACATCGCGCCATCCGGGCCGATGCAGCCGTCGGTGACGTTGAGGGGTCTTCCGGTCACGAAGTCTTCCTGTTCCGCCGTGTAAGTCACGCCGCTCTTTTTCATATGCACGGCGATGATCCGTCCGTAGCTCCAGTCCAGGATGTAGAGCGCGTTTTGATACTTCGTTGGAAACCGGGCACCGTAGCCGAAGTAGATCCCGGTTGGCGAGGATAACCCGATGTCGATCACGCTCGGCAGTGTGTCCGCATACCACGCGGGGAAACGCCCCGTGCCACGACGCCAGCCAAAATCAGCGCCAGGGACGACGTGGAGCACACGCGTGGGCATGTACCACGGCGTGCCGACATCACGCTCCATGTCGGCGTCGAAGGTGAAAAGATCACCGCGTGAGTTGAAGGCGATGTCGAGCGGGTTGCGCAAGCCGCCGGCGAGCAGCGTGACTTTGCTGCCATCGGGTTTCACGCGCAGGATATGGCCGGCGGGAAGCTCGACATTGCCGTCAAACATGCTGCCATCCCACGGATTCGGGATGAGCTGGTCGTTGGCATAGTTTTTCAGCGGTGAATCGGGCGCGATGTTCTCCGGCAGCAGCACGTTGTTGCCGTGCGCGACGTAGATGTCGCCATCCGGGCCGAGTTTGATGTGATTGCGGCCATGACCCACGCCGCCCCCGCTGCGCATGAGTTCTTTGCGTTCTTCAAACACGCCATCGCCGTCTTGGTCGGTCAGACGGAAGAGCGCCTTGGTGTTGTTGGCGTTCGCGAAGAGCGAACCGTGCGCGTAAAGCAGCCCACGACACTCCAGCAGCTCGTCGTCGATGGTTTCCATCTTCTGATCGCCGCTGCCGCTGAGCGTGAGGCGCAGCAGACCTTTCTTTTCCTTCCCGAGCGTGATGCGGCCCTGCGGATCGAAGGCCATGGAGACCCACGAGTCCTCATCCGGCTGCGCGGAGCGGATCAACTCGGCTTTGAAGCCGGGAGGCAGCGTGAGCGTGGAAGGATCGGTGGCCTGATTTTGCGCGCCGGGCTTGGCGAGCTGCCAGGAGTTGTAGGCATCGAAGGCTTTCTTCAAATCGAAAGGATTCGTGGCTGGATCGGCGTCGGTGGAGCCCAGCACCTTCGCGTTTCTCCACGTTTCATCCGTCGCGATCCAGCGCACAGCGGCGAGGTCGCCGTTGAGTTCGAGCAACGCGGCGGTTTTGGCCTTCGCAGCCACGCGCAGGCCGATTTGATGCGATTTGCCATCGCTGAGCAGCTTCGTGAGATCCGTGCCGGTCGCGGCTTCCGCGGCTTTCACCTTCGCCACGGGCTTCCCATCGACCGAGATTTCCATGTCCGCATCGCTGGCGGTCAGCAGCACGGCTTTGAGCAGCTTGCCTTCATGCCGGACGTCTTTGGAGATCATGACCGCGTCGGTCGAGGACAACCACAACGGCGCGGGAGGACGGTTCGCGAGTTGCGCGAGCGCGGTGAAGGGGATCAGGAGAAAAAACAGGAGACGAGACATGCGCAAAGAACGCGGCTTGTGGCGGAAGACTGTCTGAAGCAGATGCGTTGAAAAATCGGGCTGGCTTGTGGAGGCGTTGTCGGCTTTTCTCAGCCGGCAGGAAATTTCACCCATGAAAAGGACGAAGCGCCCCACCCCGAAACCCAAGGCGAAACAGCCATCCAAGGCCTCGCTGGGCATGAGCCTGGAGGAGCTGCGTGATCTGGAGCAGAAGGCGATGCGGCTGGAAAAGCTGGCCCGTCTGCTGCTCAACACCCCGCAGCAGGCCTTTTATCTCTACGATTACAGCAAGCAGGCGTTTGTGCTGGGCCATGAGCATGTGTCCGGCCTCTATGGCTACAAGGCAGGCGAGATCGAGAAACGCAAGGGCGGCTGGTTCGGCATCATCCACCCGGATGATCTGGCGGAGTTCAAGGAGGCTCACCGATTGGTGATGGAGAGCGGCAGTGATGAGGTGCAAACCATGCGGCTGCGGGTGCTGCGCAAATCAGGCGGCCACGAGTGGATCCAGGCCCACATGCGGCCGTTTGAGCGCGATGCGAAGGGGAAAGTCGTTTCCGAAGCCGGCATGGTGATCATCACCACCCCGCTCGTGGAGACAGAACGGGCGCTGAGGGAGACGGAGGCGCGCTGCCACAGCCTGTTTCAAAGCAACGCGGCCGGCGTGCTGGTGTTTGACGCGAAGTTCCAGATCGTGGACGCCAATCCGGCGGCCTGCGGCATGCTTGGCTATGATAAAAAGGCGTTGCTGCGTCTTGGCGTGCTGGATCTGACCCTCCCGGGCAACCGCAGCGAGATGCGCGGACTGCTGCGCACGATGAAAAACGGATCGAAACCTTCCCGATGTTTGGATTCGACCCTCGAACGCCAAAACGGCAAGAAGCTGGACGTCCTGGCCGCGCCCGCCTGCCTGCGGGATGAAAAAGGCGGCTTCATGCAGGGAATGCTCATTCTCATGGACGTCACCGAACGTCAGCGGGAGCTGGCGGAGATGAAGCGCGAGGCCGACCTGAACAAGGTGCTGGTCGATCATGCGCCGGTCTGCATCGGGCTGCTGGCCCCGGATGGCACGGTCCTGCGGGTGAACACAGCGACGGAGAAGTTGTTTGGCTACACGCAGAAGGAGGTGCAGGGCAGCAAGGTGTGGAGCCATCCGGTGCTCAGCCCTGGGGAGGTGGAGGCATCCAAACGCCGCATCGAGGCGCTGGCGAGCGGGACGGGCAGAATGAGCCTCACCCTCGCCATGAACACACGAAGTGGAGAAGTGCGCCACGTCGCGACCGAGCACACGGCGGTGAAAAAACCTGAAGGCGGCGTGGATTTCATCATCACCACCGGCGTGGACATCACGGAGCAGCGCAAGCTGGAGGCGGAGGTCATCCGTGTGGCGGAGCAGGAGCACATCCGCATCGGCCATGACTTGCATGACGGCGTGGGGCAGACGCTCACCGGCATCTGCTCCCTGGTGGAGGCGCTGATGGAGCGTTTGGGCGGCGACGAGCACAAGGACGCGCGGCGCATTCATGAACTGGTGAAAACCGCCATCGCGGAGACGCGGCGCCTGTCACACGGCCTCTCGCCTGCGGCGGTGAAGAACCGGGGCCTGGCCGGCGGATTGATGCTCATCGCCGAGACGGTGCGGGAAAATTTTCGCCGCGAGTGTGTCTGTCACATCGACGATCCGGCGCCCGCTGTCGGTCAGGAGGCGGAGATTCACCTCTTCCGCATCGCCCAGGAGGCGGTGAACAACGCCATCCGGCACGGCGGAGCCGGAAAAATTCATCTCAGCCTGCGACGCAAATCCCCTACGGAAGGCGTGCTGGAGATACGCGACAATGGACGCGGATTCCCCGGCGGAAAAGTGCCCACAAAGAACGAAGGCATCGGCCTGCGGGTGATGGAACACCGGGCGCATCTCATCAACGGCCATTTGAAAATTCTGGCCCACAAAGGCAAGGGTGTTCGCGTGCTTTGCCACTTTTCACCCAGCGATGCTTAAGAATGTCGGCTTGACATTGTTTTCAAAATGAGTCTGCTAGGCTCACTGTGAAAAGCAAAATCTATATACTCGACGACCACCCTATCGTTATCGAAGGGCTTAAGAAACTAATCGACCAGCAGGAAGACATGCAGGTCATTGGCAGCGCTGAAGACGCCAACACCGCCATTCAGCAGATCGCCAAACTCAAACCGGACGTGGTGGTGCTCGACATCACCCTGAAGGACCGCAGCGGCGTGGATCTCATCAAAAAGCTCAAGGCCAGCCATCCGGAAATGCAGATTCTCGTGTATTCCATGCACGATGAAAATGTTTATGCCGAACGCTGCCTCCGTGCTGGAGCGATGGGTTATGTGATGAAGGGCGAACCCAGCACCCGCGTGCTGCAGGGCCTCCGCCAGGTGGCCGCCGGTTCGTTCTTCTTCAGCGCCTCCCTGCTCGGCAGCATCGTCTCCGGCGGCGGCCCGCGTGGCGGCTCCCGTGGCGAGCCCGCCCGCATGCTCAGCGACCGTCAGCTCGAGATCTTCGAGATGGTCGGACGCGGCTTCGACTCCCACAACATCGCCGAAAAGCTCGGCCTCAGCGCCAAGACGGTGGACGCCCACAAGGCCAACATCCGTCAGAAGCTTGGTCTCGCCTCCGCGCGCGAACTGCTCATGGAAGCTGTCCGTTGGGTGGAGAAATAGGCCTCCGCGCAAACCTCATCCAATTCAACCCACGACGGGCGGCAGAGATGCCGCCCGTTTTGTTTGAGCAGGAGGCATCAGTCGTTCGCCACAGCATCCTTGTCGGCCTGGGCATAAACCGCGAGCGCGGTCTGCAACTCGGCCACTTTGGCAGGCTGTTCCGCCGCGAGATTCTTGGTTTCATTCGGATCGCTGGCGATGTCGTAAAGCTCGGCCTTTTCAGCGTTGTTCTTGGTTTGCAGCACCAGTTTGAGATCGCCCACACGGAAGGAGCGTGACCTGAATCCGGGCGCCACGGTGTAAATCGATCGCACCGGCGGTTTCGCGCCTTCAGCAAGCTGCGGCCAGAGATTCACGCCATCCCACTTCAAATCCGTCTCTGGTTTGAACCCGGCGAGGGCGCAGAAAGTGGGCATCCAGTCGGTGATCTGCACCGGCGGGTCGTGCTTTCCTGGTTTGAGTTTGCCAGGCCAGCTTGCGATGCAGGGAACCCGCGTCCCGCCCTCGTAAACGCTGCCTTTCTGGTCACGCAGCGGCTGGTTATTGGCCGGCAGAGGGCCGGTGGGATAATCGTCCGCCGGATAGGCCTGGCCGTTGTTTTCCGACCAACTGCCGCCGTTGTCGCTGGTGAAAATAAGCAGCGTGTTTTCCCGCTGGCCGCTTTTTTCGAGCGCGGCGACGATTTTTCCGACCGCGTCGTCAAGATGCATGATGCAGGCGGCATAGTGACGCGGCACATCGCCGGTGATGCCCGCAGGCACCTTGTCCAGCCATCCCTGCGGCTCCTTCACCGGCAGATGCACCGCCGTGAACGGCACATAGAGGAAAAACGGCGCGTCTTTGCGCTGCGCCAGCCAGGCACAGGCCTCCTGCGTGATCAAATCGGTCACATGGCCGGTTTCCGTGAGCAGCTTTTCATTGCGATGCCAGGTCTCGGAGAACTCGCCTTTCTTGTAGCGATGATCCCACGGCCCGACGCCGCCTGCGAGGGAGCCGTAGCTGTGATCGAAGCCGAAATGATTCGGCCCCCACTCCGGTTTCGAGCCCAGGTGCCATTTCCCGGCGATCGCCGTGTCATAACCGACGCTTTTCAGCGCTTTCGGCAAGGTGACGGTGTCCCAGCGCAAAGCGCGGTTGTTTTGCGGTGTGGTGACGTTGAAACGGCTCCAGCAGCGGCCCGTCATCAAACCGGTGCGTGTCGGGCTGCAAACCGGCGCGACATAGTGCTGCGTGAGCTGCACGCCTTCTTTCGCCAGCCGGTCGAGATGCGGCGTCGGCGCATTGCCTCCGTGGAAAGCCACGTCCGCCCAGCCGAGATCGTCGGCGATGATGAACACGAAATTCGGCCGCGCCGCGAGGGCGTGCAGGCAGGAGGCAAATAGGAGCAGCAAGGTCAGTCTCATACCACGCAAACGCGTTGTTGTGCGGCGATCTCGCACGAACGGTTGCGTGCGTGAAACCGCTGGGGCATAGGAAACCATGGGCAGCGCCACGGAATCCGCCAGTTTCACCAAGCGCACCGGGCAGTGGTTGATTTACGCGCTGTTTCGGTGCGTGGAGGGCGTGTTGAAGCTGCTGCCGCTGATCATCATCTGGTGGCTGGGCCGCATCCTTGGCACCGTCGCGTATTACATCGGCATTCCCTACCGCCGGCTGGCGCTCAACAACCTGCGCATCGCCTTTGGTCGTGAGAAAAGCGCCGCCGAGCGCCGTGCCATCGCCCGTGAGCATTTCAAGAGCCTGTTTGCCAACCTGCTCTGTGGTTTCAAGCTGCCGCTGATGAGCGAGGCGGCGGTGGCCTCGCGCGTGAAGGCCGAGAACATGCACCACTTGAAGGAGGCGTTCGACGCTGGCAAACCGCTGCTGCATCCCATCATGCATGCGAGCTGCTGGGAGGTCATGACGCAGGTGCCTTCCATCTTTGTGCAGGGACACCACCCCGCCAGCATCTATCAGCCGCTGCGTAATCCGTATCTCAACGCGCTCGTGCTGCGCCGCCGTGAAAAGCTCGGCTACAAGCTATTTGACCGCCAGGAAGGCTTCAACGGCCCGATCAGTCATGTGCGGGAGATGGGCATGCTCGGCATTCTCGTGGATCAGCATGCCGGTTATCACGGCCTGTGGTGCCCATTTTTCGACCGGCTGGCCTCCACCACCAACATCGTGGCCCTCTGCGCCATGCGCTCCAAAGCCCTCATCCTGCCGATGATGGTCTATGACGACGGCCCCGCGCGCTGGCGCTTCGTCTGCGACGGGCCGCTGCAAAACCCCGAGGCCAAACCAACGATCGACGGCATCACCGCGGCGATCAATCACGCCCTGGAGCGCCTCATCCGCCAGCAGCCGGCCACCTGGTTCTGGGTTCACAACCGCTGGAAGCTGCCAGACCCGTATTTCCTGCTCGCGAACTACCGTCGTGGTGCCCTGATGCCCACGGGCGAGGCGTTGGAGCGCCTGCAGCCGTTTGAAATGCTCATCCGCAGCCCCAACTGGCTCGGCGACGCCTGCATGGCCTTCCCGATGGTGCGGGCGATCAAACGCGGCCGGCCCGATCTGAAAATCACCGTGCTCGGCCCGGACAAGCTCGAAGAACTGTGGCTCTCGATGCCCGAAGTTTCGCGCTACATCGCCAAACCTGCCAAAGAGGGCTGGTTCGCCGTCGCACGTCGCATCAAGGCCACGGGCGTGCATTTCGACGCCGCGGTGCTTTGCACCAACTCGACCCGCAGCACGCTGGAAGTCTGGCTGACAGGCATTCCACGCCGCGTAGGCTTCAAAGGCTCGTTCCGCGTGAAACTGCTCAATCAAGTCATCGCCGAACCAGCGACGGGCGGCGCGAAGCAGCATCACGCGCACCGCTACCTGCACCTCGCCAAAGGCATCGGCGCTGACATTGAACAGCCCGGCCTGTGGGACGCCGGATCAGCGCCGGTTTCGACCGATGGCACGATTCGCGTCGGAGTCTGCGCCGGGGCGGAATACGGTCCGGCCAAACGCTGGCCGCTGGAGCGTTTCGCCGAGGTGGTGAATCACATCTCCGACAAGCATGCGCAGTTCCGCTGGCAGTTGTTCGGCGCTCCAGGAGAGAAGGACATGGGTGAAAAGCTTTCCGCTCTGCTCCAAGCACCACATGAGAATCTCGTCGGCAAAACACGCCTCACCGAACTCATCGCCAAGCTCCGGCAGTGCCAGCTCCTGCTCACTAACGACACCGGCACCATGCATCTCGCCGCCGCGCTGGGCATTCCGACCGTGAGCATCTTCGGCTCGACCTGCCCCATCGAAACCGGCCCGCTCGGAGATCGCCACACCGTCATTCAACACAAGGTTCCATGCAGCCCATGCTTCGAGCGTGAGTGTCCTTTCGGCCATTACGACTGCATGACGAAGGTCATGCCTGCTGAAGTGGCCGCGGCGGTTCTGAAAACGGCCGGAGTCAGCGATTGATGCCAAGATCGCCGCCGGGTGCTCGTTCCACCGATCCATGATCTGAAGACACCATGATGGAGGAACAAGGCTGCGTTTGAATCCTGCCGATCAGAGCGCCACCCCACGCTGGCCCGGTATCTGCCAGGAAGGGATTGCAAGGGCGGTCACGGGGCCTTGGCGCTTCCTGCGGCGCGTTGGATCAGCGTGTTCGACGGCTGCTTGGGATCACGCACTTTCGCGGCGCTTTCGCTGCCGGCCACCGGCAGCTTGCTGCCATCCAGCAGGCCCAGTTGCACCAGCACGGACGCCTGGTCCCAGTAGATGTGCTNNACCGACGCCTGGTCCCAGTAGATGTGCTCATGCGACACCTTGCCTTCACGGAATCCGATGATTGCCACCAGGGCCACCTCGACCTTTTTCCCTGTGGGAGGAATGCCAGGCAGCATCCAGTCCATCGGGACCGTGTGTGTGAACTCAAAGATCATTTCGTCCACGATCTGAGTGTCGCCAATGGTGCGTGAAATCGGCGTGGTCTTCGTGTCCGGCGGCATCTGCGGAATGAAAAAGCGGGAGTAGAAGTCCCGGATCTCCTTCAGCCCGCGCCCGCCCGTCATCGTGGGCACATGATTGACGTGCCCGCCCTCGATCATCGTCGCCATCGTGTCATCCACGTTCTTGGTCGCAAACTCGGACTTCATGTGCTCCTCCCAGACCGCCCTGAGCTGCTCCTGGGCCGGTGACAGTGCCGCGCCCGCATCCGTGGCAGGATGGCCGATCAAAGCGGCTCCCACCGCGGCCGGGCCGGAGATAACCGCGCTCTTCACAAAATGACGACGACTGGCGTTGGCTGCCTTTTTGGACTTTTTCATGACGCAATAAAATCATGCCGGGCCATGGGATGTCGAGTATATTAAAAATCGCTCGCGTCAGTCGCTGACTGACGGCGGGGCTTTTGCACGCACATCACGTCAGTGAACTTGATCAAAATGAGAGGGACGGATACGCTGTTTGCTGGAACGGGCGCTCAAGACTTCCTCGCCTATGAAAGTCACCTTCATGATATGCAACCGGAGAGGCATCCTGGTGGAAACCCAGGGGAGGCCCATCGCGTTGCTTTGTGAATTTGTGGAGGAGCTTGAAGGAGCGGAGCCTGAGTGGCTCAACTTCATTCGACACCCTGGTTACGTGATCGAATACAGCTTCGACGGCGAACCTTCCATGTGTTCACCTGCCGAGGCTGCCGCCTGCTTGCGACGCTTGCGGGGTCTCGCCGTCCAGCATGGGAAGCAATGGACGAGCGACTCGCGTTGGCCTCAGTATTATTGGGATGCCGAAGAACTCGTCGAATGGCTCGACTCGACGATTGAAACAGTCGAAAACCAGCCGATTGAGTCACGCAGAGCAGCATGGATGAAGACACTCCACGGTATTCTGTCGAGTCTTTTGCGCGTCGGCAGGTTCGGGTGAATCGCTGAGAGACGCACTGGAACAAATTCGTTCACGGGCGAACCGCTCTTCCGCCTCTCTCCATTTCAAACCCACCCACCCATGACTCGCCTCTTCTCTCGAATCTCAATTTTCGTGTTTGCCCTCGTCTCACTTTCCCTGGCTGCTGGCGCGGAGGGCGGGAACAAGACGCTGAACGTGCTCTTCATCGGCAACAGCTTCACGGCCCGGCACAATCTCTCCACCGTCGTGAAGGCGATGGCGGAGGCGGGCAATCCGGGGCTCACCTTCAACCGCACGGACGTCATCTATGGCGGGCGCACGCTGAAGGATCACTGGCGGCTGGGCACGCAGAACATCGTCAAGCAATCGACGCTGACCGAGGCCGAGGAGAAGGCGACGATCGCCGCACTCGAAAAGAACGTCGCAGACGACCCCAAGGACAAATATGCCCCGAGCGCCCTCGCGCGTCATCGCGAGCTGCTGCCGAAGATCGAAGCCAACCGCAAGACCTGGGACATCGTCGTGCTCCAGTCTTACCGTGATGACATCGAGGGCGATCCCACGCTGTATGCCGAGTATGCGCCAAAATTCGCCGAACTGGCGAAGGCACAGGGCGCCCGCGTGATCTTGTATGAGACCACCCCCACGACGCAGAACGACAAACCGTTGACCGCCGCGCCCGATTCCGCTCCGGTTCTCGCCAAGGAGCGCGCCATCGCCGCCGTGGCGAAGAAAATCGACGCCGCCGTCGCGCCGATGGCGCTCGTGGCGCATCGCTGCCAGACCCAGCGGCCGGATCTGACGCTGCGCTTCGTCAATGACGCGCATCTCAACCAGACTATGGCCTACCTCACCGCCTGCACGCTTTATGCCGCGTTGTTTGAGAAAAGCCCCGTCGGTCTGCCCGTCGATTCCGTCACCGACATCCGCCACTTTGAAGGCGGACGGAACGACAAGACCAAGGACCGCGACGGCAACCCCATCACCCGCCAGTTCTCCGACAAAGACCGTGCTGATCTCCAGCGCATCGCATGGGAAGGCTGGTCGGAGTTTCAGACGCTGCGGTGATGGTTTTGCCGGGCTGCCGCCGTACTTGGCTCCCATGAGTCCGTTGCCGCATTTCGTTGGGAGGAAGACCGTGAGCTTCGTGCGAGGCGTTTTTCTCGCGGGCTTGTGCGGCATCGCGACGTTGCGCGGAGCCGATGCGATGCCGCAAACCCCGCCGCCGGACGAGGATGGGGCGATTCCTCAATCCGTGAAGGACGAGCACTTTGAAGAACTCCTCACGAACTCGCCTTTCACGCGTTCCCTGGGTGTTTTCGACTCGATCATCCTCACGGGCATCGCGCGCACCGAGAACGATGTCCTTGCCACCCTGCTCGACACCAAGACCATGGAGTCTCATGTGGTCTCCAAAACGGCCAATTTCCAGGGATGGCAGTTGGTCGGCATCGGAGGCAATCCCGCCGAATCCCGAACATGGTCGGCAAAAATTCAAATCGCGGGAGGAGAGGTCATCTCCGTCCGCTACCAACAGCCGCCCAAAAAGACCGTCCTGGCAAAATCGGGCGGCGGTGGCTCCAGCGGCAGTTCGGGGGGAAACTCTCCACCGTTGAGCTCGGCCCAATTGAGCGAGGCGAAAAACGCCGCTGTGAACTACAAGGAAGGATTCAACGCGGACGGATACCCCCGCCAGCCGCCGCCGGAGATGGTGGCCAAACTCTCGCGTCTCAGCGTCTCGCAGCGCGAGGACATCAACAAACAAATGTTCGGCCTGCGCAACCAGGGCCTCGGCCTGGACGAACGGCGCAAGATCTATGAAAATCTGGTGGACCGTTCGGGCCAGGGAAGACGTTGACTGGCACCGCAAGAGTTTAGAAAAACGCAGAGTCAGACGACTTTCGCCAAAGCGCCTGAGAGCACCGTGTGGCACTTCTTCGCGGAGGCGATGGGCTCGTAGCCGGGCTTGTTGAAGATCTGTCCGCTGACCTCCACCACGACGGGGCCTTGGTAGCCGTGCTGTTTGAGCGCGGTGAAATACTTCACATAATCGGTGCGCCCCTCGCCGGGCAGCAGGAACTGGAACTTCGCAGGATCACCGGTCGAGTCCTTGACGTGAATGAACTTCGTGCGCGGCAGCAGCAGCTTCATGCTTTCTTCCATGTCGATGCCTTGCAGCTCAAAGTGGCTGTAATCGTAGGCCACCTGGATGGCCGGTGACTTCACCTGCTCCAGCAGCCAGAGCAGGCGCTCCGGCGAGTTCACCGCGCTGCCCACATGCGCTTTGATGGCGATGGTGGTCCGCGCCTTTTCCGCCGTCTCGGCCCAGGATTGCAGGCGCTCGGCCATGCCGGACTTCTGCTGCTCCCAGGTCGCCGGTTTGCCGCCGAGCACCGTCTCGATGATCGCAGGATGGGCGGCATTCAGCTCACGCGCCAGTTGCGCGGCATCGGTGATGCTTTGCAGTGCCTGGGCATGAGCCTTGTCATCGGCGGTGAGGCTGAGGTTCACCATCAGGCAGGGCAGGTCCAGCTTGAGCGCCTGGAGCTGCTGCGCCGCCTCGGTGCGTGCCGCCGTCGTGAAGACCTTGGGTTCGGTGGGATACCCGGCATTCAGCGCGAACTCGACATTCGCATAGCCGATCTCAGCGCAGGTTTTCAGCGCCTCGCTCAAAGACAGCGTCTTCATGCCATACAAGCTGAAGCCGAGGCTGACCCCGCCAGGGGCTGCCGCCCGCGCGAGATGTGGCAGGGCGGCAAACCCCAGGGCGGTGTGAAGAAAATGGCGACGTGTGGACATGAGCGTGATGCGTGGGTGGGTGAACTGGGCTGATAACGTAGCGGGCACGGGAATCCAACGCCAGAATTTCACACCGCGAGACAACCTTCCGTTTCCGCCCTTGCCCCCGCCGCCTCGTCGATCACGCGGAAGCCTCGGCGAGGTGCGCGGCTTTCTCGGCCATCGCCAGGGAATCACGGCCGTTTCGTTCCGTCACTTGGCGCACATGCGTGCGGTCCCGCAGCCACGCGAGCTGGTCGGTGAAGAGCGCGCGCAGCAGCTCACAGTAGCGGCGCATCTTGTCGTCGCCGAGTCCGTGGCGCAGCTCGATCTGCTGGTAGAAGTCGAGTTCCTTGAACCGGCCGCGTGCGGTGCGATCACTGCCGCCGTAGGTCTTCAGCACATCCAGACTCGCGCCGGGAAACAGCTCCAGCAGCGTGCGCGTCTGCTCCTCGTTCACCGCGGCACGGATGCGCGCGCGCACCGGCACCCATTCCTCCAGCGTCACATCGCCGTGCTCAAAGAGCAGACGAAACTCCTGCCGGTCCATCCGCGAGGGCTGCGTGAAGCTGTGATGAAAATTCACCAGCGCGCCGCTGGCATGGCGCACGGTGCACTGCACCTGCTCCTCGATGCCCGAGCCAGGCCGCAGCACGCGTTGCGCGGCCACCACCTCGCCCTGGCCCAGCCAGCCTTCGAAGAGGTCGAAGAAATGCACGCCATGCTCGATGAAGATGCCGCCGCTCAGCGCCCGGTCCCAGAACCAGTGCTCGGCGCGCAGCCCCTCGTCGCTCGCGTAGTTTTCAAACCAGCCGTGCAGGCACTCGCCGAGCACGCGGGATTCGACCAGCTTCCGGACGGATTCAAACAGCGGATTGTAGCGCTGCATCAGATTGGCGATGCAGAGGAGGTTCTTGGCCTGGGCCAGCGCCACGAGTTCATCGGCTTGCGCCACCGTCAGGGCGAGCGGCTTCTCGCAGATGACATGTTTGCCGGCCTTCAGAGCCGCCAGCGCCTGCGGGTAATGAAGAAACGGCGGCGTCGCGATGTACACCAGATCGACCTCCGGGCTTCCGAGCAGCGTGTCCACCTCCACCAGATCGGGCACGCCAAAGCGCCGCGCCACGGCCAGTGCCGCCTCGCGATGCGTCCCGGCGATCCCCGCGAGCTGCACGCCCGGGATCTGAAGAAACTGCTGGAGAGCGAACAGGCCGAAGCCTCCTGCGCCAATGGCACCGATGCGAAGCGTGTTCATAGTTTGGACACGTCGTCGCCGCTGCTGCTACAAGCAAGGCAGGAAAGGCAGGAGTTTGGTGACCTTTCCAGAATTTCACACCGCGAGAGGTCAGAAGACCGCAGAGAACACCAAAAATGGATTTCTCTGCGGTCTTCTAACCTCTGCGGTGTTTAACTCGTCTGGATAGCGGCTTCCACGGCAGAATCCACAGACCTGAACTGACCACTGGCGACTTGTTCGCGCAGCAGGGCTTCGGCTGGTGCTGTGAGTGTAGCGGTCATGGTCAAAAGCTATCTTTGGCCCGAAACGAGGCAAGCGGACAAATCGTCGCAGCGTTACGAACCACGATGGCAGCAATCAGAGCCGTCATCTGTCAGCCAGTCGCAGCCTGATGTCATTTCCCCCGGGGCATGATCAATTCAAAGCCCTCAATCGCAATCGCCTCAGCGAGTACAACGGAGACTCTGATTCGCTGACCTTACGCGCTCCATCGCGGCGCTTGGGGCTAAACTTGTCGCGATTCTCGGTGAAGACATTCTCCACGAATTCTTTGCTCCCCAGCACTAAGCCATCGCTGAAATACCTCACGCGCAGTCGCACCATTTCGGCGCTGCTCAGCTTGCCTTTGTCTTTGAGCACCTGCCTCGCCTCCTCGGCCGTCACGCCCTGGCGCACCACGTTCTCGTTTTGCGCGTCCTTGATCTCCACACCGCTGGAAAACAGTAGGCAGCGATAGGCCTCCGCACCGCCTGCTTGCTCCCATCCATCAACCGGCTTCGCTGTCACCTTGCTCAGCCCGCGTTGCGCTCGCCGGCTGCCGCTCACCGCCTCAGCATAGCCGCACCAGCGGTAGTCCTTGGGATCTTCCACCAACCCGGCTCGCACGGGATTCAGATCAATGTAAGCCGCCATCGTGTGCAGTGGCTCGCCCTTGCCCTCCACCATCACGCTTTTGTAGCGATCCATCCACAGGGTGCCTTTGCGTCCGCGCCGTTTATTGAACCAGCGGCTGAAGCGCTCTTTGACCTCTTT
>DNXB01000310.1 GCA_003506995.1 Verrucomicrobiales bacterium
GCGACTCCGAGGTGTCGAGATAGCTGCCAGGATAGCAGTGGAGCTGCTGCACGAGGTAGAGATCGGCCAGTTGCCTCCAACGCGCTGCCTTGTCGGCCTCGGAGAGCGTTTCATCGAGCAAATTGGGCACGATGGCGGTGCGCAGCGCTTTGATGCGCTCCATCGTGTCTTTGTCACGGCGCGGAGCCCTGAGCCACCGCGCTTCGAGTGGTGAAAGCAGATGGTCGATCAACGTGCCTACGCGCTCCACGAGTGATCCAGCGCGACTCGCGCCGAGATACTCGATCTCTTTGAGAGACAGCAATGCCTTACCGAGCTTCGCGATGCGTTCCCGCATGGAAAGATGCGTCTGCGGCTGCCAGGTGAGCTTCGTTTCGATGTCCTTCAACACAGGGCACAGTGTCGATTCGAGATTGCCTTCGAAAAAGTAGCGCAGGAAGGTCGGATGGATCACCACCTTGCGTTTCGGGTCGATCTTTGCCGCCATCTTGGCTCCGAGCCGCGCCATGAAGGCCACACCGTCCATCAGGTTCGCCAGATGATCGTTGCTGCGCGTGATAAAGCCTTCGGGAAACACGATCAATGGCCGCCGTGCCTCGCCAAGAATCTGCGTGGCATGATTCAACGACTCGCGGTCCATGCCTTCGCGAAACATGCTGAACCCGCCCATGCGCGGCAGCAGGAACGACTGCATGCGGCTCTGATGAAAAATATGCCAGCTCGCCATGGTGCTGAAATCGCAGCGCACATGCGGCCGCAGGCTGCGTGCGATCACCATTGGGTCGCATGGACGGCAGTGATTCGCCGCCAGCAGCACGCCATGGCCCGAGTTTTGCGAGTCCCGTAGCCGCTCCGCGCCGACGCATTCGCAGGATTCGATGCCATAGGTCTTTCGCAGATGCCCGGGCAGCCAGAGATGAACCAGCGCGCTCCAGAAGCGGCTGTTGCGGGAAGGGATGAAACGGTAGGGCTTGTCGATGATGAGCTGTTGCATGGCGCAAGCGTGCTCATGCCACCGCCATTCCTCGAATTGATAAAAGCCAGGGTTGTATCGAGAACGTCAATGACGGCAGCGCTCACATCACCGCCGGTTGTCCCGTACATTCCAGCACGGAGCGCCACAACTCCTGCGTCGGATCGACCTTACGACGGCCGTGGATGACGAGTTCGAGCGGCAGATGCACGAAGGAGCCGTGCCAGCGCCCCACGAGCATGCCCGTCTTGCCCGCCATCGCTGCATGCACGGCGGACTGGGCGAGGCGGGAGCAATACACGTTGTCCGCGGCGTTCGCGGGCACGCTGCGCACGATGTAGCTGGGGTCGATGTATTTGAGGTTCACCTCGGTTTTACGGGCCTTGAAGAAGGCGTTGATGCGGTCCTTCAAGAAGGGGCCGATGTCGCCGTAGCGCTTGTTGCCGCTGGCGTCGGTGGCATCCTCGATCTGCATGAGATGCTGCCCGGCGCCCTCGGCCACGACGACGACGGCGCTGCCGCGTTTCACCAGGCGATGCCGCAGCGACTCCAGGAAGCATCCCTCGCCCTCCAGTTCAAACGGCACCTCGGGAACGAGCACGAAATCGACGTTGCTGCCCGCCAGCGCGGCATAACACGCGATGAAGCCGGAGTCGCGGCCCATGAGCTTCACGAGGCCGACGCCATTCACCGCGCCCGTGGCCTCGACGTAGGCGCATTTCAATGCCTGCACCGCCGCAGCGAAGGCGGTCTCGAAGCCGAAGCTCTTGTCGAGGTAGCGGATGTCGTTGTCGATGGTCTTCGGGATGCCGACGACGGCCTTTTTGAGCCCGCGTCTTTCGATTTCCCTCACGATCTCCGCCGCGCCGCGCAACGTGCCGTCACCGCCGATGACGAAGAGGATGTCCACCTTCATGTCCTCCAGCGTGTCCACCATCTCACCGATGTCCTGCTTCCCACGCGAGCTGCCCAGCAGCGTGCCGCCGAAATGATGCGCCTGCTCCACCGACGCCGGCTTCAGCAGTAGCGGGGTATGCCCGTAGCGCTGCACCAGCCCCTCGTAACCGTAGCGAAAGCCATAGACGCGTGAGATGCCGTATTGCAGGTGGCACTGGTTCACTATCCCCCGGATGATGTCGTTCAATCCAGGGCACAGGCCGCCGCAGGTCACGATGCCCGCCGTGGTGCGTGCCGGATCGAAATATATCCTCTCTCTTGCTCCTGCCTCTTCATAGCTCGGTGTCGATGCATCGCGCCCATCCTCCAGCAGATGGCTGTGATAGAGAATGCGGTCCGCCGCATCCGTCTTGAACGGGGCATCCACACCGCCGATGCGGTGCAAGGGTGAGGGGAAAAGACAGGGGCCGAGCGTGGGAATGCTCGTGTCGGGCGGGGCGGGAGTCATGGCGGCTGGCGGGACGCCTTCCTGCAAAGCAGGAGCAATGCCATTACGGTGTCCCAGACGTGTTGAGGTGACACAAAGCTCGTTTTACCGCGTTCCAAGAGACCTCAGCCAGCCATGAAGCCCCTGCTCCTCATCCTTTCGTCATTTCTCATTCTGAATGCGTCATTTTCGGCTCCGCCGAACGTCGTCATCATCTTCATCGACGATCTCGGCTATGCCGACATCGGCCCCTTCGGTGCCACGAAGCAGAAGACGCCGAATCTCGACAAAATGGCGCAGGAGGGCATGAAACTGACCAGTTTTTATGCCGCGCCTGTTTGCAGCGTCTCAAGAGCGCAGTTGCTCACCGGTTGCTATGGGTCACGCATCTCCGTGCCTGGTGTTTACTTCCCCGGTCACGCCAATGGCCTGAATCCGGCGGAAACGACCATCGCCGAGCATTTGAAGCAGCAAGGCTATGCCACCTCATGCGTCGGGAAGTGGCATGTGGGCGATCAGCCGGAGTTTCTGCCCACGAAGCAGGGCTTCGACCACTACTTTGGCATTCCTTACTCGAACGACATGCAGCGGACCGCGAAGGACACCGGCGTGCGTGGTGTGCCGCTGCTGCGCGATGACCAAGTGGCCGAAATCCTCACCGACGAGGCCCAGAGCCGCATCGTCGAGCGCTACACCGAGGAGGCGGTTGGTTTCATCCGTGCCAGCAAGGACCAGCCTTTCTTCCTCTACTTCCCGCATAGCGCCGTTCACACTCCCATCTGGCCTGGCGAGAAATTTCGCGGCAAATCGCAGAACGGCCGCTTCGGCGACTGGGTGGAGGAGGTGGACTGGAGCGTCGGTCGTGTGCTCGACACCCTGCGCGAGCTGATGATCGATGAAAACACGCTCGTCATCTTCACCAGCGACAACGGCCCATGGCTCATCAAGGGCGCGGACGGCGGCAGCGCCCTCCCGCTTCGCGGTGGTAAAGGCAGCACCTGGGAAGGTGGCGTGCGCGTGCCCACCATCGCCCGCTGGCCCGGCAAGATCGCGCCCGGCAGCGTGTGCGATGCCGTCACTGGCACCATCGACCTCCTGCCCACCTGCGTGTCCCTTACCGGCGGCAAAGTCCCCGCCGAGCCCGTCATCGACGGTCGCGACATCTCACCGCTGCTCTTGGGCAAAACGACCGAGTCACAACGCGAGGCTCACTACTACTTCTCCGGTTACAACCTCCAGGCCGTGCGCCAGGGCCCGTGGAAACTCGCCATCGCCACGCAGCCCGAGACCATGGGCAAAGGCGCTGCCACTGATGCCAGCAAGAACCCGCGTCTTTACAATCTCGACACTGAAATCGGCGAGCAGACCAACCTCGCCGATCAACATCCCGACATCGTCGCCAAGCTCACCGTGCTCGCTGACAAGATGAATGCCGAACTCGGCGGTAAAGAACCCAAAGCCCGCCGTCCCGCCGGTGAAGTCGCTCATCCACAGACGCTTTATCCCACTAGCGACGCCCCACGCGGCAAGAAGAAGGACACGCCGAAAAAAGCCGCAGGAAAACCCGTGTCACTCGAAGCCCTGAAGCCCGGTGATGTCCTCAAAGCCAGCGCCGCCCCTCAAGTCGCCCAAACTGGCTTCACCCTCGCCTGCACTGTCGAAACCACGCAACCCGACGCCATCCTCGTCGCTCACGGCGGTCTATCCGCCGGTTACGCCCTCCATCTGCGCGGCGGTCATCTCGTCTTCATGGTCCGCACCGGCGGCGCTGATGCCTTTGATGAAATCCAGTCACCGAGCACCATCACCGGACCCACGCGCATCCTCGCCACTCTTGCCCAAGACCGCACCATGACCCTCACCGTGAACGATCAAATCGTCGCCACCGGCAAAGCCAGGAACCTCATCAACCGCCAGCCGCAGGAGGATTTCTGCGTTGGGCATGACAACGTGAAGCCTGTCGCGGCTTACACGGCGAAGGGGAAGTTTGAGGAGAAGATCGCGGCGATAAAGCTTATCCCACAACTTTGAATGGTGCGTCTGAGCTTGATGAACGGAATCGGCTGACGTTTCTCAAAAATCTCCGGTGCTCTGCGGCAAAACCGAGCGTCCCTACTTTCGTTTGGGCCACAGAGGGGTTCGTGAGCCAACAATCAGAAACCATTTGCCTGCTCCGCAGGTCCAAGGATCATTGCTGCATCAAAGATGAACTTCCAACAATTGTCCGCCAAACTCCGCCAGATTCGCTCCGAGATGCCGCGAGTCACCTCCGAGCGCGCTTACGCGCAGATGGATCTGCTGATGGGACGGACGAGTTCGAGCGCCCCGAAAAAGAATGGGCAGCCTTTCGTCAGTGGGCAGAAACGCACGAACTGATCCTTCCGAGTGATTTTCCGCCACCATTGAGAGATGGAGGCCGTGAGCATGACGTGCGCCACGAAGCAGCGACTGGCTTGTGGTGGAAGTACACCAAGCCGAACATGGCTGGCTACACCGTGAGCTGGACTGATGGTCGCCCGTGGCTGCACAATGCCCTGCCACTCGACTACCTGGAACGCATGATCCGCCAAAACGAGCTGTTTGGTGACGATGTGCGGCTTTTAGGTCTCTGGAATCCACAGGGTCACGACTGGAGCATCATCACCACCCAGCCCCACGTCGAAGGACAGCAGGCAACCCTCAAAGAATTGGAGCGATCCTTCATCGAGGCGGGCTTCGAAATCCTGCCATGGCGTGGTCTCGGCTATGCGGAGTCACTTTCTGTTCGCAAAGATGGTTTTGATGTTTGGGACATCCATCCTGCCAACGTATTGCTGTCCGCATCAGGGCTGCCGGTCCCTTTTGACGTGATGATCACGCCTGCACCCTAGTTCCGCGAGCCGACTACTCAGCCGCCAGCAGCGCCTCCGCCGGCACGAGAAAATCAAAATCATCCCGCCCGTCGATCTGCGGATCGAGTTCGCCGCAGTAGATGAGGCCGGTGCGGACGGACTGGCCTTTCGGGAGCTTGAGGCGCCGCACTTTTTCACGCACCTCATCGACGATCCCGGCGGCGATGTATTTGCGGAACTTGATCTCGAAGACGTAGAGCGAGCGGCGGGTGCGGATGAGGAGGTCGATCTGGCAGCCTTTCCTGCGCTGGGTCTGCTTTTGCACATAGGGGCCGGCATTGAGCACGAGCTTGCGGTCGAGGCCGATGCTCGCGAGCAGCAGGTCGAGATTCGCGTGGACAAGGTTTTCAAACTGGAGGCCCATGATGGTGTCCCAGGCGTCGAGTGTTTCGAGCGCTGTGTTTTTCAGCAGNNCCCTTCGTGATGCGGGCCTTCACGGGATCGACATACTTCAGGTAGAAGCGCAGGTAGTTGTCGGAGAGGCGGAAGCGGGCTTCACGCGGGCGGCTGTGCCCGGTTTCGGGATCGAAGGGGATGTCTCGCGTGATGAACCCGGCCTGCTCCAGCTCATCCAGCGCCGCGCTGAGGCTGCCGCCACGGGCGCGGCCCAGCTCGGTGCTGACCTGGTCCACCGTGCGTGGCCCGGCGACGAGCGTGCGCACGATCTCGCGATAGGTCTCCGCCCGGCGCGTGAAGATGTCGTGGAAGATGCTGTCGAACTCGCTGAACAGCATGCCCGCGGGGTTGAAGCACAGGTCGGCGATGTTTTGCTCGGCGGTGCGGGCGGGATTGATCTCCTCCAGGTAACGCGGCACGCCGCCGGTGACGGCTAGCAGGCGCAGCTTCTCCGCCGTGCTGATGCGCGCGCCGCGTTTGCCCCAGAACTGCGCGCATTCCGGCAGCAAGAGCGGCCCGAGGCGAAACTGCCAGGAGCAGCGACCGACGAAGCCGGTGTTGTTGAGGATGTTTTGCTCGATCCACGATGACACGCTGCCGCACAACACGACGACGAGCCGCTGGCGCTTCGAGAAATGCGTGTCCCAGGCCGTTTTGAGATGCCCCGCGAAGTCCGCATCGCCCGTGGCCATCCATGAAATCTCATCCAGCAGCAGCACGACGGTGCCGCTGGGCGGGAGCTGGCTGGCGAGGAGCTGGAACGCGCTCGGCCAGCCATCGAGCGGCAGCTTCGGGGCCTGCGTCTGCTTCGCGAGCTGGTCGGCGAAGGCATCAAGCTGCGCCAGCCGCGTGATGTCCTCGCGTGGCGGCAGTCCCATGAAGCTGAGGAAGTGGTCCGCCTCCCGCGCGCACTCGGTGAGGAAGCGGCTCTTGCCGATGCGCCGCCGCCCCTGGCAGGTGACCAGCGAGGCCGTCTTCTTCTGAAGAAGCCGCCGGAACTCATCGCGTTCCTCTCCGCGTCCGATGTAGCCGTCCAAGGTGCTCATGTCGATTTCGTGCCTGAAAAAGGCGTCCAATTTCTGGCACCAAATCGACATTATGTCAATTTCGTGCCTGAAATTAATAATAATATTAAGGCACCAAATCGACACAATGTCGATTTGGTGCCGAATGAAACACGCTCAATTCAGGCACGAAATCGACAGGATGACAGAGAAACGCTGGAATGCCGACTGCAAAAGCAGCCGTCCCGTCCTGCTTTCGCCGATGAACAACGCCTTTCCCGAAGATCTCCGCCTCCAACTCAACCGCGCCGGGCAGAGTGAAAAGATAGTGCGAGGGGAATGCCTCCCGCCGCGTTGAGAAACGCGCCTCTGCCTTCCCACGCCTCCCATGACTCTCCGAACCTGCCTTCTCGCCTTGCTGCTCCCTGTTTCGCTGCCCGCGCAGGAAAAACGCAATCTCATCACCGATGAGCCCCGCGCTCCGAAGGGCAAACCGGACGGTGCTCCTGAGTATGTGGCAAAAGCGGAGCCGACGGATGGTCAGCATCTGGCGCTCACGATGCACAAGCTCGAGCACGGCTTCACGCCAGACCGGCCCTTTCGCATCTGGGCCATCGGCTCCAGTTACACCAACATGCTCGGCAATGGCGAGGCGTGGCAGGAGGAGATGGCGAAACGCTTCCCGAACGCGCCGCGCATCGAGTACAAGAAGATGGTCGGCAACTCCTGCCCCTGGCAATACGCGCGGGGCTGGCTGCGGCATCTCGTCATCCCGGAGCAGCCGGACCTCGTCATCACCTACACGAATGGCAATCCGGCGGATCTGGAGAAACTCATCGTCGAAGTCCGCCAGCACAGCACCGCCGACATCATCGTGCCGAGCCTGCACTGGCGCGAGCGTGACCAGGAGCTCTGGGGCAAGTCCGAGAATGCCATGGATCAGGATGTGGCTGCTGTGCGCGAGGTTTGCCGCAAACACGCTGTCGAATTCATCGAAAGCCGCCGCGACTGGGCCGCTTATCTTGCCTCGAACAAGCTGCCCATAGCCTCGCTGCTCAAGGACGCCGTCCATCAGAGCGATTACGGCGCGAAGATCATCAACTCGAACATCCTCGCCCACCTGCGTCGTCCCGAGGCTTTCAGCTACAAGCCCGAATCCCGCGAGCGCCGCATCACCGCACCTGCCGCGAAGGATGGCGTCATCAAACTCAGCTTCATCGGCAACCGCATCGACCTCATCGGCAAAAAATCACCCACAAGCGGCAGTGTCCGCGTTTCCATCGATGGCAAGCCCGCCGACCAGCTCGATGCCTTTCTCATGACCTACGTCCAGCCCGCTGCCAAGAACCACAAGGAGGGCAAAGGTGCCGTCCCGCGCGATCAGGCCCCGCACGCTGTCACCCTCGGACAACACGTCGTCCCGCAGACATGGACCCTCGTCATGACCAGCGACACCGGCGACTACCAACTCACCGGCAGCGTCACCGGCCCCGACGGCCAGGGCAACGCCCTCAAGATCTTCACCAGCACGAGCGGCCAGATCATCATCGAGCCTGAAATCTGGCGTCGTGCCGAACGCAACCGCAGCAGCGACCGCTTCACTTGGGACGTGCGCCGCGCCGGAGTCTTCGAAGTCTCCTTCCAAGGCACAGCGAATGAAGTCTTTGTCGTACGTCTCGCCCAATCGCTGTCGAACAAGGAACACACCCTCGAACTGACTTCGACAGGGGAGATCAGCATCGATGGGTTCGATGTCTTCGAGCCGCCGATGAAGTGAACGGAATCCCACATGCCGGTTGCAAAAGCGCCGGTCCTGTCCTGCTTCCGGCGATGACTGACTCACTCACCCTCCATCTCCGCCAAACCGGCGTCATCGCCGTGCTCATGATCGACCGTGCTGACGATGCGGTACCGCTCGCGCGAGCCCTGCTCGCGGGAGGCGTTGATTGCATTGAACTCACGCTGCGCACCGATGCCGCGCTCGAATCGCTGCGCCGCATCCGCGCCGAGGTGCCGGAGATGGTCGTCGGTGTGGGCACGATTTTGACACCGAAGCAGGTCAACGATGCCAAGGAAGCGGGTGCGAGCTTTGGCGTGGCTCCCGGCATGAATCCGCGCGTCGTCGCCGAGGCGAAACGCATCGGTCTGCCTTTCGCGCCGGGTGTTTGCACGCCGACGGACATCGAACTCGCCCTCGAAGCGGGCTGCAAGGTGCTGAAGTTTTTCCCCTCGGAGCCGAGCGGTGGTCTGATTTACCTGCGCAGCATCGTGGCACCCTTCGCACATCTCGGCGTGCAATTCATTCCGCTTGGCGGTGTGAGCGCGGCGAATGCGGCGAATTATTTAAAGGAGCCGTCCGTGCTCGCGCTCGGCGGCTCATGGCTAGCGCCGAAGGACTTGATCATCAGAAGCGGCTGGCAGGCCATCACCACGCTCGCGCGTGAGGCCAGCGACATCGTCAAACAGGTCCGTCCATGAGCTGCGTCGTCACTTTGGGCGAAATCATGACCCGCATCGCCACGCCGGGCTTTGCGCGCTTTCAGCAGGCGATGCCGGGCGGTGTAAATGTCACCTTTGCAGGTGCGGAGGCCAGCATCGCAGCCTCTTTGGCCTATCTCGGCATAGACGCTGCCTTTGTGACCGCTTTGCCTCAACACGCCATCGCCGATGCGTGCATCGCTGACCTGCGCAGCCTCGGTGTGGAGACGAAACACATCCTGCGCATGCCGGAAGGCCGCCTGGGCATCTACTTCCTCGAACACGGTGCCAACCAACGCGGCGGCAACGTCATCTACGACCGCGACGGCTCCTCTGTGGCGATCACGCCCGCGTCCGCGTATGACTGGGAGGCGATCTTCACCGGCTGCGAATGGTTTGTCATCTCCGGCATCACGCCCGCCATCTCGCGCAATGCCGCCGAGGTCGCGCTCATCGCCGTGCAGGAAGCCGTGCGTCGAAAAATCCAAGTCGTGTGCGACATGAACTACCGTACCAAGCTCTGGCGCTGGGAGCCGCCGCTCTCCGCCCGCGAACTCGCCACGCGCACGATGAAAACGCTCCTGCCGCACGTCACCGTCTTCGTCGGCGGCATCAGCGACGCCACCGCCATGCTCGGCATCGAGCACACCGGCGATTTGCATGCTCTCGCACGTCAAATTGTCTCCCAATTCCCAAACCTCACTCACGCCGCCTTCACGCTGCGCGATGGCAGCACCTCTGCCGCGCAATGCTTCAGCGGCGCGCTTTACGAAGCCGCCACCGGCACACTCCACACCGCGCCGGGTTACACCATCACTCAAATCATCGACCGCCTCGGTGCTGGCGACGCCTTCACCGCCGGACTCGTGTTTTCATTCCTCCAAAACTCCATCGCTCCAGCAGCGATCGCCTTTGCCACCGCCGCAGGTTGCCTCGCGCATTCCATCGAAGGTGATTACAATTACAGCACGCGTGAGGAGATCGAATCACTCATGCAAGGGGATGGCGGCGGAAGAGTGAGCCGGTAAGTCGCAAGCAGGCCCTGAGGTCTCGCCACAAGCGCTGGTTTGCTGCGTCGGTGGCAGCGTGTCCCGGCGTATTTAAGGATGTGAGCGTACGGCAATCCATCAAGCCTCGTGACGTGCTGGCCGATCTCGGCAAGCATGTCCTGGTGGATGGTTTCAAGCTGGTGATCGATTTGAAAAAGAGCCATGGCAGCCGGATGGTGGATGCCGCCACCGGGCGGACGCTGCTGGATTTCTACGGCTGCTTTGCGTCGATGCCGGTGGGGTATAATCATCCGCGCTTCGGCGAGCCGGAGGTTCAGCGTGATCTGCTGGCCGCGTCACGCTCAAAGGTGGCAAACTCGGATGTCTATTGCACGCTCTACGCGGACTTTGTGCGGACGTTTCATCAACTGGCCGGACTGGCGCCGCTGGAGCGCTTCTTTTTCATCGAGGGCGGCTCGATGGGGGTGGAGAACGCGTTGAAGGCGGCGATGGACTGGAAGGTGCGCAAAAACCTGGCCGTGGGCCGTGGCGAGTGGGGCACGGCCATCATGCATTTTGAGGGCGCGTTTCATGGCCGCAGTGGTTACACGCTGAGCCTGACGAACACAGACCCGCTGAAGATCGCACACTACGCGAAGTTTCCCTGGCCGCGCCTTCCGGCTCCGTATCTCAATTTCTCACTGCCGCCAGCAGACCGTGAGTCTGATGCGATGGAAAAAGAACGCCTGTGCGAGGAGCTGATGATGAGCATCATGGACCGGCAGAAGGACGACATCGCCGCGATCATCATCGAGCCCATTCAAGGCGAGGGTGGCGACCGCCATTTCCGTGGCGAGTGGCTGCGGACGCTGCGGCGCGTCTGTGATGAGCATGATGTGCTGCTGATCTTTGATGAAGTGCAGTGCGGCGGCGGCACGACGGGCAGGATGTGGTGCTGCGAGCATTTCGATGTGCAGCCGGATCTGCTCGCGTTCGGCAAAAAGATCCAGGCATGCGGTGTCATGGCCGGACCACGGCTCGACGAAGTGAAAGACAATGTCTTTCGCCTGCCGGGACGCATCAACTCCACCTGGGGTGGCAATCTCGTGGACATGGTGCGCGCCACGCATTGCCTGCGGCTGATCCATGAGGAGCATCTGCTGGAACATGCGGCGCGCGTCGGGGCGCTGCTGGTGGAGGAACTGGAGCGAATCGCCGATGAAAGTCATCTTTTGAGCGCCGTGCGCGGTCGTGGGTTCATGATCGCCTTTGATCTGCCGACAACGGAACTGCGAGAGGAGTTCATCTGCGGACTGTTCGACTTGGGACTGCTGGCCCTGCGTGCGGGTACGCGTTCCATCCGTTTCAGGCCTGCGCTCGATCTGCCCGAGGAGGCGGTGGGGCAGGCCGTCGAGATTCTGAAAAAACAATGCCAGCGGATGGAATCGCATGGTTGATCTATTCTCATCATGCAAGACTGGCTCCAACAACTTGGCATCACCGATGAAAATCCAGGCGTCTTCGATGGCGGGTGGCGGGGAGGTGGACCGCTTGTCGANNCCGATCTCACCCATCGATGAAACCGTGATCGCCCGGGTGCGTCAGGCGACGGCGGCGGAATATGAGGCGGCCGTCGGACATGCACATGCGGCTTTCTTGAAATGGCGAACCGTGCCGGCACCAGTTCGAGGCGAAACGATCAGACGTTTTGGCGATGCATTGCGCCAGGCGAAGCCTGATCTCGCGAAACTGGTCACGCTGGAGATGGGCAAGATCATCGCCGNNGGCGAGGTGCAGGAGATGATCGACATCTGTGATTACGCGCTCGGCCTGTCGCGTCAGTTTCACGGCCTGACGCTGCCCTCAGAGCGCCCGCAGCACCGGCTGATGGAGCAGTGGCATCCGCTTGGCGTCGTCGGCGTGATCACCGCCTTCAATTTTCCCGTCGCCGTGTGGGCCTGGAACAGCGCCATCGCCGCCGTGTGCGGTGACAGCGTGGTGTGGAAGCCCTCGCACAAGACACAACTGTGCGCGATCGCGGTCACACGCATCGCCGAACGAGTCTGCCGGGACACAGGTGCCGATCCGGCCATCTTCACTCTCGTGTGCGGCGATTCGACGTCAGTCGGCGAGCAGCTTGTGTCAGATCGTCGTGTGCCATTGATCTCCGCCACCGGCTCCTGTGCGATGGGCCGGGTCATCGCGCAAAAAGTCCATGCGCGCCTCGGCCGCACATTGCTCGAACTCGGTGGCAACAACGCTGTGATCGTGGCTCCGAGTGCAAATCTCGATCTGGCCACACGGGCGATTGTGTTTGGTGCCATCGGCACGGCAGGGCAGCGCTGCACTTCGACACGACGGGTCATTGCTCACGAATCCGTGGTGGAGAATCTCAAAGAGCGTCTCATCGCCGCCTTTCGCACGGTGCGCATCGGCAATCCTCTGGAGCGCACCACGCTGATGGGGCCGCTCGTCAGCCGCGAGGTGGTCACCGCCATGATGAAAGCCATCGAACGACTGAAACAAGAAGGTGGGCGGATTCTCCACGGTGGCGGACGTCTGCCCGGTGAATTGGACACAGTGCTGGCGATTGAACATGAGCAAGAGGAAGGCGGCCTCGTGCTGCCGGATGACGAAGAGAGACTGCAAACGGACCTTTTTCCAAACGACTGCTATGTCGCGCCCTGTCTCGCTGAAGTCCGCGCCGACATGCCCATCGTGCAGGAGGAAACCTTCGCACCGTTGCTTTACCTCATGACGTATCGCAACTTCGACGAGGCCATCGCGATGCACAATACCGTGCCGCAGGGCCTCAGCTCAGGCATCTTCACCAATGACTTCCGTGAGGCGGAACAATTCCTCAGCGTGTGCGGCAGCGACTGCGGCATTGCGAACGTGAATGCAGGCACCAGCGGGGCTGAAATTGGTGGTGCGTTCGGCGGTGAAAAAGACACCGGAGGCGGCCGAGAAAGCGGCTCGGATTCCTGGAAGATCTACATGCGCAGGCAGACCAACACGATCAACTATGGCAACCATCTACCACTCGCGCAGGGAATCGAATTTGGAGGTTAAAAGATCATGACATCAGCTCCTTCCCACGAACAACGCTTCGACTGGCCGCTCTGCCAGTTGGCGGAGGAACTCGTGCTGCAACGGCTTGAGTCCTTCGTCGAGCGCAATGCCTTCGCGCGTTCGCTGTCCCATCGGATGCGCGATGAGACGGGCACGCTGCTGATCGACTGGGTCGATCATCTGGTGCTGCCTGCGTCGGATGAGAAGCCGTTTCGAGCTGCGGGCTACACGGACGATCCGCTGGCCGATGCGCCGGCCGGACAGCACGCGCTTTGGCACCCGGAGGCGATGCTGCCACGCATCCTCCTGGCACAAAATGCCGGTCCCATGGTGCTGGCACTGCGTGTGGAGAGCGTTTCCGTGTTTCTATTCGCGCACGGCCTGAGCCTGGCCATCGAAGGCGTGCCGCTCTCGCGTTACCGCTGGGCGTGCATCACCGAGGAAAAGGGGGCGCGCCTCGATGTGGTGGAGCGCCGGGGCTATCGCGGTTTTGTGCATGCGGGTCATGCCGCGAACGCGCTGGAAGCACAGCTCGATGCCCAGGAATGGTGGCGGCACCGCCAGCGCCAGTTTGCGGACGATGCCGAGGGCTGGCGGCACACACACGAACTGCTCGACCGGCTGATTGCGCTCACCGGTCGCGATCTTGCCTGTCACATCGTCTTCGCCGAGGAACGGACGTTCTGGCAGAGCCGCAATCGCGCCGCATGCGTTCAAAAGGCGCGGCAGGACCGGCTCGGGCTCGGCTGGGCGAACCATGATCATCACACGTTCCGTTCCTCACGGCGGCATTTCGTGGATCTGATGCGTGCGCTGGAAAAACTCGGCTTTGAACGCCGCGAACGCTACTACACCGGCAAGGAAGCGGGATGGGGTGCGCAGATCTTGGAGCAATCGCATGAGGACATCGTGGCGTTTTGCGATGTGGACCTGCTGCCGGAGGAAACGGAGCTGGATTTTTCACGCGAGCAGTTACCACCGTCATCGAAGCTCGGAACCATCGGCCTGTGGGTCGGCCTGCACGGCGAAAGTTTCGTCCAGGCCGGCATGCATCATCTGGAGTGCCGCTTTGATCATGAGCTGCTGCAGGAGCAACTGGAACGCGAGGGCGTCAAGACGATGAAACCCTTCTCCGACCTGCCGTTTCTCTGGCAGGCCTTCACCGAAGGCGAACGCTGGCCGGTGAAACGCGAACGTGCGCAACGCCTGCACGACGCGGGCCTGGTTGATGATGCGCAGCTCCGCCAGTTCATGCAAGAAGGCGCGATCGGCAGCCATCTGGAGAATCTGCAACGCAAGGGCGGCTTCAAAGGCTTCAATCAAAAATCCGTCAGCGCCATCATCGCCGTGACTGACCCGCGAAAGCAGATGGCGCACTGAAGGGAATGGAGATGGCGAGGATCAGGTGGTGAAACTGGCCACACGCGGGTTGACCAGACGCTCGAAGTCGTGCCAGCCCATGCTGATGATCTCCGTGTGTGTGCCGGCGTTGAAGGCGATCTCCGCCTCCTCGGCCAGGTTGGTGGAGACATAGACGGACATGTCGTAGAGATTTCCGAAGGGTGGCATCGCTCCGGCCTCGCAGTCGGGGAACAGATCTTTGAATTCTTCTTCGCGGGCCAGCCGCACGTCCTCCGTGCCGGTCAGTTCGCAAAGATCGTCCAGCAGCACACGATGGTTGGATGGCAGCACGGCCATCGCCATCGCGCCATCGACGATCACCATCACCGTTTTCGCCAGCACTCGGCCGGAGATATGCGCCGCGGCGGCGACTTCTGCGGCGGTGTAGGCGGGTGAGTGGAGGAGAGTGTAATATTTGACCCTCCGTTCATCGAGGAAGGTTTTCAGTTTTTTGGCAATCATTGGAACCTCGCTTTCTTGGATGAGGGAAGCCGGTCTTGGAAGGCCGGCCTCCATGGGTTGATTGATTCAGATCGCCCCAGGGGCGATCCAGTTCTCAAAAGATACGTCACCCAGACCCGTGGTGTTGCCATGGATCTGCGGACAAACGCAGCACGAGGCACTTGCACGCGCCGCCCGACTTGATGAACTCGCTCATGGGCAGCGGATGGCACTCGTAACCGCGCTCCACCAGCATCCGGGAGGTTTCCGGGCAGCCAGCGGGGATCAGCACATGACGGCCGAGCACGACGGCATTGCAGGCAAAGCGCAGCGCCTCCTCCGGTGGAACGGTGACGAGATCCAGCACATGATCCCGCATCATGCGCTGGCTTGCTTCGCTGAAGGCGGGCGGATGCCACAGCGCTTCCCCGCCGTGCAGAGGACAGAAGCAGGTGTCCAGATGGTAGAAATGGGGATCATTCAGCGCAAAGTCCACCACCGCACAGCGAAGCTCCTCCGCGAGCCAGCCGGCGATCTCGCGATCGGTGCGGAAACCGTGGCCGCAGAACAGCGTCTCGCCAAACCACAGCGCATCACCCTCGCCCTCGAAGACATGGATCTTGGGCAAAGGCACGATTTCAAAGCCGTGATCCGCGAACCATCGCTCGTAGGCGGGAGTTTCGCCCTGGCGTTTCGGGTGGCGGAAATTCCCCAGGAGGAATCGCGATCCCGCCACCAGCCCTGCGTTTGCGGTGAACACCATGTCCGGCCAGTCGGGTTCGGGTGACAGCACCTCCACCTCGCAATCGAGCGATCTCAGCGTTTCGAGCAATTGTCGCCACTGCGCTGTGGCAGTCTCGGGATTCACATCCCGCGACAGGCTCATCCAAGGATTGATCTCGTAGCGGATCGAGAAGAAATCCGGCGGGCATAGCAGCTCCCGGTTCATGCTTCAAACTCTACCACAACCTGACCAGCATGCACTTTGCAGCTTGCAAAAAAAAAAAATGCGCTAACAGGCGGCATGACTTCCGCTTCACCTCAGACCCCCGACCGCTGGTCCCTCGAATCCTGGTTCTCCGGCTTCGGCACTCCCGATTACACCGACTTCAAAGCCGCGCTCGTGCGCGATGTCGAGGTACTGAAGACCCAAGCCGCCGCGCTTGGCAGCGACACGACTGAAATCGTTTGCGTCATCAATGCGCTGGAGTCTCTCGGCGACCGCCTCGGCCATCTATCGGCCTATCTCGGCTGCTTGTCAGCGGACGATGCCAATGATGAGGCTGTGAAGGCCGATGAGGCGTGGATTTCGACGCTGGAAGCCGAAAGCACGAAGCTCCAGGCATCCCTGCGCTCAGCGCTGGCCGCTTTGAGCGATGCCGCGTTCGCGACGATGCTCGGCGATGCCTCATTGAAGCATGCCGAGCACGCTGTGCAGCGCATGCGCTACGAAGGCCAACATCAGATGAAGTCGGAGATGGAAGCGCTCGCCGCTGATCTCAATGTGAACGGCCTGCATGCCTGGGGACGGCTCTACGACACCCTCACGGGCAAGATGGAGTTCGAGATGACTTTTCCGGACGGGCACAAGGAAACCGTGCCGATGTCACGCCGCCGCGCTTTGATGTCAGAACCCGACCGTAAATTGCGTGAAGCAGCTTTTAACGATGGTCAGAAGCCGTGGAATGATCACGCCGTCACCCTCGCCGCCGGATTGAACGGCATCGCGGGCACGCGCTTGAGTTTGTATGGTCGCCGTGGCCTGCCGCACTTCCTCGATACGCCGCTGTTTGACGGTGCGATGAGTCGCAAGTCGCTCGATGCGATGCTGGAGGCCATTCACACGCACATCGAGCTGCCACGCCGCGCGTTGAGAAAAGCGGCGAAGCTGCAAGGCACGCCAGCCCTGCACTACTTCGACCTCGAAGCGCCGCAAATCGCCCCACCGGACGAAAAGGAGCTCACTTGGGATGAGGCGTGCGCCACGGTCGATCAGGCTTTCAGCACAGCGTATCCGAAGCTCGGCACGTATTTTCGCGAGATGCTCGCGCAGCGCTGGATCGAGGCGCAACCGCGCGCTGGGAAGCGACCCGGCGCGTTTTGCACCGGTTCGCAGCTCAAGCACGAGGAGCGTGTGTACATGACATTCCACAAGACCGTGCATGACATGGTCACGCTCGCGCATGAGGTCGGTCATGCATGGCACTCGTGTGTGCTGCGCCCCGCGCGTTCGTTTGCGGCCAGCTATCCGATGACGCTCGCGGAGACGGCATCGAATTTCGGCGAGATGATCCTGCTCAGCGGCCTCATGAACGATCCTGGCATCACCGAGGCCACGAAGGCCTATCTGCTCGACCAGGAGATGCTCCGCGCGCACGCCTACCTGATCAACATCCCCATGCGCTACCAGTTCGAGAAGACGTTTTACACCGAACGTGCGTCCGGCGAAGTCTCCGTCTCACGTCTGAGCGAACTCATGAGCGAGGCGCAACGCAAGCTCTACGGCGACACGCTGCTCGACGACGGCCCGGACCCGATGTTTTGGGCCTCGAAGATGCATTTCTTCATCACCGGCGTCTCGTTCTACAACTTCCCCTACGTCTTCGGCTACCTGCTCAGCCAGGCGCTTTTCGCACGCTTCAAAGCCGAAGGCGCGGCCTTCCTGCCACGTTACGAGGCATTCCTTTCGATGACTGGCAGTGCGACATGCGAGGAAGTCGTGAAGCAGACGCTCGGCGAAGACCTCACCAATCCCGAGTTCTGGGCCACGGCGCTGAAGGCGATGGAGCCTTCGCTCGTGGCGTATGAGAAAGTCGTACAGTAGCCGTCTCGCTCCGCGAGACGAGCTGAGCGC
>DNXB01000203.1 GCA_003506995.1 Verrucomicrobiales bacterium
CGGTCCAGAGCTGGATGAAGCGCACACCACGCTCCAGCAACCGCCGTGCGATGAGGCACTGGCGGCCAAAGGCGTGGTCGCCATACATCTTCCGCACCGATTCCGGCTCCTTCATGATGTCGAAGGCGTCCGTGGCCTCCATCTGCATGCGGTAGGCCAGTTCGTAGCTTTGCACGCGGGCTTCAAGCTGCTGGTCGCGATCCTGCTGCACCAGATGCTTTTGATTCAACTGCTGCAGCAGGTCGAGCTGGCGGCGCTGCTGCTTGAGGTCAAGCGAGCCGTTCTTGATGAACTCGACGAGCTTTTCGACCCGCGTGTCCTCTGTGTTGATATACGCGCCCTGGTAGGCGCTCGGCAGGAAGGCGGACTGCCAGTTCTTCGTGCGCCGCGTCGGCATGCCACCTGGGCACATGGCGATGTAGCCCGGCAAATTCTGATTTTCGCTGCCGAGGCCATACGTGACCCACGAACCCATCGTCGGACGGTTCAACCGGCCTTCGCCGCTGTTCATCAAGCCGAGCGAAGGCTCATGATTTGGCACGTCGGCATGCATCGAGCGGATCACGCACAAATCATCGGCGAACGCGCCCGTTTTCTCAAAGATCTCGCTCACCTCCAACCCGCACTCGCCGCGTTTGGTGAACTTGAAGGGCGATTTGAAGCCCGCGCCCGTCGGACGCTCCGTTTTGAGCACGTTGGGCAGCGCTTTGCCGTCGTATTTGTCCAGCATCGGCTTCGGGTCAAACGTATCGACGTGCGAGGGGCCGCCGTTCATGAAGAAATGCACCACCCGCTTCGCCTTTGGCTCAAAATGCGGCCGCTTCAGAGCCATCGGGTCCAGCGTGGCCGCCGCGGCCTGCTGGTTGAACAAGGAACCCGCCGCCACGGTGCCGAAGCCCATGCCGACACGCTGCAGCAGTTCGCGACGCGTCAGAAACGCATGCTCCAGATTCGGAGCATGATGTGAGATGGGGGAGTTCATTGGGGATGCTGAAAATACGCCGCTTTGGGCCTATTGCTATCGCAGGATTCATGCCTGCTCGCCGTCGTCCTCGACTGTGGTGGCGTTGACTACTTTGCGAAACCGCAGGTTGAAGCTGCCGCACCCTTCCACTAGGATTCACACCATGAGCGCAAGCATTCATGAGCCAGCAACCGACGCGATCGTCATTGATCCCGAAATCATGGGCGGTGAGCCGGTGTTTCGTGGCACACGCGTGCCGGTGGCCAGCCTGTTCGAACATCTCGAGAGCGGCTGTTCGTTGGATGAGTTTCTCGATTGGTTCCCCACCGTCACCCAGCAAGCGGCAGTGGAGGTGCTCATGGAGGCTCACCGTCGCGTGGTGCAGTCATGAAAGTGCCTGCCGCGTCCGCTGAAGTCGCGCCTCACAGGTCATGACCACCGCACCGTCCAGGAAATGGGCTGGGATGGCGTGAAGAACGGCCAGCTTCTCCTGCTTGCCGAACAAGACTTCGAGGTCTTCCTCACTGGCGACAAGAACCTGCGCTATCAGCAAAATCTCGCCACGAGACAGATCGCCATCGTGCTCCTGCCCACCACGCACTGGCCGACGCTCAGGCAGCATGTCGCGACCATTCAAACCGCGATGGGTGGTTTGCAGTCACGGCAATTCATTGAAGTGGAGTTCACCTAGCGGTCATTCAGGCCAATAATCCGTTTGAGCAGGCAAGCCGCACTGTGTTATGCACTCAACATGGAATGGCTGGACGACTTTTTTGCAAATCCCCGAACGCCTTGGATCATTGGGGGCACCTTTGTCGTCATCACTTTTCTGGTAGCCACCCTGTGGCTCGCGAAAGGACTCAAGCTCCAAAGGGCGATCCTTCAAATCCGCAAATGTCTGGCTTTGGAAGCTCGCTTGAGCGCGTCGAGCACGGTGGAGTGCTGGAATGGCTTTGCTGAAGCGCACTACGAGGCACAAGAGGCACTGTGCCCCTTTGCGCAGTGTCAGCCGCTGGCTCGTCAAGTGCTGGATTATCTGGGAAGATGCCAGCCGGTTCGGGATGCCGCCAGCCAGCAATGGCGTTTAGAGACGCCTCTGGCACCTCATGAGCGGCTGGACCTTTCCAGGCATCTTCTGGAGCTGAATGTCCATGTGTCTTTTTACCGAGCATGGCCGAACTACCTCGTGGGCCTTGGGCTTTGCGTCACATTCCTGGGCTTGGCTGTGGTGATTGGGAATGCAGGTGATGTTCTCGCCACGGCAAAGATGGAGAGCAGCAACGATGCGTTGCGCGACCTGCTGGTCGCGGCTTCCAGCAAGTTTTGGTCTTCCTTGATCGCTGTTCTTTGTTCAATCGGCTATGGCGTATTCTTCCGATGGACCAGCCAGGAGATGAATCGAGCAGTGAGCCTGCTGGCGGCTGATCTTTCCCGTTGCGTGAAAGTCGTGACCGCAGGAGAGCTGCAATACGAATCGGTGACGCGGCTGCGGGCCAGCGAACAGCATCAGGCCGTCATGGCGACCGGCATCGGTCTGCTCAAAGCTGGGCTGGAAAACAATCAAACCAACAGCGCTGAACAGCACCGTGTCTTGCTGGAAAAGCTCCAGGCAGTTGCGGACTCTTTGATCAATAAATTCGGCACATTGGGGGCGGACATCGGCAGTGGCATCGCCAGTGGATTGGGGAAAGAGATCACGGGAGAAATGCGAGAGGCGGCCAATCACATGCGGGGCATCAGCGAGGAGTTCAAGCACCTGACAGGCAAGGTGAAGGAACAATCCAGCGCCATTGCTGCGAACTTCAGCCAATCTTCGGACTCTGCGAAAGCCGTGGCCGAATGCTTTGGGCAAATTCCAGGCACGGTTGAACCTGTTAAACAAGCCGCCCTCATTCTGCATCACGCCGCCGAAGTCATTGCCACCAACATTGGCAAAACTGTTCAAGAAAACGAGAATCTGACCGAGCGCTGGAAAGAGTTGGCAGACTTGGTCCAAAGTCTTGACGCCGAACTCGGAAAAGCTGTCGGAAGCGTCGCCGAGGTCTTCCCAAATTATGCAGACAAGCTCAATGATTTCTCGGAGCGCTGGGAGACCGCGATGGACAAGGCATTGAGTGGGCTCAAATCCAGCATTGAAGACCTGGAACGCAGTCACGAAAATCTCCGGGAGAACGGAAAAACATGGGAGCAGATGGCAGGTCAAGTCACAGTCGGCATTGAAGTGCTGAGCCATCAGGTTGGGAAACTCACAAGCGCCTTTACCGTGCCTGCCCAAACAAGCGAAACGGGGAGTCAGCCTGCAGGACTGCCAGTGGATATTTCGATCAGCACAGTTCCCTTGGCGCTGGCGGCTTCAAGTAATGACGCAAACTCCGAAATGCCGCTGGCTTCCCGTGCATGAAACAACCGCTCAGCGATCACGACTTTTCCTCTGATGAAGCAGAGGAGAACTATTTCGTGTCACTCAGCGATCTGATGACCGGGGTTTTGTTCATCTTTGTCATCCTGACAACAGCGCTGGCCTTGCACTACCACCTTAAAGCAGGCGAGCTCTCTGAGCTCACGAAGAGAGCGGCAGATGCCCAGGACGAAGCGAATCATTCTAAAACTGAAGCCGAAAAGTCACGCGTTGAAGCCGATAAATCCAAGAGCGAATCTGCGCGGGTGCGTGAAGCACTGGATGCGCTGGCAAAAGTCTTGCGTGAGCGCGAGCAGATGAGAAAAGCTGAACTCAGCCTCCTGGTACAGCACCTTCGTGACAGCAAACTCAGATTGACCGTCGAACTCGATGATACCAACGGTATTTTGCGTCTTCCTGAGCGTCTCCTGTTTAGAAATGGGGAAGCAGAATTGCAAGATGAGGCAGCAGCGGCTTTGAAGCTGCTGGCGCGGATGCTGCGGCCCGTAGTGCAAAAGGGTTGTGGTGACAGTGCTCTTAAATGGGAGGCGGTCTATATCGAGGGTCACACAGACAACGTGCCTATCCATACCGAAGCGTTTGCCAGCAACTGGGAGCTCTCCACAGCTCGAGCCATCAGCACATTCAATGCATTGGTGGAACACCAGCCCATATTGGGTAATTTGCTCAATCACCAGGGCAAAGCTGTGTTGGGCATCAGCGGATATGGCGCACAGCGTCCGGTGGCTGAGAATGACTCAGAGGGGGGCCGACAAAAGAATCGCCGCATCGACATTCGCTTCGTAATGGCCTATCCCAGCAAGGCGGAGATCGAAGCAATGGAAAAGCAGATCGAAGCAGCGGCAAAAACTGATGATGCTCCCAAGAGATGAGCGCTTTGCTGGCCAACCTGAAAACAGTCGCAGATCGCGCACTTGGCGCTCAGCGTGCTGCACGTTTGCCACCGTTGAATTCCCTGGTGGCGCTTTCTTTGCGTCTGTCAGAAGGTGGTGTCGTCCCGATAATCGCAAATGACACTTTGAACGCAGCATGGGATGAGTTGGCACTGTGGATGGACGGGAACAATCCGCCAAAAGCTCTGGGTCGAGAAACCCGCAGACTTGTTCCTCGGTTGCTATGGCGGCTGCATGGCAACCGGCCTGCAATCAGCTATCCGCGAATCCGTCAGGCGCTTGTTTGGAGTGCGTCCGTCAGCAACAGCCTTGTTCCGTGGGTGGTTGAGCTGGCTAGCGCTTACACTCAAGCGCAGGGAGCACCGGACGAATGCCTGACGTGGATTGGTACGCAGTTGCGGTACTGGTGCGCGCAGGAAGACTCGGCCAAGCTGGATGTTTGGCGGCAACGAAACCGCGAGTTGGAGCTTTTCACGCCCGCAGCTTTTGCCAACCTGCTCCAGCGGAAACTCTGGTTTTCAACTTCCCTGCCATTGGATGAAACACTGGCTCAGTCGGGCTTGGAGCGTCCCTCGGCTTGGGCCTCCGATCTGTCACGTCTGGCATTTACTGGTTATGTGTCGAGTGCCGTGCATTCGTCTTCTGGTTACGAAGCGTGGCATCTGCAGCGCATTCGCGAATGGGTGCCGATGCTTATGCCTGATGCAAAGATATGGTCATCCGACATGGCCGGGCTGGTCATCAATGGTTTGCTCGAACCTTGGACCGCCTTCAATCCACCAGACGTGGAGTTTCAAAAAAACATCAAGTCCACACTCGAAGGCTGGTTTGGGCCGGTGTCCGACAACTGGAAAGGACATTGGAGTTTGGCGTCGAAAATCTCTCGTGATGTCTTGGAGCGTTGGAAAGTGCTAGATGTGATGGAGGAGTTCTTCCAACGCGTGGATGACTACGCCAAGTTGTTTGAGAGCCGAGGTGGTGGTGAAACCATGCGCGAAAATTGGCAGTACAGACGCCCCTTTTGGCTGGCCTACTACAAGCGCGGAGTCGTTACTCGTGCGCGTGCTTTGGTGGGGCGTCGCATGATCAAGGAATTCGGAGATGCATCCCTCAAAAAGGCGTTTGGGAAAGCGATGGCACGTTTTGAATACACAACCGTTCACCACTGCGGCCTGTTGCTGGAGATCAACGGCTTGCTGGTCGTGGACCTGAGCCATTCAGGAAAGTGCTTCTTCTTTTTACCGAGTTCAAACCGACGTCCATCCACGGCAGCGCTCGGCTATGGACGGGATGATTTGGCCCTCGCAGATGAAGAATACTCGCATCATGGTTCTGAGGGTTATGCGTGGCAGGCGAAGTTTGCTGAATTCATCGCCCGCCATACCAATGTGCGCCTCAATCTCCAAGATTACCGCCTGTCATGATGACCTTTACCCATTCGATCCAGCCTGAATCCGTCCGCCTCAGCGCCAAAGATGAGAAGGGGATAGATGTGCCGCTCAAGAACTGGCTCGCCCATACCGCAGGAGCATCGCAAGTCGCTGCCGTGCGTCTGCGCACTCTCTTGGATTCTGGTTCTGCTTCATTGTTGGAAACTGGAGAACTTGAAGTCCCAAATACGGAAGTGGTCGAGATACCGGAGCAGGAAGCTCTCGCGCTCGGACTGCCGCCGCGCTCCGCTTTTACCCTGAATGTGGAGAATCAAGGCGTCATCAGTGAGCCGACTTTTAGCATCACCTGCCGCTTCAATCAGCCCGATGGCCGTCCTGTGATCACTCACAGACAAGGAGCTTTTGTCCGCACAGGCACGCGCTGGTGGCGGCTGCCTGCCTCACATTATCATCTGGTTGATGCAACGGAGCGCATCAGTCGAGCGATGGCCGCCGGAGACTTGGACGAACGAATGCGCGCCTACGCCACGCTTCGAAATTATCTGCCGGATGATCCGACCGTTGGAGTCACATCGGCACCGCTGCTAAGGCAGTTTCAGGTATATGATGCAGGGGCATTCTCTCTCAAGCTGCGCATCCAGCAAGGCAGACTGACCTTTGATCCTGTGCTTTATGCAAGGAAGCCGGGCAGGCTTTCTGAGAGTGGCGAAGAAGTGGAAGGTGAGCCGCCACCCCTGCTGCCTGATGCATCGAGTGACGCCTTCGCCAAGATGTTGAGCGCGGACACCGGGCGCTATGCACTGGGTGGAAATCGCTTCCTCGTCCTGACACCAGAGCTGAAGAAGGCCATGACCACGGTGAAACGCCTGCGTGATGGAAGTAAAGTCGAAGCCCAGCAACGCCTGTTCTTGAAGCCCGCGACGGTGCTACGTGAGGAATTCGCCCGTGATTTGGGTGATGAGGGATTGGATGAGATGTTGGAGTCTCTGTTTCTGGAAACGAAGGATTACCTGTCTGATCGCATCATCGGTATCGGCATCTGGCAGAAGCCCGTCCTGCCCTGGATTCAAAAACGCGGGAATGACTGGTTCCCACCCGAGGAGGAAGGACAGCCGCCAGCCACTGGTTTGAGGATTGAAACCGAGAGTGGTCCCGTGGACTTGCCTTTGGGTAAAGTTGAAGCACGCAATCTCCATCTGGTAGTCGAGCGAGCCATCAGTGTACAGCAGGACTTTGTCGAACACGCAGGACAACGAATCCCGGCGACGTCCGAGACTTTGAAGGCTCTTGTTTCCGTGATTGATCCACCCAAGAAAGAGCCATCTGATTCGACAGGCCGGATGGCTCTCTTGATCGACGGACATTACGAGACAGTCGCTTCTCGTCGTGGTCTGACTCCGAGGTCGGCTTTGACTCAATCCACTTTGCCAGCCGGGTTGCGAAGTGGATTGAAGGAACATCAAATTCAAGGTCTACGCTGGATGCAGGATGCTTGGAAGGATGGCATGCCGGGAGTTCTCTTGGCCGATGACATGGGGCTTGGCAAAACCCTCCAAGCACTCGCTTTTTTGCTTTGGCAGCGAGAAAACTCGCCTTCTGACCCATCTCCTCAGGCAGGCGGATGTCTGATCGTGGCACCCACGGCTTTGCTGCTCAACTGGAAGGCAGAACACGACAAGCATCTGGATCAACCAGGTCTCGGGGATGTGCTACAAGTGCATGGTTCGCACCTGCGACACGCTCGTCGCGCAGATGGTCAAGGGCTGGATTCGGACAAGCTCCGACGAGCGGCCTGGGTGTTGACGACATACGAGACTCTGAAAGGCTACCAGCAGGCTTTTGCAGAGGTTCGCTTCCGTTGCGTGGTGATGGATGAGGCGCAAAAGATCAAATCCCCGGATACCCAGGTGACGGACGCTGCCAAGTCACTGAATGCCGACTTCAAGATCGCCATGACCGGAACTCCAGTCGAGAATCGGCGCGCAGACCTTTGGTGCGTCAGCGACGCCGTTTATCCGGGTCTGCTGGGTTCGCTCAAGGAGTTCAGCGCAGCGTATGAGAAGGATGAAACTCTCGAAGCTGCCTCGAAACTCAAGAACCTCATCACCACATCCGAGGCTGGTGGCGAGACACCTCAGGCATTCATGCTGCGCCGAATGAAGGACGAGATTCTTGAAGGTCTGCCGGAGAAGAAAGTCGAGACAAGACAAACAATGATGCCCGATAAACAGGCGCAGCTTTATCATGAGGTAATTACGTCAAGTCGCGGGGAGGCTGAACCGGGTGCCAAACTGAAAGCACTTCATGCTCTGCGTTTGGTTTCATTGCACCCTTGGCTGGTGTCTGATGATCCTACGGAGTCCGCGTTTGATTTAGACGGCTTCATGTCTGCCTCTGCACGAATCCAGATGCTCGATGAAATTCTCGGAACCATCCGGCAACGCGGCGAGAAAGCGCTGCTGTTTGTGAACTCCCGAAGAATGCAAAAGTGGTTGCGGCTGTATTTGGCAAATCGCTATCAGATGCCCGATGTGGCACTGATCAACGGCACCACGCCTGCCAAGCAGCGGGAGGATATGGTGAATGCCTGCCAGTCTGCACCTCCAGGCTTTGGACTCATGCTGCTGTCTCCAAAAGCCGCTGGCGTCGGTTTCACCATTACCGCCGCCAATCATGTCATTCATCTGGAGCGCTGGTGGAATCCAGCCGTCGAAGATCAATGCACCGATCGCGCCTATCGAATCGGCCAGAATAAACCCGTCACCGTCTGGCTGCCTCAGGCCAAGCATCCTGATCCTGCGATCAGTGACCATAGCTTTGATCTGCGCCTACATGATTTGCTTGAACACAAGCGCCGGCTAAGCCGCGATCTTTTGTGTCCAGTTGAAGACGCAAAGGCTGACGGCGCACGCCTCTTTGCAGAAACAGTGAGTGAAATTTAGCGATTCACCTCCCATTCGGCGACGCAGAGAACGCGCTGGCGATATAGAAGCCGTCATCGCTCCGCGTGACGAGCACAGCGCCTGCGATAACTCGATAGGCATTCATGCATTCCACCCGCCGTTGTCATCACGCGGAGCGATTGACTACTTTGCCGCCGCATCAAAGACCTCGAACCGCACCTCGGCGTGGCGCTGGCTGAGGGCGGTGCGCGCCCATTTTTGCTGGAGCTGGGTCATCACATGGCGGCGCTCGGCGGCGCTGAGCTTGCGCCATTTCACCTCGGCCACGAGCAGGCCTTTGGCCTTGTCAGGGTCTTGGGCCACGATGTCGAGCTCGATGTCTTTCTCCCAATACCGCGAGGCGCCAGGAAAGCGGGCGCGGCAGGCATCTTCGAAGACGGTGGAGGCGTGCTCGTGGATGAGCTTGAGCTTTTCCTCAGGCGTGTAGCTGTGCCAGCGGCTCTGATGCGGCGAATGCACGCGGAACCAGAACCGCATTGTCGGATCGGCGATGCGATAGAGGATTTTCTTCGTCGTGCGCACGCTTTCGCCAAACGGCAGCTCACGGGCGAGCACGGAGGCATCCAGGAGCTGCTGCAAAAGGCGCGAGAGATTGGTCTGCGCCGTGCCCAGGCGCTGCGCGATCTCAGAAGGACGCTCCGCGCCACGACCCACGGCCTCCAGCACGGACACTGCATTGGCTCCGAGCACGCCCTCATCCCGCAAAATGCGCTGCGGCTCCTGCTCCATGTAGGGGGCGAAGTCGAAATAGAGCGATTCTGCCAAAGCGATGACGTCCGCGCCTTTCTCGACGAATTCCCAGTACTTCGGGATGCCGCCCACGAGCGAGAATTTCTCAAACGAGGCCATGTCGGCCGGTTTCAACGCGCAGGCCGCGCAAAAGGCGGCGTAGTCCATCGGCTTCACCTGCAGCAGCTTGTGCGCACGGCCATAAAGCGGCGCGGCGCGGTTGAGGAACAGGTCGTTCATCATGCGCGTGCTCGATCCGGCGAGGATGAGCAGGCAGCCCTTCGGCATGGCGTGGTCGATCCACTTCTGCAACTGGCTCGGCAGGGACGGATCGACCGCCGTGAGATAGGGAAACTCATCCAGGCACAGCGACCACGGCTTTTTTTGCAAACCGAGCACCTCCAGAAACTCCGGCCACGTTTTGGGCACGATCTGCGTGCTGAGCCGGGCCTTGATGTCATCAAACACCTGCCGGATCTGCATGTCCTGCGGGCCTTCGATGGCCTGACTGTACAGGCCGCCGTTCGTGGTCAGCCAGTGCCGCAGCAGCCGGCTCTTGCCCACGCGCCTGCGCCCGAACACCACCAGCAGCCCGCCCTTGCGGGTGGCAGCGGCCAGCTCGGCCTGTTCCTTGATGCGATTGACGAAGTCCAGGTTCATGCGCGGATTTTAACCGCCGCCATGCATCATGGCAAACATTATGTTTCGTGAACATAATGTTATACGATCATTAGAACAAAATGTTCTCCACGAATCGCGCCAGATGCGGCGGCAGTTTGCGGTGTTTGCGGGTAAGGGCGACGACTTCACGCTCGAAGTGCTCGGCGAGCGGCAGCGTGACCAGCGATTCCTTTCGCCGATAAAGCGCCAGCGCACGGCGTGGCACGAAGGCGAGTCCGTAGCCACTGGCGACGAGGTTGATGATGAGGTCGAAGCTGTCCAGCTCCATCACTGGCGTCACCGTGAGGCTGTTTCGCTTCATCCAGCGGCGGAGAGATTGGCCGGTGTTCGTCCCCGCGTCGATCATGAGCCAGGGCTGTTGGGGGAGCCATTTTTTGAGCCGGTCTGCCCGCTTCAGCGGTGCCAGCGCGGCCAGTGCCGCCGGGGCGATGAGCTCAAAGCGGTCTTTGAAGCGGTGCGTGACCTTCACTGAATCCGGCAGCTTCGCCGGAGGGCAGAGCACACCGATGTCAGTCTCGTTGGCATCCAGTGCGGTGAGAATGGCGCCGCCGGAGTGATAACTCACGCGGCAGACCACCTCGGGATGCCGCTGATGATTCGCATGAAAGAGGCCCGGCATATGCGCCATAGCCAGCGTGCGGGAGACACTGACTCGCACCTCCGGCCTGACATTGCCAAACGCGGCGTGCAATCCATCCAGCGTCGCCGCGACACCGCCAATGAGCCGCGCCGCCTCTGCCGCGAGGTAGATGCCCGCCTCCGTGACTTCGACTGAGCGCGTGGTGCGGTTGATGAGATCAATGCCGAGCCGAGACTCCAGCGACTGCATCTGCCGCGTGAGAGCGCTTTGAGAGAGTCCCGCCTCACGCGCGGCACGCGTGAAGCTGCGATGCTTCACGACGAGGTGAAAAAGATGCAGCGCATGGAGGTCGAAGGGCTTCGTGGCGAGGTATTGTTGCATTCATTGCATCAAACCATGATTTTTATGCACTTCACGCATTTCTTCTGCCGTGCGAAGTCTGGGCCTCAAACACACCAATCATCCCATGGCCGAAATCCTTGACCGCCTGCCTCAAAATGTCCCCGGACGCTTCTACGTCGATTCCTCCTGCGTTGACTGCGGCCTCTGCCCCAGTGCAGCGCCCGCGCATTTCCGCCGCGATGACGACATCGGTCAAAGCCACGTCTTCCTACAGCCCGTGACGGATGAAGAAGTCGCGCTCTGCCGCGAAGCCCTCGAAAGCTGCCCCACGGAGTCGATTGGCGAGACGTAGATTCGATTGGCAATCGAATCGGCTTGGGGACGCCCGGCTTCGGCTGCCAGCCAAAGCTACTGACGCGTCTCAAACGCCCGGAAGTAATGCAGCGTGGGGTAGTCGAAGCGGTTGTTGAGGGCTTCTTTGAGTTTGCTGAGGCTTTCGAGGCCGTGCTCGGCGGCGGCATCGCGCATGAGTTGTTCGTCCTCGGTGCTGAAGTAATCACGCGGATCGGCCTGGAGCGCGCTGCTGGCGATGGCCTGGGCCAGATGGTTATGAATCGTGCTGACGACGAGATTGCGCTGCGCTGCGATCCTTTCCGGGCTGAGGCCCTGGCGGTACAGGCGCAGCGTTTCGAGCGCGGTGCCGTTCGCGCCGCTTTCGCTTTTCATTTTCGGCGCGGGCGGCGGCGGAGCTTCAGCGGCGAAAGTCTGGCGCTCATGCCCGGCCAGCCACGCTTTGATTTCCGCCATGAAAAGCTGGCCGTAATCCGCGAGCTTCTGACTGCCGACGCCGGGGATGTCGAGGAAGGCGCGATCCGTCTGCGGATAGCTGCGGCACATATGGCGCAGGCTGGTGTCCCCAAAGACGACATACGGCGGCACGCCTTTTTCATCGGCGAGCCGCTTCCGCAGTGCTCGCAGCTCCGCAAAGAGACCCTCATCGCAGGCGATGCTGCCTGCGCGCGAGACTTTGGCCGTGCTGGTGCTTGCGATGACCGGTGAGCGTGTGAGCAGGATCGGCGTGCGGTTCATCAGCGCGGAGAGACCCTGCCTGGAAAGCGTGAGCGTCTGGAAATTGTCCGCGCTGGTATCGATGTAGCCCAGGCGGATGAGCTGGCGGCCCAGCGCGGCCCATTCCTCACGCGGCGTGTCTTTGCCGATGCCGTAGGTGCTGAGCTGGTCGTGATACCATTTGCGAATCTTCTCCGTGTTCGCCCCGGCGAGCACTTCGACGACGTGATTGAGCCCGGTGCTGAAGTTGCTCTTTTGTTTGATGCGGAAGACACAGCTCAGCAGCTTTTGCGCCTGCGTGGTGGCGTCCCAGGTCTCGCGTGGTTGCAGGCAGATGTCGCAGCCGCCGCAGTTGTCGCCGGGCCACTGCTCGCCGAAGTAGTCCAGCAGCGACACGCGGCGGCACTCGCTGCCCTCGGCAAAGTCGGCCATGAGACGCATCTGCCGCGCGGCGATCTCGGCGGCCTTCGCGTCGGTCATTTCATCGAGAAACTTCAAATTCCGCACCAGATCGCCGCGCGAATAAAGCAGCACGCAGTCAGCGGGCAGGCCGTCGCGCCCCGCACGGCCCGTCTCCTGGTAGTAGCCTTCGATGTTCTTCGGCAGATCGGCATGAATCACGAAACGCACGTCCGGTTTGTTGATGCCCATGCCGAAGGCGATCGTCGCGCAAACGACCCGCGCCTCATCGCGGATGAAGGCTTCCTGGTTCGCCGCCCGCTCCTCCGGCTGCAAGCCCGCGTGATATGCCACGGCCTTCACGCCTTCCGCCAGCAACGCCGCCGCGAGTGATTCCGCGCTCTTGCGCGACTGCACATACACGATGCCCGCGTCGTTCGGCCGCTCACGGATGAACTCATACACCTGCCGCGTTGATTTGCTCTTCGGCACGATGCTGTAGCTCAAATTCGGCCGGTTGAAGCTCGCGAGGAACACTTCTGGCTCCGGCAGCTCAAGCTGGCGGATGATGTCGCCGCGCACCTGCTCCGTGGCGGTGGCCGTGAGCGCCAGAAACTGCACGCCGGGCAGCTTGGCGCGCAATTGCGCGAGCTGGCGATATTCCGGTCGGAAATCATGCCCCCACTCGCTGATGCAGTGCGCCTCATCGACCGCGATGGCCGTGACATTCCAACGTTGCAAGTCCTCCACAAAGCCCTGCATCATCACGCGCTCCGGCGCGGCGTAGAGCAGCTTGTAATGGCCGTTTTCCAGTCCCGAGCGCCGCCGCTGCGCCTCGCTGCCCTGGATCGACGAATTCAAAAACGTCGCCGCCACGCCGCTGGCCGTCAGCGCATCGACCTGATCCTTCATCAGCGCGATCAGCGGCGAAACCACCAACGTCACGCCCTCCCGCGCCAGCGCAGGCAGTTGAAAGCACAGCGACTTCCCCGCGCCCGTCGGCAAAATCGCCACCACATCCTTCCCCGCCAGCGACGCCGCCATGATCTCCCGCTGGAGCGGACGGAAGGCGTCGTAGCCGAAGGATTGCTTGAGGAGAGGCAGGAGCGGGTCTGACGTAGCGGACATGGGTCAGGATTTGGCAGAGTGCGGCAGGCCGTTGGGTGGACGCGGGGACACGGGTGCCGTCAAAGCATCAAAGCAGTCCGCTGCTGTGCCTGGAAAGGCGGCGATGATTTCGCGACGCACTTCCGGGATGCCTTCAAAAGCGGCCATCCAGATGCTGAAGAAGCCACAGCCCGCTGCTTCTCGGGCAATGGCACGGGCAGTGGTCCGTCCAGCCTGGAAATCTACCAAGGCTTCTCGCGCCTGCTCCCAAGCCTGCACTCGTTGGCTAACACGTTCGAGAGCGGAGAACATCACTTGGTCATTCCAGTCGCTGTGCGTCAGGCGGTTCAGCGCGGTGAGTTCTCTCGTGGCTTCAGCCAGACTTTCTGACGGCCCGGTGACGACCTCCACCGTGCCGAGCGAATCGTAGCGGTAGGCGGCAAACGTGTTGTCACGATCAGGCAGCAAAACGTCTGCGAGAATCACGTCTTGATCGCCCTTCGCCGAGTTGCAGTTCACACAGCCAAGAAGGAAGTTTTCCCAGACCAACTCCAAATGTGCATACTGCGGCAGCGCCTTGGGCTGGATGTGCTCCACTGCCAGCAGCGTGGCGATGCGTCTCTCACAATAGCTGCAATAGAGCCCCAGCCGGTTCACGAGATCCTGCTTCGCGTCTTCGTAACGCGCATAGACCTGGGGAACGGAGCCGCGTTCGATGGGGCGCATGGTTCAAGGCTGGGTGAGGATGCCTTTGCGCTCCAGAAGTGCGGTGTAGGCAGGATTGTCCGTGAAGCGTGCCAGGAGGCGGACGACTTCGCGCTGGATTTCCGCCTGTCTCTCCGGCGTGGCGGCTTTCGCTTCCTCCACGAGGCCCAGGTAGTCGCGTGCGGTGTCCAGCATCTCCTGGTGCCGTTGACTGCGCTCCGGGCTGCTCACATCCATGATGAGGTCCACGATTTCTTCCAGGCTACGGCCTGTCGGCTCGATCACCAGTTCTCCATCCAGCTTGATGAGTTCTCCCGGTCGCACGGACTGGATGAGGAAAGGCGAATGCGTGGTGCAGATGAACTGAAGCTTTGGAAACGTGCGTCGCAGATCATCCACCAGTCGCCGCTGCCATTGCGGATGCAGGTGCAGGTCGAGTTCGTCGATCAAAACGACGCCGTGCGTCTGCTGGAGCACTTCCGCGCCCATCCACGGGTTCAGCGTGATCGCACGCCGGGCCAGATCGCCCACTAGCGTGACCATCGTGCGCTGCCCGTCACTCAAATCATCCAACAGCACCGTTTTGCCGTCCTCAAACACAATCGCCGCCTGCGTGAGATCATAGTCCATCACCACATCCTTGCTGTGCGGCAGACAGCCAAGGATCGCGCTCTTCATCACGCCATACGCAATGCCCGCGCCATTGCCTTTGAGGGCCTTGATGTCCTGTTTGAAAATCCAGCGGTTCAGCTCCCGCTTGCTGGAGCTACTGTGGAAGCAGTCGCGGTAACCTTCGAAGCGGCTAAGGTGGAGCTTCTCGTCGGGATTCGGCTCGACCGGCTCACTCGGTTCGCTCCAGAGACGGTCAGCGGCGTAGCAAGCGATGAGGGGGAGTTCGACACGTTCGCCGGATTGAACACGTTCACGTAAGCTGCCTTTGATTCCAGTATAAGGAGGAATTTGGCTGGCAGTTTCCCAAGGAATGTGAGTTGCAGTATGTATCAGTGTCTTCTTCTGAGCTTTGCGAGTTTCCGTATATCTTTGCCAGCTAACAGTCGCATGCCGATCGTAAAGAAGTCCCAGAGCATCAACTCGAACGGGATGTTGCGGCTCAAATGTCATTAGCACAACGTGCGCCGTTATGGGAATCCGCCGAATATCTTCATTCTGTATAGGGCGTTTTTCTCCAATATCTGCCACCATTTCCCACACCCCCAGCGCCACCTCCGCACCCTTAAGCACGGAAGTCTTCCCCGTGCCGTTTTCGCCGATGATGAGATTGAACTGCGGCTGAAACTCGAAGCTCCGCTCCGCGAAGCCTCGGAAATTTTTCAGGGTCAGTTTGTCCAGTCTCATGTGCGGTCGATTGTGGACGGTTCTTCGACGGCTGCAATCTTCAACTCAACCAAGCATCGCCGCATCGAGCACAATCTCGGCATGAAATCTGCCCGTTTTGATGCGTAGTCGTTGTCCCCAAACTTTGAAAATGCCCCTGAATCCCAGCCATCTCGCCTTGGCCGCCCTTGTCGTCGCCGCGTCTCAACTTGCTGCCGCTCCCGATTGGAAGCAGGCGGAGTCCTTCCTCGCGGCAAAGTGCTACGAATGCCACAACGCGGAGAAAATGAAGGGCGATGTCGATTTGAAGAAGTTCGCCGCGAATCCCGATGTGCCGGTGAATTTCGAGATCTGGAACACGGTGAAGGACACCATCGACAACGGCGACATGCCGCCGCGAAAGGCGAAGCAGCTCTCCCCCGAGGAAAAAGCCGGCATCACCGGCTGGGTGCAGCATTCGCTCGATCTGCTCGCGGAGGCGAAATCGGGCGATCCAGGGCCGGTGACGATGCGGCGGCTCACGAATGCCGAGTATGACTACACGATCCGCGACCTCACGGGCCGCGATTACGCCCTCGCGAAGGAATTCCAAACCGACGGCGGCGGCGGCGAAGGTTTTACCAACACCGGCGACGTGCTGTTCATGAGCCCAGCGGCCATCGACAAGTATTTCGCTGCCGCTCGGAAGCTCGCGGATCACGCGTCGATCATGCCGGGCACGGGCATCGTGTTTCACCCCAACCGCATCGGCCTGCGCGGCCCGGAGCAGGTGAAAGCACACGCGCAGCAGGGCCTGTATGTCTGGCTTCAGCAGAAGGCCGCGCCGCATCTGCCGACGGACGATCAGCCGCTGCGAGAGGCCGATTACATGCACGCGTGCTGGAGGCATCAGCATCAAAAAGTGCCGCTGGAGCAGCTCGCGAAGGACATGAAGCTCAACATCTACTTCCTCGCGAATTGGTGGAAGCACCTGAACAACACGGAGCCGAAATCACGCTTCCTCGACCTCACCCGCGTGCCCTGGCGTGCCTTGCCTGCGGATGAGAAGACCGCCTTGCCCATCATCCAGACCATCGCGGCGGATCGCCAGTCTTGGAACAACCCCAAACGTCCCGGCGAAGGCCCGCAGCGCTGGCAGCAGGACAGCGACGGCATCCGCCCGTATCCGATGCAGACCTCCGTGAATGGCAAAACACACGTCCACCTATGCTTTGGCGACACCGCCGATGGCAACAAAGGCGACATCGCCCTCGTGACCTACATTGAGGTCAGTGTCGGCAAGCAGAAGCTCAATTACTTCCACTGGCTCACCAAGACACTCGACGAAAAGAAGAAGCAGGCCGCTGCAAACCCACCGCCGCCGAATCTCGACGTGCTGAAGGCCCGCATCGCCGAGTTGGAAAAAATGCGTGCCGCTTATGGCAAGCATCCGCAGCCCGGTCGCACGATCGAGCCGCAGGTGCTCGCCTTTGCCGCGCCGCAGGTCTTCACTCTGCCGCTGCCGGAAGGCGCTCACTGGTTGAAGGTGGACACACGCCTCGACATGGAAAACCCCGAGGTCGAAAACGCCACCATCCAGTGGGCGCTCAGCACCGACAAGCCTCGCGATGTGACGAAGGTCATGTCCGGCGTGCTGACGATCTGGAAACGCGGCACCAAAGCCTCGCAACAGACTATGGGTGAGTTCAACTCGATGAAACAAGCCTTTGCCGACATGTTTGAGCGTCGCCTCGAAATCGTCGCCGAGAACATGCATCGCAGCTCGCCCGGCCTCGGCGTCTATTACTTCTATGACGAGCAGCTCGGCGAACTCCTCGGTGAGAAAGACCGCAACCACCTCGCCGCGATGAAGAAGGACTGGGGCTACACCGCGCCCGGTAAACTCAACCCGCAGCAGGAAAGGGAATACGACGGGCTTCTCTGCGGCCACCTGCGTTACTTCGCCAGTCTCGCGTGGCGACGTCCGCTCACCGGCGATGAGAATGCGAAACTCGATGCGCTCTACTCCGCCGGCCGCCAGAAGGAACTCGACCGCGAATCCGCCGCGCGTGAAGTGCTCGTGCGCATCCTCGTGTCGCCAAATTTCCTCTTCAAAGCCGAGACGCTGCCGCAGCTCGCCAATGCCAAAACCACCGAAGTGCCGCTCAGCGCCCACGAACTTGCCTCACGCCTCAGCTATTTTATCTGGGCCTCCAAGCCCGACTACGAACTAAAGCGCACCGCCGATGACGGCAGCCTTTTGAAGCCCGAAGTGCTCGCCGCACAGACTCAGCGCATGCTGCGTGATTCCAAAGCCTCCGCCCTCGCCAAAGAGTTCGCTGGGCAGTGGTTGAAGTTCAACGGCTTCGATTCGCACAACAGCGTGGACGAGAAAAAATACCCGCAGTTCACCCCCGAACTCCGCGCCGACATGCATCGCGAGGCCGTCGAGTTCTTCACCCACCTCGTCCGCGATGACCGCAACGTCTCCGACATCATCGGCGGCGACTATACCTTCCTCAACGAACGCCTCGCCAAGCACTACGGCATCCCCGGAGTCACTGGCGGCGACTTCCGCGAGGTCAAAGCCGCGCAGCAAAACCGCGGCGGTATTCTCGGCATGGGCGCGATCCTGACGAAGACCTCCCGCCCGCACCGCACCAGCCCCGTCGTGCGTGGCGACTACCTTTATCAGGTCGTCCTCGGCTTCAGCAGCCCACCACCGCCGCCGAACGTCCCCGAGCTCAAAGAAACCAGCAAACCCTCCTCCTTGCGCGAGGCCCTCATGCAGCACCGCACCGATTCCGCCTGCGCCGTCTGCCACGAGCGCATCGACCCTCTCGGCTTCGCCTTGGAAAGCTACGACCCCATCGGCCGCTTCCGCGCCACCGACGACACCGGCGGAAAAATCGACGACACTGGCGAAATGATGGACGGCACCCAATTCACCGGTCTCTCTGGCCTCCGCGACTACCTCAAAAAGAACGAAGGGCAGTTCCTCACCCAGTTCACCCGCAAGCTCCTCGGCTATGCCCTCGGCCGCCAAACCCTCCCCAGCGACAAAAAACTCCTCCAGCAGATGCAGGCCTCACTCAAAGCCAACCAAGGCAAGTTTTCTGCTGCCGTGCTGGAGATCGTAAAGAGCGGGCAGTTTTTGAATCGACGGAGCGAGCCGGCGGTGGCGGGGGAATCCGTGAGGCTCAATCCAACGAACGCTTTTCGAGAATCGCCTGCCTTTGCAGCAGATTGAGATCGCTGTTGAACTGGAGCAGCCAGGCGGTGGTGCGTCCGATGTCAGTGATCCCAAGAATGCGTGCTCCATCGCGGCTTCGGGTCCAAATCAGGCCGCTTTGAGATTTTGAAGGAAGGCTCCGGCCTTCAGTCGCAGGACGGATATCAATTTAGAAGAATGAATCAGCGCCTCATACTCGCTGCGCTCCGCGCAGGTCAGCGTGTCTTCGCCAGCCTTCTCTCCCAGCTCCTCCATGCGGGCGATTCGCTCGGGATTGGTCGGCATGTTCACCAGCCGACGGGCGCCTTCCACCGTGAAGATGGAGTCAGCAGGGTTCAGCACCTGTTCGAGGTCTGCGAAAGCGTTCATCCTGATGTCAGGATGCCATAGCACACTGGTCGAGGCAAGCCTGTCGATGTGGATCATCCGTGAGCTGGGAGGCACCGAGGCGACAGGCACCGAGGCGATCCTTGCTCATCTCTACCCGCTGTGAAATAATCCGCCCATGCCCTTCCGAAACGATCCTGCACTCCTCTACCTCCTCGGCGGCACTCTGGGGCTGCTCGTGATCGCTTCGCTCATCGGCTTCGTTTTGGCCAGACGCGCCAGGACAGAGTCGGCGAAGGCCACGATGACCAATTTGAACGCCCGCACGAACGCCTGGTGGATGATGGTGGCGGTGTTTGCGGGGGCGCTGGCGCTGGGGAACATCGGGACCACGATCTTATTCGGGCTTTGCTCGTTCATGGCGCTGCGGGAGTTCATCACGTTGTCACCGACGAAACCGGGGGATCACCGCACGCTGTTCTGGGTGTTCTTCATCATCACGCCGCTGCATTACTGGTTTCTCGCCTCGCAATGGTACGGGATGTTCGTCATTTTGATCCCGGTGTATGCCTTTTTGCTAGTGCCGCTGCGCACGGCGATGGCCGGGGATTGCGAGCGCTTTCTGGAGCGCACGGCAAAGATCCAGTGGGGGCTGATGGTGTGCGTGTATTGCATCAGCTACACCCCGGCGATTCTGCTGCTGCTCAAGATTCCCGGTTATGAAGGACAGAATGCCAAGCTGCTGTTCTGGTTCGTGGCCGTCGTCGAGTTGAGCGATGTGATGCAGTATGTGTGGGGCAAAACCTGCGGGAAACACAAGGTCGCGCCCACGGTCAGTCCGGGGAAAACCTGGGAGGGCCTGCTGGGCGGTGGGGCAACAACGGTGGGCCTCGGCACCGCGCTCTGGTGGGCCACGCCCTTTTCACCGCTGCAGGCGGCTGGCATGTCCGCCATCATTGTGTTCATGGGCTTTGCGGGTGGTCTGGTGATGTCCGCCATCAAACGCGACCGAGGCGTGAAGGACTGGGGTACCGCCATCGGCGGCCACGGCGGCTTCATGGACCGCATGGACTCGCTCAGCTTCGCCGCGCCAGTGTTTTTCCATGTGGTGCGCTACTCGCTCAATGCCTGATGCTGGAAAGCCGCAGAGGGTGGCGGACGTTCTTTCCCACCCATGCATCTTCGTTCCATTGCTGTTTGCGCTCTTTTGACCACCACCGCGTCAGCGGCGGGGAAGCTGGACTTCAATCGCGACATCCGGCCGATCCTGAGTGACAACTGCTTTGCCTGTCACGGCTTTGACGCGAAGAAACGAAAGGCCGATCTGCGGCTCGACCTGCCGGAGGGCGCGTTCACGGCCATCGACGGCGTGTTTCCCATCAAACCGGGCGATCCCAAGGTGAGCTCGATCATTCAGCGCATCGTTTCGACCGATGAGGATGAGATCATGCCGCCGCCGGAGGCGCACAAGAAGGTCACACCGGCGCAGATCGAAATTCTGAAACGGTGGATCAAGGAAGGCGCGGAGTATAAGAAGCACTGGGCGTTTGAAGCGCCGGTCAAAACGGCTCCGCCGCCGGTCAAGGGGATGGTCAAGAATGGGATTGATGCGTTCATCCAGGCGCGACTGGCGGAGGAAAAGCTGACGCCATCACCGGAGGCTCCCAAAGAGTCGCTGATCCGTCGCGTGACACTCGATCTGACCGGCCTGCCACCGACGCTGGCGGAGATTGACGCGTTTTTGGCCGACACGAACGCGGATGCGTATGAAAAAGTCGTCGCCCGCCTGCTGAAGTCGGAGCGTTACGGCGAGCACATGGGGCGCTACTGGCTGGATGCGGCACGCTACGCGGACACGCACGGGCTGCATCTCGACAACGAGCGCAGCATGTGGCCTTACCGCGACTGGGTGGTGAACGCATTCAACCAGAACCTGCCCTATGACCAGTTCACCGTCTGGCAGCTTGCGGGAGATCTTTTGCCGAATGCGACGGTGGAACAGCAGATCGCCTCCGGTTTCAATCGTTGCAACGTCACGACGAGCGAGGGCGGTTCGATCAATGAGGAGTTTGTCTTCCGCTACGCGGTGGATCGTGCGGACACGACGATGGCGGTGTGGCTGGGCCTNNACAGCGCCGCCGATCCGGCGATGGACGGCAACATTCTGCTCACTCCACCGATTCTGCGCCTGAGCACCGCTGAACAGAAAAAGCAGATCGCGGAACTCGACCAAGGCATCGCGGCGGCGCAGGCGAAGATCCGCGAGTCCATTCAAAAGCTGAACTACGTCGATCCAGCGACGCTGAATCCACCGCCGCCGGTGCAGATGAGCGAACTGGTGTGGTTTGAGGACGCCTTCCCCGCCGGGGCGAACGTCGGCGTGGCCGGCGCACCGACGGAGTTTGTCACGAAAGACAAAGGTCCTGTTTTCAGCGGCAACGCGGCGCTGAAACGCACGGCAACCGGCGTGGCGCAGGATTACTTCTCAGCCGGTGGAAAATACGAGATCCCGCCGAATGGAAAACTCAGCGTGCAATGTTTCATCGACGAGAAAAATCCGCCGAAGGCCATCATGCTACAATTTCACACCGCAGGCTGGAATCATCGCGCGGTTTGGGGCCAGGAAGGGGCGATTCCCTTCGGCCAGGTGCGAACGCCGGAAAAAGTGCAGATGGGAGCGCTGCCGGAGGCCGGAAAATGGGTGAAGCTCGAATTCGCCGCTGATCGTCTCGGTTTGAAACCCGGTGCGAAGGTCACGGGCTATGCGTTCACGCAGTTTGGCGGCACGGTTCACTGGGATCACCTGGCGATGAGCTCACGCGTCGATCCGGCGAAAGACCCGCAGTGGTCGTGGAAGGTCTGGGCTGAGAAGAATCAGGGCAAACGCGTGGCCGAGCTGCCCAACGACCTGCAAACCCTCGTGCGCGGCAAAAAGCAGCCCGAATGGCCGGAGAAGGACGTGGTCCGTCTCAAAGAATGGTGGTTTGAAAATGAGTATCAGGGCGCGCGTGAGATCGTGGACGGCGTCCGTGCTGAAAAACTGGCCCTGGAGGCCAAAAAGAAGGTTCTGGACGATGTGATCCCCGCCACCTTCATCATGGCCGATCTGCCCACACCGCGTGAGAGCTTCGTGATGGACCGTGGCCAGTATGACAAGCCGAAAGACAAGGTCACCCGCGGCACGCCGGCCATTTTCCCGGCCTTGCCGAAGCAGGACAACTACACACGCCTCGATCTGGCGAAATGGCTCGTCAGCCCGCAGCATCCGCTCACCGCCCGTGTGCAGGCGAATCGACTGTGGCAGCAGTTTTTCGGCGTCGGTTTGGTCAAGACGAGCAACGATTTTGGCTCCCAAGGCGAACCGCCGAGCCATCCTGAACTGCTCGACTGGCTGGCAGTGACCTTCCGCGAGAGCGGCTGGGACATGAAGGCGTTCGTGAAGCTGATCGTCACTTCGCACACCTATCGGCAGAGTTCGCAGTTCTCGGTTCTCGGTTCGCAGTTGGACCCGGAGAACCGATTACTGGCGCACGGGCCGCGATTCCGCCTCGATGCCGAGGTGGTGCGTGATTCAGCGTTGTTCGTCTCCGGTTTGCTCAGTCCGAAGATCGGCGGCAAGGGCG
>DNXB01000599.1 GCA_003506995.1 Verrucomicrobiales bacterium
GCGCACGATCAGCGGCGCCAGGCCCAGTCTGGGCTCGTCGAGCATGAGCAGCTCGGGATCGTTGAGGAAGGCTTTGCAAAGATTCACGCGGGTGGATTCACCGGCGGAGAGCTGGCCGGTGACGCGCTTTTGCAGATGCGAGATTTCGAGGAGTTCGAGCAGCTCGGCGATCTTCTTCTTCGGATTCGGCACGCCGTAGATGCGCGCAAACACGAGCAGGTTCTGCCACACGAGCAGATTCCCCGGCAGGGCGGTGTAGGCGGAGGAGAAATTCGAGCGCTGGAGGATTTTGATGCGATTTGCCTGAAGGGGCAGGCCGAAGGCGAACAAATCACCCGTTGTCGGCAGCGTGAGGCCGAGCAGGCAGTTCATCGCGGTGGTTTTGCCAGCGCCGTTCGCGCCTAGCAGGCCCAGCACCTCGCCTCGATGAAGCTTGAAGCTGAAACGGTCGAGCGCCTTCACGCCGTCGAACTCACGCGTGAGTTCGCGGGCTTCGAGGATGACTTCGCGAGTGTCTGGGGCGGACATGGGAGCGGAGAATTGGCGGCAGACCGGCCGAAAGTCATGCGGTTAAGAGGAATTTTTTCACACATCATGATGCGAACAAAAAATCCATCACGTCCGGTCATCTCCGCGCTGGATGAAGTCGCTTCGAGGCCGTAAATCCTCCGCCTCATGAAAATTCAGGGCATCCATCGCCGCGCCATCGAATCCCTGCCTGGCCGCCAGGCGGTGCAAATCCTCGACCAGACCCTGCTGCCGCATCAGATCGAGTGGTGCGAGTTGAATTCCATGCAGGACGCCGCGGTCGCGATCCAGACGATGCAGGTGCGTGGTGCGCCGCTGATCGGTGCCACGGCGGCTTTTGGTCTTTTCTTTGGTCTGCGGGACGATCCATCGGACGCGGGCCTCGCCACGGCTTTCGACACACTGTTTGCCACCCGGCCCACCGCCGTGAACCTGCGCTGGGCGCTGGAGCGCGTGCGTGATGTGGTGGCCGTGCTTCCTGCGGAGCAGCGTGCCGAAGTGGCCTGGCGCGAGGCTTTGCAGATCAGCGATGACGACGTGGCGGCGAATGCGGCGCTTGGCAGGCATGCGCAGCCTGTGCTGGAGAAAATCCTGGCCGCCAAGACTGACAAAACCCTGAACGTGATGACCCACTGCAACGCGGGCTGGCTGGCGACGGTGGACTGGGGCACGGCGCTCTCGCCAGTTTACCAGGCACACGAAAGCGGCATGAAGGTGCATGTGTGGGTGAGCGAGACACGCCCGCGCAACCAGGGCGCGTCGCTCACGGCCTGGGAGCTCGGCCAGCATCAGGTGCCGCACACGCTGATCGTGGACAACGCCGCCGGGCACCTGATCCAGCGCGGCTTGGTCGATCTCATCATCGTCGGGGCCGACCGCGTGACGGCGGCGGGCGATGTGGCGAACAAGATCGGCACTTATCTGAAAGCGCTGGCCGCGAAGGCGCACAACGTGCCGTTTTACGTCGCCATGCCGGTCAGCACCATCGACTGGACGATTGAGGACGGCATGCGTGACATTCCCATCGAGCAGCGCTCATCGCGCGAGGTCACGCATCTGGTCGGACGCACGGAGGCAAGCCTGCGTGAGGAGATTTTGATCACGCCAGAGACCACAGCGGCCCGTAACGATGCCTTCGACGTGACGCCAGCGCATCTCGTGACCGGTTTGATCACCGAGCACGGCGTGTTCCCGGCCACGAAGGCGGCGCTGTCCGGTCTGGCGCAGCGCTTGCGTTAAAGATACTCCTCAATCGGCAGCTTGCCGTTCCAGGCGCAGATGAACATGGTGCCGGGCTTCGTGGTGCTCGGCTTCAGCATCACCTTGCCGCCGCCTTCTTCGACCATGAGCTGGCCGGCTGCGATGTCCCAGAGGCTGATCTGCTCCTCGACATACGCATCGAGACGACCGGTGGCGATGTAGGCCATCGCCAGCGCGGCGCTGCCGAGCATGCGTGTCTTGCGCACTTCGTAGGCGATGCGCTTGTAGCGGGCGAAGCCCAGATCGAGCGCCTCCTTGCTCTTGGAAAAGCCCACGGTGACGACCGCCTCGGCCATCTCGGCGTGATTGCTGACGGCGATGGTTTTCCCATTGAGCATCGGCTTTTCGCCACGCACGACGGTCCAGGTTTCATTCTGCATCGGGTCGAAGATCACGCCGATGAGCAGTTCCTTCGACTCGCGCTTCCGGGCGGCGATGGAGACGCAGAAGTGCGGGATGCCGAAGAAGTAGTTCACCGTGCCGTCGATGGGATCGACGATCCATTCGATTTCGCCGTTGCCGCCGATTTCGCCGCCTTCCTCGCCGAGAATGGCGTGATCAGGGAAATGGGCGAGGATCATCTCGGTGATGAGTTTCTGGCTGAGCACATCAAGCTCCAGCTTGATGTCGTGGCGCTGCATTTCGTTCACCGTAAGCTCGGAGCCGAAGTTGTCTTTGATCATTTTGCCTGCGGCGTGCGCGGCTTCGGTGGCGGTGGCGAGGAGTTCGTTCACTTCGGGTCGTTGGGGGCTGAGAGCTGGGTGATGTGCGCGATCAGTTCACGCGCGAGGGCGGCTTTCGACTGTCTGGGGAGATGAATCGTCCGGCCGCCGGGGAGGCAGAGGGTGACTTCGTTTTCCGCACTGTCAAACCCGATGCCCGACTGTGACACGTCGTTGGCGACGATCATGTCGCAGCCTTTGCGCTCCAGCTTCTCCTGCGCCTGAGCAATCAGGTTCTCGGTTTCCGCCGCAAAGCCGACTAGGAAGCCCTGGAAGCCGAGTTTCGTGCGCGCAGAGCCGAGGATGTCCTCGGTGCGTTCGAGTTCGAGCGTGAGCCTGTCGGCGGTCTTTTTCAATTTTTGTGCCACGACATGCACCGGCCGGTAATCCGCCACCGCCGCGCTGAAAATGGCCGCGTCACAGCCGCTGAGGTAGATTTGCACCGCGTCGAACATCTCCCGCGCCGTTTCCACCTTGATCAAAGTCACGCCTGCCGGTGCGGGGATCGTCACCGGGCCTGAAACGAGCACCACATCGTGCCCTGCTTCGCACGCGGCCTCGGCCAGCGCATAACCCATGCGCCCCGAGGAGCGGTTCGAAAGGAACCGCACCGGATCAATCGGCTCCCGCGTCGGGCCAGCGGTGATGAGAAAGCGCATGGGGGATGATTGATGAACAAACCCGTCCGTCAATCAGACGACTTGGTTTTCATGGTTGTCTGATCAGCAAGCTTGGCGACAAAAGGAAAATCCTTTTCCCAAGCGCAACCATGACAATGAACAGTGCGCACACGACGGCAGATCATCACGAAACTCTCCAACAGCATGGTGGGGAACAAAATCACGAGAACGATGCCAAAACCCAGCGAGCGGTCGATGACCAGCCATTCTGGCTGAATCACCAGAAGAACCGCCATCGCTGCGAGGCTCAGCGGAAATGCCAGCCGTGCGAGCGATTTCATCAAACGGCCACGACTGCTGAGCTGCGTGCGGACATTGCGCATCAACATCAAAGAAGCCCCGCATTGAGGGCATTGATGTGGAAGATCGTCTGGCAGCAAAGAGTCATTCACGACCCAAGAATACAAATGCCGGATGAATTGACAACTAGCCCGGCACCGTGAGCGGCTTGCCGTTGTCCTTGGGGCCGAGTTTGATGAAGAAAGGCACAGCGCGTGCGGCCCAGTCCTCCGCATCCGGGAAACCGCCCGCTTCGCCGCCGAAAGTGCTGCGGAGCATGTCGGTGTCGATGATGCCCGGATTCATCGGGATCACGGCCACCTTGCCGCCAGTGTCCTGCGCCGTGGCCATGCTGAGGCCCTCAATGGCGTATTTTGTGGCGCAATACGGCGCGACATCGGCTGCGGCGCAACGGCCCCAGCCGGAGGAGAAGTTCACGATCACGCCGCTGCCGCGTTTCAGCATCGCAGGCAGCAGATGACGCATCATCGCGGCCGGGCCTTTGATGTTGATGTCGATGATGCGGCTGAACTCCTCCGCGCTCGTCTCCCACAGCGGCGCGTTGGGGTTGATGATGGCCGCGTTGTTCAGCACGAGGTCCGGCGGGCCGAATTGTTTGAGAATCGCGGAGCAAAACGCAACAACATCAGTTTCGCGTGAGACCTCGCAGGCTTGAAACAGATGCGGGGCAGGGAACTGGCGGCTCAAGTCGGCGATTTGAGCTTCATTGCGGCCACAACCAGCGATCTGCCACCCTGCGTCAATGAATCGCGGAATCATCGCGCGACCAAGTCCGCGTGTGCAGCCGGTGATGACGACGGTTTTCCCCTTCATGCTCAAACTTCGTCCGCCGAAGGATCAAAGGGCTTGTTGAACTTCGGCCCACGCTCGCCGCCGTAGGTTTCGCGCAGGTATTCATCCCCCTCGCTCTTCTTCCGCCGGATGTTCTTCGGAGCCACGAGATTCCCCAGCCGCCGCCTCTCGGCACGGCCTGCCTGCCACTGCTCCCAGGTCCAGGTGCGCTCGGGGCTAGTTTTGAGTTTCGACGGTGTCATGGGCCAGAGTAGTTCAGGAACGGGATTTTGCCAGTTCGGCCTCCACCTCGGCCTTGACCGCCTCAAACTCGGACAGGCAGTTGTACTTCGAGCAAGCTGCGATGCGCCGAGCCTCTTCCCAGTCGATGGGAATACGTCCGTTCAGCACAGCGGCCATGAGCTTCTTGGCACAGTCGTCATCTTTCTCATCGTAACCGCTGCAATAGCATCTGGCAGCATACACACGCCCTGCCAAGGCATCTTCAACTGGGATCAATCGAACCTCACCGTGGGGCGTATCGAGCCGCGAGAATGCTTTGTCTGCCCGATAGTCGATCTCTCCGAGCAGATCGATCCACAGCCCTTCAATGCCCCAGCTTTTGACACCACCGTGGCATTTGATGCCGGGAATCTGCCGCATGATCTCCTCCCGCTGCTCATCATCCGGCTGCGGCCAGCCGGTCCAGCAAATATCCGTGTCCCCGGACATGTAAGCGCCGTCGGTGTAGAACTCAATGGCGGAACCGCCAACGACCACGGGCTCAAAGCCACGTTCGCGAAACAACTCGGACACGAGCGCGGCCAGCAGCAGGGCCTTGGCGTTCAAATCCGTCTCCTGCCGGATGAGGGCGAGCGCAGCGGTAATTTCAGCGGTGGTCATGGGTTGGCCTTCTGGCGGTCTTTGAGCCCCATCATTACCAAGGGATCAAAATCGTCGGGGGTGGGAATATGAGTGGATCCGTAAACCAGAGGCTCCCACCACCAACTGTTGCTATGCAAGGCCAACGAGTGAAGCCAATAATCGCGAATTCCAGGAATAGGACGTTCAGGAGCATGCTTTAAGCGGTTCTGTGTTCCCCAACTAACAGCCACGTTCGCAATCTCCCACGCAAACTCTCCGACAGAAACCCGTCTGCCTGGGAACGTCAAACTGACGCCACAAACCCCCATGCTCAGGTTCTGAGAAGTCTTTTCTAAGTTTAAAAAGCGGACTGGCTTTCCATCATTACTGTCGATTGCATTGATCAGCGCAGCACACTTTTTGCGTCCCAAATCAACAAGCATGCCAATGGATGGGAACTCGGGGTAGACGATGCTCTTGATCGGGTACTTTGGGCGGCGCCCCTCTGCCTCCTCTTCCTGGTTTTCGGATGCACCGATCGACTCGATCATCCATTTTCTAAATCGTTTCTCTCTTCGACGTTCGGCCGTGACTTGTTTTTTGGTCCAAGTGGCACGGCGACATTTTTCTCCACAATGGACGCATGTGGCATCTTTCGCGTGCAAAGAATGGTCACACTCGGGCAGAGTACAGCGCCACAATCTTAGAAAGGCTTTTTTGCCCGTCGCTATATCCTGCATTTCCTCCAACGAAACCCGGAGATACAAGTCTCTTTCCATGTCGAAATTGCCACGATAAGTGAATTCATAGATGCCTGGCGTGTCACAGGAGACGCATCCAAACACCCCGTCTCCTTCATAGGGGTAGGCACAGTGCTTCGGTGCCTGATGTCTGCCTTTGCGTACCTTGGGAAGAATGCAGGCGAAGAATTTCCTCAAGTAGTCAGGTGTGTGGATGAGGTATTCCTGCCTGTGTTTGAGCAAAACTTTTTGATTAACCTTCATGAAACATGTTCTGCGAAATCGCAGAACAACGTCAAGCATCTACTCACTTCGCCTTCGCTTTTTCCACCTCGTCCCACGGAATCTCAGACAGCTCGGCATTCGGATTGCGGCGTTCGAAGTAGTTGATGGCCCATTGGTCGCTGAAGAAGACGACCCAGCGGTCTTCGCTGTCCTGGGCGGTGGTGACGCCGCTGGGGATGTCGAAGTCTTCGATGGTGCCGCCGTCTTTGGTGCGGACCCAGCGGAGGACGGTGTAGGGGGCGTTTTCGATGCGGCTTTGGGCGTTGTATTCGCTCTCCAGGCGGAATTGAACGACTTCGAACTGCAAGGGGCCGACGGCACCGAGCAGCGGGACGCGCTGACCGGCGTGCGGCTGGGTGAATTGCTGCACGACGCCTTCGCTGAGGAGCTGCTCCAGGCCGTCGCGGAAACGTTTGTAGTGCGCGGTGCTGGGGTTGTGCAGGTAGGCGAAGACTTCGGGGGCGAAGCGCGGGATTTCGTCAAACTTGAGCTTGGGATCGGTGGCGAGGGTGTCGCCGATGCCGAAGCCATGGTTGCCGACGATGCCGACCACATCTCCGGCGTAGGCTTCGTTCACGGTCTCACGATCCTGGGCGAACAGTTTCTGCGAGTTGGCGAGGCGGACGATCTTGCCGGTGCGGGTGTGCGTGACCTGCATGTCGCGCTCGAACTTGCCGCTGACGATGCGCACGAAGCTCATGCGGTCGCGATGCCGCGGGTCCATGTTGGCCTGAATTTTGAAGACGAAGCCGGAGAAGCCTTCGTTGTTAGGCTCGATGACGCGACCGTCATCAGCCATTCGGGCTTCGGGCGGCGGGGCAAGTTCAAGGAAGCCGTCGAGCAGGAGCTGGACACCGAAGTTGTTGCTGGCGCTGCCGAAAAAAACGGGCGTGAGTTCGCCACGGTCGATTTTTTGGCGGTCGTAGTCGTGTCCGGCCCCGTCGAGCATTTCGAGCTCCATTTTGGCCTGTTCGAGGGCTTCGGGAACGGTGTGCTTGGCCACAAAATCATCATCCAGGCCGCCAACTTTTTCGGGTGCACGATAAGCGCCGTGGACTGTGCGCTCGAAGAGATGCACGTCCTTTTTGCGGCGGTCATAAACGCCACGGAACTGCTGGCCGAGGCCGAGGGGCCAGTTGATGGCGCAGGCACCGATGCCGAGCACGGTTTCGAGTTCATCCATGAGCGTGAGCGGCTCGCGCGCGGGGCGGTCGAGCTTGTTCATGAAGGTGAAGATGGGCACGCCACGGCGGCGGCAGACTTCGAAGAGTTTGCGCGTTTGAGCCTCGATCCCTTTGCCGGCGTCGATGACCATGATGGCGGCATCGACGGCAGTGAGCACCCGATAGGTGTCTTCGGAGAAGTCTTTGTGACCCGGTGTGTCGAGCAGGTTCACGACGCAGTTTTTGTATTCAAACTGCAGCACCGTGGAACTGACGGAAATACCGCGTTGTTTTTCCAACTCCATCCAATCGGAAGTCGTCGCCCGCTGGTTTTTGCGGGCGGTCACGGAGCCTGCGAGCGCGACAGCACCGCCGTAGAGCAGGAGCTTCTCGGTGAGCGTCGTTTTACCGGCATCCGGGTGCGAAATGATCGCGAAGGAGCGACGGCGGGCGATTTGGGCTTCGTGGGACATGAGGGCGGGCTTCATGCCTCAGTGGGCGCGTAGATGCAAGCGGGGGGATCAAGGGAGTTGATCCGCTGCACCCGGGAGACTGGAAGCCTGCTGTCGCTCGGCTAAGTTCTCGACGGCTGCTTTCAGGCACTTCGCGATGCTGTCCCAGCCGGCGCGGTCATCGGAACAATCTTCAAAGATCATGGGTGGGCCGATGGAGATACCGATGCTCAGGGGTTTGCTGAAGTGTTTTCCGGGAGGCCAGGCTCGGAAACAGCCGTCGAGATAGCACGGAACTACGGGGACATTGGTTTTCGCTACGAGCCGGCCGATGCCGCTGCGAAAGGCCAGCATTTCGCCGGTGCGGCTGCGGGTGCCTTCGGGGAAGATGATGAAAACTTCTTTTTCCTGATTGAGGCGCCTGCGCAGTTCCTCAAGGTCGTGGTTGTGTGCACCGCAGCGGCGGATGGCCAGGGCATTGAGGAAACGGGCGGCGAAGGCTGCAACCGGCCGTTTCTCGAAAAACGTATCGGACGCGGCAATCGGGAAAATATGGTCCCGCCAGCTTGTGGGCAACAGTGAAGCGAGCAGAATGCCATCAAGGTGGCTGGTGTGGTTGGCAACCAGAATGAAGGGACGAGATTTTGGAAGATGCTCGCGCCCGGTAATGAGAGGCCGGTGCCAGAGGCTCAAAGCCGGCCGCAGCAGTGACCACATGACAAAGCGCAGCACACTGCTGGCGAGCCCGTTTTCGCGCATGAGGCTGCGATGGCGCTCGATGCCTGGCAGGTCGCGGTCTCGGGCCGGCGCGAGGCTCCAGTCCTTCATGGCAGGGGACCTCCCGAGATGATGCGTTCAGCCTGACCATTGCCGAGCGGGCCGAGAACAAGGGAGAGAAAATGATAGTAAAGCGGCGTGATGATCACGAGGCTGTCAAAGCGATCGAGCAGTCCGCCATGGCCCGGCAGCAAATGGCCCAAATCCTTGATGCCGATGTCGCGTTTGATCGAAGAAAGCAGCAGATCCCCGAACTGGCCGAACACGCTGATTCCCGTGCCAAGAATGATGAGCATGGGCCAGCGATCCATAGGTGTACCGGGGAACATGAAGAAATGGCCGGTGATCACCATCATGCAGGTGGTCAAAACAACGGCGCCGATAGCACCGGAGACCGTTTTGCCGGGACTCGTGCCGGGCAAAAGCTTTCTTCCGCCGAAGAGCCGTCCGGAACAATAGGCGAAAACATCGTTCATCTCGACGCCGAGAAGCAAGAGCAGGATCAACGGCCGGTAAAGAGGATCTGAGGTCATCAAGCCGAGATAGCCGAACGAGAAGCCAAAAAAAAGATAACCCATCACTCCCAGTGCCACGCGTTGTATGAAGCCTTTGGGACAGTCCTGCGGGATCGTAACAATCGCGATCAGGCCGATGCCAAGCACGGGGGTGGCAAAGAAAAGTCGCGGGTAGTTGTCGATGACCGCGAAGGATATCAGACAGATGCCAAGCACGACGGAGAGGCTGATCATTTTCTCGCGGAAGATGCCGGTGGCGCGTGCGTATTCCCGATAGCATAGCAGGCTCAGCATAAACACGCCTGTGATCACCCACGCCGCGCCGAGCAGGATGGGCACGATCAGTGCCATGCTGATCCAGATCCAGGAACGCCAGCGCGCCCACAACTCGGCGTAGGTGGCCGCGGCGATCTGCACCGTCCGGCGAAGTCCCATGAAAATCATGGGAGTCAGCACAAGAGCGGACACCAAAAAGATGACGATGCCACGCGTCACCGGATGAGTGAAGGCGTGCTCATAGCCGAAGAATCGTTCTGCAGTCGCGGCATTCATGATGATCTGTTCCCAAGCAGTTTGTGGCACTTGATCAGGCGGCGCAGTGATGTCACGAAGCATCCCGCGATGACAATTGACAAAGCAAGCGCCAGCATTCCTGCGAGCACCGGTTGCCAGGTGGAAGGAGCGAATGCCGTGTAGAGCGCCGCACCGACGATGACAAACATGCGGTGTGTTTTTGCCATGGGTCCGCCGAAGTCAGCACTGGTGCCGAGCGCACAACCCTGCACACGCACGTAGGCAGTGAAGACGGCGGCCAAGGCGGCGATGTAGCCGAGTTCGGGGACGCCGCCGGGCGCATAACCGGCGCCGACCAGGGTCACGGCATCGGATAGGCGGTCCGGCACTTCATTGAAGAGTTCGCCACCCCGCGAGGCCTTGCCCGTTGCAACCGCCACCATGCCGTCAAGCATGTTGCACATTCCACGCACGAGAATCAGTGCGCACCCGATGACAAGCCACAGCGCAGGCCGGCTGCTATAGCTGCCAACGGCCAGCGCTGCGCCCGCGCCGAGGCTGGCAACGAACCCGCCGACGGAGATTGCATTCGGTGCCACGCCGCGGGCGGCGAGCCATCGTGCCGCACGATGCGATCCGCTCCAGTTGCGGGCGGCGAGGGGACGCCGTTCAGGGGTGTAATCTGGTTTCATGACGGTTTCCATCCCATGAGGAACATGCCCGCCACCAACAGGCCCATGCCGACCACGTTGACGAAGTGAATCGGTTCCTTGTAGAGAATCCAGGCGCCGATGGCAGCAAAGATGAAGGTTGAGGCGTAAATCGGATACAAGACGGAGAGCTCACCGCCGCGTTTGAAGGCTGTGATGAAGAGCACCATCACACCCACATAGGACGCCATGCCCCCCAGCAGGTGGGGGTTTAGCAGGTGGCTGGCAAGACCTCCGGTGGCACGCCCGGCCCCCGATTTGTAGAGAAACTGGCCCGCAGCTCCCAGCAAGGATGCGACGAAGATGCAGTAGATCGAGAAGGTGGGTGTTTTCATGGGCTACGGGCAATCGTCCCCACACGATGTGGTTCACCTCCCTACATCCGGAAGCCGCCCGTGAGGTTACACCCTGGCGGACAGTTTCGGAAAAAATCAGGAATGGTAATTCACGCACACCAGATACAAACCGCACGCCGGGGCAGTTTGATTGCTCTGCATGCCGGTGGAATCGTTCAACAGGCTGGCGAACCATTCTTTCGGCTCACGACCACGCGCCACATGAAGAAGACTGCCGACGATGAGGCGCACCATTTTGTAGAGAAAGCCGTCGCCTTCGAATTCGAGCTCCAGCACGTCGCCGTTTTCGCGGAGATCGACGCGGTGGATGGTGCGGGTGGTTTTGTCTGGCAGCGTGCGGCGCTGGGTTTCGGGCATGTCGCCGCGATTGGCGCTGAGACGGATGAAGTTGTGCGTGCCCACGAGCTTTTCGCAGCACCAGCGCAGCGCATCCATGTCGAGGGGTCCATAAACATGCCAGGCGCGGTCTGCCTCGAAGGGCGAGAGCATGCGCGGACGCCAAATGCGATAGCGGTAGGTTTTACCGGTGGCGTCAAAGCGGGCGTGGAAGCTCGGGGCGGTGTCTTCCACACTCAAAATGCGAATGGTGAGCGGCAGGCAGGCATTGAGCGCGTTCGCCCATGATTCGCCGCTCATGCGCACGGTTTCGGGCACGTCGCAGTGCGCGGCTTGGGCGAGCGCATGCACGCCAGCATCGGTTCGCCCGCTGCCTTGGACGCGGGTTTCGATGCGGGTGGCTTTGCGGATGGCGGCGTTGATTTCATCCTGCACTCCACCACCGCCGTCCTGGCTCTGCCAGCCGCGCCACGGCGTGCCGCAGTAGGCGAGGGTGAGCTTCAAGCGCTTGAAGCCCGGCTCAGGGCCGCGCTGCACACCGGCTTTATTTTCGACGTCGCTTCGGCTCATCGGTCCATGGGAGTTCGTAGGCGGCGTCAGGCAGCAGGAAGCCCTCGGGACCGCGCTGCTGGTTCAAATACTCTTGGAGGATGACCACGGCGGCGAGTTGATCGACGATCTCGTTGCGCTCGCGCTTGCCCGTGATGCCAGCGCGGGACATGGCGGCCTCGGCCTCGACGGAGGAGAGGCGCTCATCCACAAAGTCGATGGGAATCTCATGCCGCAGCTCCTTGCCGAGGCTGAGGGCAAATTTTTCCACACGCTCTGCCGCGCCGCCTTTCTCGCCGTTCATGTGGAAGGGCATGCCGATGACGATCCTGCCGATGTGCTTCTCCTTCACGATGCGGGCGATGGCGCGCTCAGGCTCGTGATTCGCGTCGATCGTCTTGAAAGGACTCGCCACGATCTCGGTCTCATCGCTCAAGGCGAGACCGATGCGCACAGTGCCGTGGTCGATGGCGAGGATGCGGGCCATGAGAGCTGATCGGTTAAGGGTTATGAGTTAAGGGTAAAGCACGACCACAAGAATTGTCTCAACCAATAACTCATAGCGCATCACCTCAATTCCTGCGGCAGTCCATCGACGATCTTCTTGATGTTCTCCGCCTTGCTGCGGTCAGCGACGAGCAGGCCGTCCTTGGACGCGACGACGATGAGATCCTGCACGCCGATGAGCGCCACATGCTGGCCGGTCTGGGTGAAGACGATGTTGTTCGCGGCGTCCTGCTGCGAGAGGGCGCAATTGTGCTGGTTCCCATCGTCGTCGGCCTTGAGATAGCGGCCCACGCTGGTCCAGTTGCCCACATCGTCCCAGTCGAAGGTGGCCTCGATGTTGAGCACACGGGAAGCACGCTCCATGAGCGCGTAGTCGATGGAGAGCTTTGGCAGCTTGCCAAATTGCCTGGCCACGGTGGCGCTGAAATCCTTCGAGCCACGAAGTTCGGAGATGAAATCAGCCAGCACGGGGCAGTGGCGGCTGAGTTCGCTGAAGATCGCGGGAATGGTCCAGATGAACATGCCCGCATTCCACAGGAAATTGCCCTGGCTGATGAAATGCTCGGCGAGATCAGGATTCGGCTTTTCCCGGAACCGGGCGACTTCCCAGACCGGCAGGTCGTTCACGCCGCCAATGCTGGCCTTCCTCCCACGCTCCACATAGCCGTAGCTGGGGCAGGGCCAGGTGGGCTTGATGCCCACGGTGACGAGGCTGCCGCTGTTTTCAGCGGCAAGCGCGGCGCTGGCCAGCACGCGTTGGAACTCGGCCTGGTTCTGGATCAAATGATCGGCCGGCAGCACGATCATGGTGGCCATTGGATCACGGGTGACGACCCAGCCAACCGCAAGCGCGATGGCGGGCGCGGTGTCACGCTTTTCCGGCTCGGCGACAATGTTTTCAGCCGGAATGCCTTTCACAATCGCCCGCACACTGGCCTCCTGCTGCTGGTTGGTGAGAATGAGGATGTTTTCCTTCGGCACGAGACCGTCGAGCCGCTCAATGGTCAGCTCGAGGAGCGTTTTTTCGCCAAACAGTTTCAGCAACTGCTTCGGCAGGGCATCACGGCTGATGGGCCAGAAGCGCTGGCCGCTGCCGCCAGCGAGGATGAGAGCGTAGCGTTTGTGGAGAGGGGCGTGGGGCATGTGCGTTGGGCAGGAGGTTTCAAGTCCTCTTTAACCGGGAAGCCCGCAACGGGCAAATTCCACTTTGGTGAATCACCATGTGCGGCTATGATGGCGCATGCCAGAAGCCCCCTCCGCCCACACTTACGAGAACTACGCCTCCCTCATCGCCCCCGCCGCCGCAGGCTGTGCGCTGGGCATCCTGTTTGGCCGGGGCATGCGCCGTGGGTCTTCCAATGTGATCGCCCTGGCCTTGCTTGCGGCCAGCGCCGCTGTCGCAGCGCCTGTCATCACGAATCTCGTTCAACGCACCGCCAACCGCCCCGGCACCGAGCGCGGCAGCCGGCGGCGACTGGAAGGCATCCGCAGCCACGGCATGCCAGACCCCGAGACGAGCGAATTCTATGCGGTGGACACACCGGACACGTTTCCGGCGGTGACACGATAAGATGGTGGGAAAGGAGTCCCGACCCTCTTCAACCCCTGTCCAGCAAGCCCGCCTTGGCCACGGCCTGTGACCGGCTCTGCACCTGCAGCTTGCCGTAGATGCGCTCGACATGGGTGCGCACCGCATCCTCCGTCGCCGTCTTGGTGCCGGTGATGCCCAGCACCGAGACGAAGTAGACGAAGCCCGAAGCGTATTTCAGCACAGCCGGCAGACGCTCGTCGTCGGTGGTCGGCGCCGTCAGGAGCACGGTGTCGAGGCCGCTCGCCGTGGCGAAGGGCTTGAGCTCGTCGGCCTCCTCGGGCGGCAGGTCGACCAGGATGAACCCGTCGACGCCGGCGGCGGCGGCTTCCTTGCAGAAGCGCTCCGGCCCGCGCTGGTAGACGAGGTTGTAGTNNATGCGCTCGACATGGGTGCGCACCGTTGAGTAGCTGATGTTCAATGCGTCCGCGATCTCCTTGTACAGGCTTCCCTTGCCGAGGTGCCGGAGAATTTCTTTTTCTCGCTCTGTCAGCCCGTAGGACATCCCGTTCTGAGGCACGGTCCCCGGCATGCCATACCGCTGGATGCTGTCAACGACCCGGCGGGTGATTTCACTCGTCATGGGAGAACCGCCTGCTGCCGCGTCCCGCGCCGCCGCGAGGAGTTGTTGGATGCGGATGGGCTTCAGGAGGTAGCCACAGGCACCGGCCCGCAAACTCGAAAAAATCGCGTCGATGTCATGCGCGCTGGTCAGCATGACGATTTGCGGCTTCGGCGTGAGGGCGGCCAGCCGCCGCGTGCAGTCAATCCCGTTCATGCCCGGCAGGTTGAGATCCACAAACACCACGTTCGCACAGGCGGTGGGAAGCACCTTCAGCGCCTCCTCCGCGGTGCCGCACTCGCCAACGCACAGGATGTCATCCGCTGTGCGGAGCATCATTCCCAGGCTGACACGAACACGCTCATCGTCTTCGACAACGGCGACTCGGATGGGGGAGTTGGTGGACATAAAAGTGGCAGGAGGTGTGGCAATGGGGGCTTTGAGTCTCGTCATGCTCCTGATGACAATGACCGGGAGTCAGGCAAAACAGGGCGGCTCACCACTTCGTGCAGCACCTTGAGCAGAACCTCCGTCTTGCAGGGCTTGGGGATGAAGTAATCGGCCCCTGTGCTGACGGCTTTCGACACGGTGGACTCCGCATGAATGCCGCTGGCGGCGATAATGCGCGCCTGGGGGTTGATCCGCCGCAGTTCCTGGATTGTGGCGGCTCCGTCCATCACCGGCATCATCATGTCTGTGAGCACCACAGCGATCTCATGCTGCCGGGCGGCATAAAGAGCCACGGCTTCGGCGCCATCAGCGGCGGTCAGCACACGATACCCGTAGGTCTCCAGCACTTGCTGGGTGATCTGCCGGGCTGCCGCCTCGTCATCCACCACCAGCACCCACTCGCCATGACCACGGGGTTGCTCATCTTCTGCGGGGTGGTCTCCTTGGCTGCCGGCCTCGACCTGCGCGGGCAGATAGACGCTGAACCTGGAGCCCTCACCCGGCGTGCTTTTCACAAGAATAAAGCCGCCATGGCTCTTGATGATGGCACCTGCGGTGGAGAGGCCCAAACCCGTGCCCCTGCCAGGTTCCTTGGTGGTGAAGAATGGCTCGAATATCCGCTCGGCGATCTCCGGCCTCATCCCGGTGCCGTTGTCCTCCACCTGGATGACCACATGGGGGCCCGGTGTGGCATCCATGCTCAAGACCACACAGTCCTCGTCCAGCATCTGGTTGCTGGCGGCAAGGAAGAGCGTTCCGCCATCCGGCATGGCATCCCGCGCGTTGATGCAGAGATTCAGCAGCACTTGGTGGAGCTGATTGGGGTCTCCGGTCACCGTCCACAGATCCGCCGGGATCTCACACCGCAGGTGGATGCTTTTGAGGAAGGTCTCGTTGACGATTTTTTCAATCTGGCGCAGCAAATGCCCGGTCTGCACCACGACCTGCTGGCCGGCAAAGCCACGGGCAAAGGAGCACACCTGGCTGACCAAATTGGCGCCATGTTCCGCGCTGCTCTCGATGATCTTGAGGATGTCGAGACGACGGGCGTCCTTTTCCTGCAGGCGCAGCAGGTCGATGGACATCAGGATGGGGGCCAGGACATTGTTCAGGTCGTGGGCGATGCCGCTTGCCAGCGTGCCGATGCTTTCCAGACGCTGAGCACGCATCAACTGCCTCTCCAGTTGTTTCCGCTCTGTGATGTCACAGGAGATGCCCAGTGTGCCGATGATCTTGCCATCCGCATCGCGATAGGGAGCCTTGGTGGTGAGGAAGGCATGCGGTTTTCCAGACAGGCTCAGCACTTCCTCTGTCGCCCAGGGCTGCCCTGAGCTGATCACTTCACGGTCGGTTTCCCTCACCCCACAGGCGTCTTCCAGGCTGAAGATGCTCAGGTCGTCCTTCCCGATCACTTCCGCAGCCTCCTTGCCGACGAGACGGGCCGCGCCTCCATTGAACAAAAGGTAACGTCCTTCCAGATCCTTGACATAGACGGCGTCGGGCACGCTGTCCGCCACCGCCTGAAGCAGATGCGTCGTGCGCAGGATCTCGTTCTCCGCCAGCTTCCGCTCCGTGATGTCCTGGCTGGTGCCCACGGCGCGCAGCGGCCGCCCTTGCTCATCATGAAACACCTGCCAGCGCTCCGTGATGTGTTTGATCCGGCCGTCGGGCATCAAAAGCCGGTGCTCGATTTCCTGCGGTTCAACCAGGCACCATGAACGTTCAAAGGCCTCCTCCACCCGCTTCCGGTCGTCAGGATGCACCCCGTCGAGGAAATCCCGATGGCCTGGCTCAAAGGCGGACGGATTCGTTTCGAAAATGCGGTGTGTTTCCAACGACCAAAACACCTTGAGCGTGGCGATGTCGGTCTCCCAACTGCCCATCTTGGCCACACTTTGAGCCGTCACCAGATTGTCACGGGTCAGTTGCAGCCGTTGCGCCAGCCGCTGCTGCTCCTGCTCCCGCTCAATGTTGTCCAGGGCAAAGGAGATGTTCGCCGCCGCCTCCTCCAGCAGTTGTGCTTCCTTGTCTTGGAAGTACCCAACCTCCCCCGCATAAACGGTCAGAGCGCCACACACCGTTCCTTTGAACCGTATGGGAAAAACAGCAGAGGCGCGATAGCCCCGCCGCGCCGCCTCGTCAGGCCAGGCATGTGTGGGCGGATCGTGCCGCAGGTCATTGCAGATGCTCGAACGCCCTTCACGGAAGACGCCGCCCAGCCCCTGGTCTTCAGAACGGCCTTCCAAATCAAATGGGACATGGTCCAGACAGCCGTTCTCGTCCCCTGCCCTGGCCACGGGCACGATTCTACGGCTCTCCGGCTCGCACCACCCGATCCAGGCCATGAGAAAGCCGCCCTGCATCGTCAGCGTCTCGCAAACCTTGGGAAACAACTCATCACGGCCGGGTATGCGCAGAATGGATTCATTCACCTGGCTGAGCGCGGCATACAGACGCTTGAATCGCTCGATTTCGATCTTGTGGGTGATCAACGCCTGTTGCGAGTCCTCAATCTGGCCAAAAACCCGGCAATTCAGGATCAGCAGCATCAGAGAAGTGGCCGCCACAAATCCCAGCCCTTTGTACAGACTCACCTGCAGCAGCAGTTCCGGGTCGGACATGAACGCGCGCAGCACCCGGTCGGAAAACAAGATCCACAAGCTCGCAAACAACGCATAAGCTCCCGCGACTCTCCAGGCGCGGGAGCGCAGATGTTGGTCGTTGAAAACACCTAAAAGCGCCAGCAAACAAGTGGTCGGCGGGGCGGCGCCGGCAGGCTGCGTGGGCACGGCTTCACCCATGGAGGCATTGGATGGCGGGGAATGTCATTCTCGATCTCACGATAAACTTTCCCATAGAACCCCAAAATCCCCGTTCTGACTAGCGCCTTCCGTGTGGGTTCATGTGCGAATCCTGACACAACCGCCACGCTTTGCTTTGAATAGGTAGTTTCGCGTACCGACGCATAAGTGGCCCTACCGTCGGTAGTTCTTCCGACAAATGGAGGCATGCGCCAGCAGGCATTCTGCGCTCGGCTCAACCCATGAGACACCTCATGAACAAAGCCCGCAGCCTCCTTCTGCTCACCGCCCTGCTCGGTGGCGCGGTCGTGCGTGTCGAGGCTCAGACCCCTGCTCCAGTCCCTCCCTGTGCCGCAGCCCCCAAGGATGGCGCCGCCCTCCTGGCCTCCCGGAAAGCCCCCCTCGCCAACAAGGACGCTCTCACCACCTTGAACGCACCTCTCGGCACCCTGGAATTTGCCGCCATCCATGAGGCCGGTCATGTCGTGGCCGCCAAAGCCATCGGCCTTTCTGTCACCCGTGCCATGATCTTTCAACGCTCCAAGCCGGGAGTCGGCGTGTACTGGAAAGGCACCACCCAGTTGCGTGGCGGCACTCGCGGCATGGCCGTGGCCAAGCTCGGCGGGCACTTTGCAGAACGTTTCTTGGATGATCGAACGAACAAAGTCATCGTTCCCTCGTTCCTGGACGTCATCAGCAATCGAAACATCATCAGCGAATCCGATGTCATCACGCAGGCTGATCTCGGCGCTGACAGCCTGCAAACCGCGCAGCACAAGACCTATCGCGCCCTCGCTGGCAACGTGGCGATGCTCAGCCACGTTTACAACCAGTTGCGCACCCGGCACGTCTATCCGTGATCAGCCTACCAAGAAGAACCGGCATGAATGAGCCGGCGAAGAATGGCGGAGAGGGAGGGATTCGAACCCTCGGTTGCCTTTCGACAACGTCTGATTTCGAGTCAGGTGCCTTCAACCACTCAGCCACCTCTCCTGGAATCACGAGCAGCGCGAGAGTAGTGCCCTGGAAGGGGATTGCAAGGCGCGGCTTGCAATTTCAGGCAGGATTTCCAGTTGTGTTGGCGGCTGGCTGGCGATGATTGGCCCCGCCATGCAAATCATCTCTGTTCTCATCGGTCTGGTCTGTGCCCTGTTCCTGGTGCCCGGCCTCATTCCCCTCTTCGGCTGGCTGCAATGGGCCGTTCTGGCCGGTTGCGTCGTCGGCATCATCTTCGGCTCCTTCTGCCAGCGGAAGATCGGCCTCACCATCAACGTCGCCGTCGCGATCGTCGCCGCCCTGCGCTTGTTCCTGGGCGGTGGCGTGCTTTAAGCCCGCGGCAGCTTCACCTTTCCGTGCCCCACACTGACGTGCGGGCTGTGGCGTGACAAAAACCGCCACGGAAAATCCACGGCCTGGCTGATGCCAACGCGGATGTCGCTGGCGACCTCATGCGTGGATGAATCTGCTGCCTTGAGACCGCGGCCGGCCGGTTTGCCACGTCCGGCCATCGGCAGGCCGTGATGACTTCCATCAATCGCCAGCGCCTGCGCGAGTTTTCCGGGACCGGAGCACAGTTCACGCGCTTTTTCGCGGCGACGACGGCTTTGCATGTGTTCGAGACCTTTGGTCGGCTCCAAGGCGCGGATGAGGATCAAGCCGTCGCGCTCACCGCCTTTGACGAGCAGGTTGAAGAGCCAGTACATGCCGTAGTTGAAATAGACATAGGCCGCGCCGGGCGGCTTGGATTTCACAAACTCACGCGCACTGGGCCGCGAGGCCGTGTGGCAGGCCGGATCGCCCTCAACCGCGTAGGCCTCCGTTTCCACGATGATGCCGGAGCAGCCGTGCCACACGAGTTCGACACCGACCAAGTCACGGGCGACAACGAGAACGTCGCGCTCGAAGAAATCAGTGTCGAGGAAGGCCATGCCGCCAGCTTGGCGTGCCGTGAATTTAGTTCAAGACCTGTCGGCACAACGGGCGCGGCCCTCGCAGACCGCGCCCGTCTTCTCAGCCAGCCTGCAAACCAATCAGGTCAAAATTTGATGTTTAAAGCAAAGCGCGCGTTGAGCAGGTCATTGGAGCTTTCACGCCGGAGGTATTCGCCAGTGAGCTTGAAGGTGTGGTGCTCATCTGGCTTCCACACGAGCTTGCCCAGCCAGTTGCGCGCCTCGTAGTCGCTGAGGTCAGGGATGATGGAGCCACGGTTGCCCGCCTGGATGCGGGTTGATCAAACCACATCATTTCATCGCCAGGAATGAGCAAACCAGCGCAAGCAGAGGGTCTGGGCCGTAGTATCGCATGCCTGCATGAAAACCCTCCCCCTGATTATCCTGCTGCTTGCCCTTGCCACCGCGCATGCGGCGACTGACACACCCCCTGATCTGCCTCTGCCCGTCGCCAGCTTTGGCGCGGCGGGCACGCCGGATGGTGCGCTGTACTTTTACGGCGGTCACAGCGGCAAACGGCACAAGTACAACCGCGACGAGGTCCACGGTAATCTCTTCCGCTGGCAGCCGGGCGCGGAAAAATGGGAGTCGCTGCTCAAAGATGAGCCTGCGCAGGGTGCCTCGCTCGTGGCGGCCAAGGAGGGCGTCATCCGCATCGGCGGCATGGCGGCGCGGAATGAAAAGGGCGCGGAGCAGGATCTCTGGTCGAGCGAGACGGCGGCGCTGTTTCGCGTGAGCGATGGCAAATGGCATCCGCTGCCGAAACTGCCGCAGCGCCGCTCCAGTCATGACAGCATCGTGTGCGGCGACAAGCTCTACGTCATCGGCGGCTGGCGTTTGGAGGGCGAGGATGATGCCGTGTGGCATGAAACTTACCTGACGCTTGATCTCGGCAAGGCCGATGCGGCTTGGGAAAGCCATCCGCAGCCTTTCAAACGTCGTGCGCTCGCCGTGCAGTCCATCGGCACGAAGGTGTATGCCATCGGCGGCATTACGGACGAGGATGAAACGACGACGGCGGTGTCGGTGCTCGATTCGACGACGGGCACCTGGAGCGAAGGCCCGAAACTGCCTGCGGACAAGATCGGCGGCTTCGGATTCGCGGCGGTGGCGCATGAGGGCCGGCTGTTTGCCAGTGGTGTGAGCGGTGAGCTTCTCGAACTGCGCGGCGAGGCCTGGGTGAGCGTGGCAAAGCTGGCGCATCCGCGTTATTTCCATCGTCTGCTGAGTGGTGGAGAGGGAAAAATCATCGCCATCGGTGGCGCGAGCCGCGAAGGTAAAAAAGCGCCGCCGGAGGTCATCGCTCTGCCAGCGGCGGATTCGGCTCCGCTGCCCGAGGAGGCCAAAAAGTCCGCCAGCACGCGCAAAGCCTCTCCCGCGCCTGTTTTCACCGCTCCGACGAAAAAGACCGAGAGCGACTGGCCGCGCTACCAAGGCCCTCGCGGCGATGGCACGACACCGGAGACCGGTTGGAACACCCAATGGCCTGCCGACGGCCCGCCGGTGCTTTGGAAGGCGGAGCTGGGCAAAGGCCTCGCCAGCTTCGCGGTGGTGGGTGATCGCGTTTTCACCGCTGGAAACGACGGCGCGGATCACGACACGGTTTTTTGCCTCGATCTCGAAACGGGCAAACCCGTGTGGAAGCACACCTTCGATGTGCCGACAAAGGCGCATGAGATGAGCATCGTGCCCTTCGGCCCCGCCACGACGCCCACGGTGGCGGACGGGCGCGTGTATTTTCTCAGCCGCGAGGGCGATCTGCTTTGCCTCGATGCGGCGAGCGGCAGCGTGAAGTGGCAGAAGAGCTACTTGAAGGACTTCGGCGGCAAGCGGCCTGTCTATGGCTGGTCCACCAGCCCCGCGCTGCATGAAGGCAGGCTGTTTCTCGATGTCGGCGGCGCGGAAGGCTCCAATGTGTGTCTGGATGCCGCCACGGGCGAAAAAATCTGGCAGACTGGCGGCGGCGAGGCCGGTTACGCCACGCCGTTTGTGTCCGGCAGGCTGCTCGTGCTCTTCAAAGGCGAGGCGCTCGAGCTGCGTGCCGTCGCCGATGGCAAACTGCTCGCCCGCCACGCGGCGGAGACACGGGATTTTTGCAACTGCGCCACACCCGTGCACAGTGGCGATTTGTTTTTCATCTCCCACACTGGCGGCGTCGGCAGCCGTGCGCTGGCCTGGGATGATCTCGCTCTCACCGAGCTGTGGAGCGAGCGTGAGGTGGGCCTTCTTTTCCAAAGCGGCGTGCCGGTGCAAAATCACCTCCTCGCCTTCAACGATGCGAAGCGCGGCGTGAACGACCTGCGCCTCATCGACCTCGCCACCGGCCTGTCCCGCTGGGAAAGCGCGGAGATCGACAAAGGCAGCGCCACCGTCTGCGATGACGGCCACACGCTCATTTTGACGAGCAAGGGAGAACTCGTGCTCGCCAAGCTGCTCGCTGACAAAATCGACATCCTCAGCCGCGTGCAGGTGCTCGGCGGGAAAAGCTATGTGCAGCCCGTTTTGGCCCATGGCCGCATTTTGTGCCGCAACAACGACGGCAGTGTGGCCTGCCTGGATGTGAAGTGAAGCCCTGGGAGCGACCGCGAAAAAGCGACGCTCCCCTTTTTTTAAATCTGAATTGAGACTAATACCAAAGCTTCTCCCACTTCAGCCGTGCCTTTGCCGAGGAAAAAGGCGTCCCTCCTTCGCAATGGGTCAGGCGTTTGAGCGGCGTCTAAGCCGGGTCATTACCACGGTGCCTTCGCGAACTCACAAACCCGTCGGGTGATCCACAAACTCCCACGGAATGCCGAACTTCGCCTCAATGTGCGCCGCCAGCGCCTTCACGCCGAAGGTCTCCGTGGCGTAGTGGCCGCCGTAGAGGACGTTGATGCCCAGCTCTTCGGCGAGCGTGTAGCTCCAGTGCGGACCTTCGCCGGTGATGAAGGTGTCGATGCCCGCCTTCGCCGCCTCCGCGACTTCAGAACCGGAGCCACCAGACGAAAGGCCGATCTTCCGCGTCGTTTTCGGGCCGCCGCCGCACACATGCACCGGAGAGCCGCCAAGAGCGGCCTGGAACTTCAACACCAATTCATCCAGCGGCATCTCATGATCTGCCGTCACACCGACGTTGCTGCCTTTGTACTCCAAAAAGCCGCCTGAAGGCGTCAAGCCGAGCGCCTGGGCGATTTGAGCGTTGTTGCCGAGCACCGGATGCACATCCAGCGGCAGATGCGCGCTATAAACCGCGAGCCCGCTGTCGTGGCAGAGCTTCAACTTCTGAAACACCGGTCCCGTCCATGCCTGAAGGCCCGTCCAGAACATGCCGTGATGCACGATCAGCAAATCCGCGCCCGCCGCGACGGCCTTGCGCATCACCGGCAGCGTCGCATCCACCGCCGCGACGATCTTGGTCACTTTGCCGCTGTGATTTTCGAGCTGGAGGCCGTTGAGCGCGTTTGAGTAGTCCGCGATCTCCGCAATGCGCAATTCGGAGTCGAGATGGGAGACGAGGTCGGCGAGATTCATGCTGGACAATGGAGCTGACGGTTCGGTAGCATGCTGCATCATGTGCTGCTTCACCGGAAAAGTCGAGGAGGTCAAAAACACGCGCATCTTTGCGCGGCTGAGGACTGACGGGCGCCAAGTGCTCATCTACCAAATGTCCGTGAAGGCTCCGCAGGATTTAGCGATGGTGCTGCCGATTCCGATCAAGAAGGGGGCTGGAGAGAAGACAGTGAAGTTTTTCGATTTCTCGAAATATGAGGGGGTGTTTAGAGACTTGGAGCTCTGTTTCCCCACTTGGAGTTTCTCGGTTGATCAGGTCAACTCTAGCAGGGGGGCGTTGAGTGTGGTTTCCGTGGGTGCCTATGATGCCAGTTTTGTGCCGACGATCACGGATTTCAGCCGTTTGGATGCCCGTTTTCGNNCCAGGATATGCAGATTTCGGTTTCGCCGTGTTCAAACTGAAGCCCGGCAATACGCAGGTGCATCCGATGGCTTTTTCGTTCCCAACAGCGCAAGCTGGCACCGTATTTTTCCCAACCCTGCACATTCATGATGGCAAAGTTCATGCGAAAGAGCGGTTTGATCACACGCTCTATTTCCAAGGTGTTGGACTCGATATTACCGACGGTGGTTGGGAGGAATCTTTGGGGCTGCCAAAGAATAGGGTGAAGTGCGACAACACGCATGGCTTGATCCGTCCGGACATGCATGTTTATCGGAGTGAAATGCACGGAAAATTTCAAAACGGCGATGTGGTGGTGAAGCCGAGGAAGGTTTGAGCATGCCCGAAGTCACCCGATTCGCCCCCAGTCCCACCGGATGGCTGCATCTGGGGCATGCTTATGCGGCGTTGTTCGCGCATGAAAAAGCGGCGGGCGGGCGGTTTTTGATTCGTTTGGAGGACATCGACGGCACACGGGCGCGGCCGGAGTATGAGGAGGCGATTTTTGAGGATCTGGCGTGGCTGGGATTGAGCTGGGAGACGCCAGTTCGGCGGCAAAGCGACCACTGGGATGATTACCGCGCCGCTTTGGCGAGGCTGGAGGCGCTGGGCGTGCTGTATCCCTGCTTTTGCACACGACGGGAGATTCAGGAGGAGATCGCTCGTGCTGGAAACGCGCCGCAGGGGCCGGACGGGCCGTTGTATCCGGGAACGTGTCGGAATCGCGATTTAACTGAGCGTGCGGAACGCATCGCAAAGGGCGAGGCGTATGCGTTGCGGCTGGATGTCGCCAAGGCCGCGCGGTTTGTCTCCAAAGAGCTGGCCTGGTCGGACCGCAACCACGGCAGCTTCACCGCGAAGCCGGATGTCTTCGGTGATGTGGTGCTCGCGCGGAAGGACACGCCTGCGAGCTATCATCTCGCCGTGGTGGTCGATGACGCATTGCAAGGCATCACGCTGGTGACACGCGGCGAGGATTTGCTGGAGGCCACGCATCTGCACCGGTTGTTGCAGGAGCTTCTCGGCCTCCCGGTGCCGGAATGGTATCACCATCGGCTGATCACGGACGAAACCGGCAAACGTCTGGCGAAACGGGATGATGCGCACTCGTTACGCAGCCTGCGTGCGGCGGGATGGACACCCGAGCGTGTCAAGGCAGCGCTGATTTGATCAGAAGCCAAACAGCGGCGGCGGGATGATCTGCACACCACCTCCGCCGAGCGGATTGCCTTTGGTTTCCTCGATCTCCGAAACCACGTCGTCCTTGAAGCTGACGCTGAGCGTGCCGACCTCGACCTTCACATAGATCACGGACTGCACGAGCTGGCCGAAGGCATCGCGCCCGGTGGTGGTCTGCGGCACTCGTTCGTAGATGCTGAACTCGAGTTTCTCCTCCTTACCCTGGGCGTTGATCTTCGCGCTGGTGCGGGAGGGCTTGCCCAGGGATGCCTGGACCTCGGCGCTGGTCATGCCAAGGGCCACCTGGCGGTTTCGGATGAGCTCCTCGACCTTCTGCGTGCGCTCCAAAAGTTTTTTGAGGTTGGCTGCCAGGTTCGGATCGGCGGAGATGACGTCGGTCTGCCGAATCCAGCCCGCGACATCGCCATGACGCGCCCGACCACGCACACGATAGGCCGTGTCAGACATGGCGATCAAGGTGACGAGCGTGCCAGGGGCAAAGGAGCCCAGCGCGCCTTGAAACTTGCTGGTGGGATACATGGGCGCCTCAAGCTGCACCTTGAGCACGATCGGCTTCGGCGTCATGCCCTCCACGGAAAACGTGCCTGGCTCCAGGTTCAGGGACGAGCGATTTTTGGAGAGCTGTGCGCTGACGGGCACAAACGACGTCATCAGCACAGCGGCGGCGAGGAGAAGGCTTTTCATGGCGAGGGCGGCTTTAAAGGCAGGATAGCCGACTCGGACGGCCTGCGGTAATCTTTTGTTCGATGCCGCGAAGCCGATCTGCTTCACCGGGCGACTTCCTTGACGATCAGTTCGGCGATTTTTTCGGCGGAATTTTTCACCGAGAGCTTCTGCGCGGCCTTCTTCATTTCTCCAGCCTTGCGGGGGTCGTTGAAGACGCCGCGCACGGCATCGGCAAGGGTGTCGGCGTTCAAATCGCTTTCGCGCATGAGTCTGGCGGCGCCAACTTTGTCGAAGATCTCCGCGTTGCGGGTCTGGTGGTCCTCGGCCGCGTAGGGATAGGGCACCAGCAGGCTCGGCACGCCAAAGTAGGCCAGTTCTGACATCGAAGAGGCCCCGGAACGCGCGATGGCGAGATCGGCCACGCGATACGCGAGGTCCATGCGGTGGCAGAAGGCGGCGACGTGCTGCTTGAGCAGCGGCACCTTCGCATAGACATCCCGAACCTCCTCGTAATCGGTCGTTCCGGCGATGTGGAGCACCTGAATGCCCATTTTTTCAAACTGGTCGAGCGCCTGGCCGACAGCGCGGTTCACACCCCGGGCGCCCTGGCTGCCGCCCATGACGAGCAGGGTGCGCCTGTCCTTGTCGAGCTTGAAGAAAGCGCGCGCGTCATCGTTGTTCGGCTTGCGCATGCTGCTGCGGATCGGCGTGCCGACGACGCGCACGTCATCGTGCTTGGGAAAGTGCTGTTTGCAGGCGTCGAGACCGCACAGGACGATGTCGCTGTAGCGGGCGTTGAGGCGGTTCGCCTTGCCGGGGATGGCGTTGCTTTCGTGAATGATCGTGGTGCAGCCCTCTTTGCGGCCGGCATACAGCGGCGCAAACGAGGTGAAGCCGCCCATGCCGAGCACGACATCGACGTTGTGGTCGCGGATGATCTTGCGGCAAGCTTTCGTGCCCTGCCAGAGGCCTTTGAGAAAGCTGATCATCTTCGGCGACCACGGCCTCGGCATGGCGAGGAAGGGCATTTTTTCAAAACGCAGCTCCTTATGCCCGGAGGCGGCCAGGGTGTCGATTTTCTTTTCGCTGATGAGCAGGGTGACGTCGTGGCCGCGTGCGGCGAGAACCTCACCCACGGCGATGCCGGGGAACAAATGCCCCCCGGTGCCGCCGCATGCGATGAGCACATGGACGGACTTCGGATTTTTCTGTTTCACTGAGATTCAAAAGGCTAAAGCTGGGGAGTCCAGCGGCGCTTTCTGCGGATCACGGGGAGCTGATCCCAGGTCAGATGGACGCCCTGGCGGTGGATGTTGATCAGGATGCCCACCGCGACCATCGCAGCGACAAGACTGGACCCTCCGTAACTTACGAAAGGCAGCGGCAACCCCTTGTTCGGCAGCAAAGCAGTGGTCACGCCCATGTTCAAGAGCGCTTCCATCCCGAGCAAAAATGTCAATCCGGCCCCTAAAAGTTTGCCAAACCGGTTTGGCGCGTAGGCGGAGATGACCATGCCGGCCATGACCAGCACGGCAAAGGCCAGCACGACCGCCGCCGTGCCCCGCAGGCCCAGTTCTTCCCCGACCATGGGGAAAATGAAGTCCGTGTGCGCCTCGGGCAGGTAGGAGAGCTTCATGCGGCCCTCCCCCAGACCACGGCCCTCGACACCGCCGGAGCCGAAGGCCAGCTTGGACACCCACTGCTGCAATCCGAGCCCCTCCTTGTGCTTTTCGAGGTCAAACGTGACCATGATGCGCTCAAAGCGGTTCGGCAGGTATTTGATCCCGGCCCACAAACCGCCCGCGCACAGCAGCACGATGAGCGAGAGGTAGCGCAGCTTCGTCCCGGCCATGAACATGACCCCGAGGCCGACCGCCGAGGCCAGCAGGGCGCTGCCCAGGTCGAACTCGCAGCCGATCAGGCCGACGATGCCCATCAAAATGAGTCCCGGCAGCACAAAGCCACGCCAAAACGTCCGCGTCAGCGCCTCATGCGTGGCAAACCAACCGGCCAGAGCGATGATGAGCGCGATCTTGGCAAACTCGGAGGGTTGCATGCGGAATGACTGCCAGCCGATCCAGCGCCGCGAGCCGTTGATCTTCACGCCGATCATTGGCACATAGCAGAGCGCGAGCAGCGCCGCCGCCGTGATCAGGATTTGCCAGCGCCAGCGCATCCAGGCGTTGTAGTCGATGAGTGCCGTAAACACACAGGCCGCCACCGCCACGCCCAGCCACACGAACTGCCGCCAGAGCGTGACGTAGTCCTCGCCGCCCTCATGCGCGATCTCGAACGTCGTGCTGGCCAGCATGGTGATGCCGAGCGCGATCAAGGACACGACCGCAAGGATGAGCAGGAAGATAGAGTGACGGGCCATGGGGTTTGCGGTTCTCTATTCGCGGTTTTCTGTTCCACCGCGAACGGCGAACTGAGAACAGCGAACGCGAAGTTTACTTCGCCGGGATCACCAGTTTCATCCCGTCACGCATGGCGTTGGGGTTTTTGATGTTGTTTGCCTTCTGGATGGCGGCGACGGAGACACCGTACTTCGACGAGAGACGGTAAAGTGTCTCGCCAGGCTGAAGCGTGTGTGAACGCGCCGGGGTGGCTTTCACCACGGCCTTCGGCGGCGTGTCGGTTGTTTTCTTGGCCGGCTCGGCTTTTTTCGTCGCGGGCGGTATCTCGGCGATCTTTTTCAGCATCTGTGATGGCGGCGGGACGGGGTTTGGCCTCACCAGCGGCTTCGGCTCAGTTTTGACGACCTGCTTTGGCTCCTCTTTGGTTGTGGGAGCGTTTTCTTTGAGGAGCGAGACGACACGCGGATTGGATGGCGGAGGCAGCGGAGCGACGGTTTCCACTGGAGCAGACACGGTGGCGGAGGTGTCGGCAGCGGCGGCGAGAGAAGTGGGCGCAGGCGGGGCCTCGCTCGGCGCCACGAGAGACATCGGGGTCAGCGCGGCGGCGGAAAGGCTGGCCGGAGCATCGGCAGGTTTCACAGCCTCGCTCGGCACTTTCGTCACCGGCGGCTGATCCTGCACAGGAATGGCCTTGGGCACGTCTTCCGTGGCCACCATCGGCTTCATGGTTTTCGGATCAATCGGGATCGCGCTCGGCACGGCCTGCTTCGGCACGCGCAGCATGGTGCCGGGGCCGATCTGCAGGCCTTTGTCGATCAGATTGAGCTTGGTGATGTCCTCCTCGGTCGTGCCGAACTTGGCGGCGATGCTTTTGAGCGAGTCACCGGAGCGCATCTCGTAATTGTCGAACTCCTGGGTGTCCGCCGCGGCCTTGGCCTGCGCGTTGACGACCTCGGGCGCGGCCTGTGGCAGGCCCGTGCTGGTGCTCATGGCACGGGCGGCCTGGGTGACGGTCTGCTGCGGCGTCGCCTCATCCCCCATGAAATCATAGAGAATGATGCCGCTGATGAGGGCTACATGCACAATCAGCATGATGACAAACATGCGCGCCATGCCGGAGTTCGGCGCATGCTGGTTCCATTCACCTTCCTCGGTGACGAGCGCCACGCGATGCCGGTGGCGCTCACCATCAATCAGGTTGAGCAGCAGCTTCTGGTCCTTGTTGGGCTTGGATTTCGTCTTCATGGGACGTGCGTTGGGTGGTGGGAGTTTGTATTTCAAAATTCAATTCAATGCGTTCACGGCGTCGCGAAACGCGTCGCCGCGCTGGCCGTAGCCGGTGTACATGTCAAAAGAGGAGGTGCCCGGGCTCAGGATGATCGCGTCGCCGGGCCGGGAGAGCTGCGTGGCGAATGAAACGGCCTCCGCCATGTCCGCGCCGCGTTTGCAGGGGAGCAGATCTCCAAAAGTTTGTTCCAGCTCTTGCGCGATCTCGCCGATGAAGACCATCGCGCGCACCTGGCCTTTCAACTCGGCGCGCAGCGGCGTGTAGTCGAGCTGCTTGTCTTTTCCGCCCGCGATGAGCACGATCGGGCGCTCCTGCGAGCGCAGGCAGGCTTCGAGCGCGTGGAGGTTCGTGGCCTTGGAGTCGTTGATGTACTCACGATCGGCGAGCGTGCGGATGAGCTCGCAGCGATGGCGCGGCACCTCATAATCCGCCAGCGCGCGCAGCATGGAGTCAAATTCGAGGCCAAAGACCCTTCCGGTCATCAGCGCGGCCAGGACGTTCTCCATGTTGTGCTTGCCGCGCACTTTGAGATTCGCGGCGCTGCCGATCTCGCGGCCGGCATGGTAGAATGTGCCGTTGGCGTAGTTGTAGTCGGCCTCGTCTCCGTAGGCGGAGAAAGTCCAGCGCCGCGCCTTGCCGGTGGAGACGGTTTCACCCGCCCGTACGATGGCGACGTCGCTTGCGGTGACGTTTTCAAAGATGCGGGCCTTCGCGGCGAAGTACGCCTCCATGTCAGGATAGCGGTCGAGATGATCGGGGGCAAAGTTGAGCCAAAGGCCGGCCTTGGCGCGGAAGTGGCGGATCGTTTCGAGCTGGAAGCTGCTGATTTCGCAGGCGAGCACGTCGTAGCGCGCACCGCTGGCGACAACCTCGCTCAAGGACATGCCGTGATTGCCGCAGGGGATGGATTTTTGCCCGCAGCCGTTGAACAGGACCGCGATCAGCTCGGTGCAGGTGCTCTTGCCGTTCGTGCCGGTGATGGCGGCCATGGGCATGTCCGTCAGACCGAAGGCAAACTCCGTCTCACCAACGAGCGGCACGCCCGTGCTGGTGAATTTCTTCGGCAGCGGCCAGTGCTCATCCAGGCCAGGACTGATGATCACGAGGTCAAAGTCGCCGGGTTTCACGACGAGATCACGCGCGGGCTGCCCAAGCACGCACTTGAAGTCCTCGACCTGCCCGGCCTTCTCACCCTCGTCAAAAATCGTCACCTCCGCGCCATGCAGGCGCGCCAGACGCGCGGCGCCGAGGCCGCTGCGGCCGGCGCCGAGAATGGCGAAGTGCTGGGAGGTGAATTTCATGGCTTAGGGCTAAGAGCGAAGGGCTTAGGGTTCAGAGGGTGTGAGGTGATTCGTGTGCTTTTGGGCGAGGCTTGGACTCTTCGCCCTTTGCCCTTGGCGTCATCGGAGTTTGAGCGTGGCGAGGCCGAGCATGGCGAAGAGCAAAGAAAGCACCCAGAAGCGGACGATGACCTGGTTCTCGTGCCAGCCGCCGAGCTCGAAGTGATGATGGATCGGAGCCATGCGGAAGACGCGCTTGCCGCGCTTTTTGAAGCTGATGACCTGGATGATCACGCTCATGGCCTCCATGACGAACACGCCGCCGACGAGCGCGAGCACGATCTCCTGCTTGCAGCCGATGGCGAGCGCGGCGATGCAGCCGCCGAGCGCGAGGGAGCCGGTGTCGCCCATGAACATCTTGGCGGGATGCGCGTTGAACCACAGGAAGCCGAGACAGGCGCCAGCCATCGCCATCGCCACGATGGGCAGCTCGTTGGCGAGGCTGTGGTGCGCGACGCCGAGGTATTCAGAGTAACGCGCGTTGCCGCAGATGTAGCCAAACCCGGCATAGGCGATGGCGGTGGTGACGGAGCAGCCGGTGGCAAGACCATCAAGGCCGTCGGTGAGATTCACCGCGTTCGACGCGCCGACGATGATGAGCGCAAACAACGCCACGGCGAAGATGTGCATGTCCGCGATCACCGCGTTCTTCACGAAGGGCAGGTACAGCGCCCGCAGCGTGACGTCGTTGTCCGCCGGCACCGCGTAGGCGAACATCAGGCCCGCCAGCACGGCCACGGAGGTCTGCCAGATGAGCTTGGTGCGCGCGCTGACGCCCTTGGAGTTCTTTTTGCTGATCTTGAGGTAGTCGTCGCGAAAACCGAGCGCCCCGAGGCCGATGGTGGTGAACAAAACAGTCCACACCATGATGTTGTCCCACTTCGCCCAGAGAAGTGTGGAGATGATGATCGCGCCAAGGATCAAAATGCCGCCCATCGTCGGGGTGCCGGCTTTTTTGCCATGCAGCTCATGCAGTTTATGCACTTCCTCGGCGGAGCGGATCGGCTGGCCGATCTTGAGCGAGATCAGTTTGCGGATCAGGCGCTCGCCATACATCAGCGAGAGCACGAAGGCCGTGATCGCGGCCCCGCCCGCACGAAACGTGTGGTACTTGAACAGGTTGAGGATCTTGTACAGAGCGGCGTCATCGCTGATCCAATGATGAGCTGTGAGCCATTCCCTGAATTCGTAAAGCCAGTACATCATGATGCGGAAAAATGCGTGAGAACCTGTTCCATGCGCGCGGAGCGGCTGCCTTTGAGCAGCACCACGTCTCCCTCACACAGCCACTCGCGCAGACGGGCGGCGCAGGCGGCATGATCGGGAAAATGCTCGGAGGGCACGGCCTTGGAGGCTGCGGTGATCCAGGCGGCCTCGCTGCCACCGACGCTGAAAACAGCATCGAGCTTCAGCGATCCGGCGAACTCGCCCACGCGGCGATGCTCGGCCTCCGCGATGGCCCCCAGCTCGCCCATGCGTCCCAGCACAGCGACACGACGGGCCTTGCCAAGCGTGCTGAGCGTGCGCAATCCGGCGATCATGCTGTCGTGATTCGCGTTGTATGTATCGTCGATGAACTGAATGCCGTTGACGACCTTCGGCTCGACACGACCGCCAGTCAGCTTGGCCTGGTTCAGCGCATCCGCGATGTTCGCCGGCGCGATGCCCTGCCGCCAGCCCATGCATGCGGCGAGCGCGGCGTTGCCGACCATGTGCTCACCGAGGATCGGGAGGCGTGTTTCAACTTTTTCGCCGCCGAAATCGAGCGTGAAACTCGTTCCGGTGGCGTCAGCACGAAGATGGGAGGCCGAAACGTCGCCACAACCGACGCCTGCGGTGGAAACCGTGGCCTGGCAGTGGCGGGTGATGAGCTCGCTGTATTTGTCGTTGGCGTTGAGCACGACAATGCCGCCGCGTTTCACCTGGGCGGGCAGAGTGGCCTTTTCCCAGGCAATTGCGTCCTGCGTGACCATGTATTCGATGTGGGCCATGCCGACGTTGGTGAGGATGGCGGCGTCAGGATCGGCGATGTCGGTGAGCACCTTGATCTCACCCGGATGGTTCATGCCCATCTCGGTGATGCAGCATTGATCTCCCTCGCGCAGCGAAAGCAGCGTGAGCGGCAGACCGATGTGGTTGTTCAGATTGCCGAAAGTGGCGCGGGTCTGGCATTTGCGGGCCATGACGATGGCAGCGAGATCCTTGGTCGAGGTTTTGCCGTTGCTGCCGGTCAAACCGATGATCAGCGGCGCATGATGCTGGCGATAACCACGCGCCATGTTTTGCAGAGCAAGCAAGGTGTCGCCCACCTCGATCACGGCACAGGGCAGCGCTCCCCAGGCCGGATTGATCTTGCTGACAACGACCGCGGCAGCACCTGCGGCGGCGACTTGCGGGATGAAGTCGTGCGCGTCGAATTTGTCTCCCACAAGAGCCACGAAAACCAAGCCAGCGGTGATTTTGCGCGAGTCGGTGTTCACGTTCGTCACCAAGCGCGATCCATCGCCACGCAGTGTGCCTGCGGCGAAATTGGAGAGCGTTTGGAGAGGAATCGGAATCATGATGAAATGACGAATGACGAATGACGAATGACGAATGTATTCCAGATGACGAAGGCATTCGTCATTCGGCATTCTGCATTCGTCATTGGCGCGGCGTTCATTGGCGTTCGTTTCGGTCTGGGCGGTCGAAGCCGCCGCGCATGGCTTCGCGTTCGGCGGCTTTTTCCTCACGCTCCTGGGCGCGGGCGGTTTTGAGATCCTGCATGAGATAGCGGGCGATCTTGCGGTCATCGAAGGGATGCTTCTTGCCCTGGATGTCCTGGTAATCCTCGTGGCCTTTGCCGGCGATGAGCACCAGATCGCCCTCCCAGGCGTTTTCGAGCGCCGTGCGGATGGCCTCGCGGCGGTCGGCGATGATGGCGTGCTTCTGCGGACGGACGAAACCGGCCTTCGCGTCGTTCAGAATCTGCTCGGGGTCTTCTGTGCGTGGATTGTCGGAGGTAAGCACACAAATGTCGCTCCCAGCCTCGGCGGCGGCGGCCATCTTCG
>DNXB01000516.1 GCA_003506995.1 Verrucomicrobiales bacterium
CCCGCCGCATCACGGGTGGCGCAGGCAGCCACTGGTACTACAACGACCAGTGGAAGCCGGTGGAGGAGCGGAAATATGAGGTTACTGCACCCTACTGCCAGTACTTCTGGGGCGCGCGTCATCGGGACGACTTGGTTCTGCGACGGCGATACTATAATGACGAAGGGGCGCTGGATGAGACGATCTGGGTGACGCACGACTACTTCAGCCCGACGACGCTGCTGCTGGAGATGGATGAACCCTCCCCCCACACCGATCCCGTGCTACGACTGGCCTACAGCCCCTTCGGCATGATGCGCTATGTGGGTCCGATTGAGATCTCACCCGGTGACCTGGATCTCGGCATGGCACTGGATCAGTACGACTGGAGCTACGGGTTCCAGGGGCAGTTCGTGGACCGCGGCTCCGGCCTCTACAATTATGGGTACCGGGATTATTCCCCCTCGCTGGGAAGATGGATGTCACGCGACCCCATCGGCGAAGAAGGAGGAATCAACCTGTATGCCTACGCGGGGAATAACCCGGTGAACTTGGTGGATTATCTTGGACTATTCTGGTGTGATGGCTGTGATGGTAAAGCTGTCGGCACTCTAGATTTTGAATTCATAGAAATCGTGAGCTGCCTAAATGGTGAGACCATAAAGGAGATACTTGATCGAATAAAATTAGGTGCGGCGCTTGTTGCTGGCACTATGGTTGCCTTTGAGGGTGCCAATGTAGTAAAATCCGGAAGTGCAACAACGACCGCAAAAGCGGGAGCGAGGTTGTTAAACGCGATTAAAAAATCAGCAAGCGAGAACTCGTCAACACCCTATTCAGACTTGGCTGATATTGCCAAAGCCCAAATTGCACAGTTGGCTGCACGCCTTGACCTAGGGCATCAGCTCTGCGTGCTTTACAAGTGCAAGAAATGCACAACGTGCTGCGGCTTTTTGAAGAGCTGGGGCAATAACGAAGTTCGAAAGCACCCAAGTAAATTAACGAAGATGATTTGGTATCAAGATGAAGCAAGTGACCTCGTGTTTGATGCGATGCAAAGCTGTAAATAATATGAAAACTTTTTCATGCGCTATTTTTGCCGTTACTATGTTTGGGTGCTCCCAAAAATCGGAACAATTCAAGTTCACTGAGACCAAAAATAGTCGGGTGGAAATTGAATTTGGAGCAGAGAAAATAGCCGACTTAAATATCATCTCCCATTCTTATACGGTTCATCTCTATTCTCAGGGACGAACTGTCGCAGTTGTTACAGTTAAACGAGATGAAAGGGGTGTGCGATTAATTGATTTGATCGAATGGGAAAATTTGGTTACACCAAAGGTTACTAGATTATATTCTGAATCCAAGGAGTAGAATGAACGTACAGGCCAACCAATGGCATTGGCCGTGCCAACCCACTTGAATAAATGAAACCAAGCCAGGTTCCTCATTGCACTCGGGCTTCGCAGCTCGGTTCTGAACTCTCCTATGTTGAAGCGGCCACTCAGATAAACACCCGCCTGCGTTCGCGCACTTGTGGCTGATGGATTATCTGGAACCGACGACGGTGTTGATGGAGAAAAGAAAACCTACTCTAACTCAACATGCCAACGCAACGCCCGCCTCCAATGCGATGTCCTGGTTTACCTTCGGGGCTGCTGGCAGACGCGTGTGCCGGGCCAGATTCCGAAACGACTTCAGTAAGGCATGCGACTAACCTGATGATGTCGGCGCTTGTTTATCCCCGGAATTCAACATGATCCAATGGTTTGCGCGTTTCAGGGAAACAAGTTGAAAGCGGCGTGGATCAGGATTTGGCGAGGAGGATGTCATAACCGTAAATTTCGCGGAAGAGGTCGCACTTGGAGTCGATGGCAATCTGCTCGACGGTGGTGTCGTCGGCGCCCTGGGTGAGCACGATGAGGCGTGAGCCTTCGGGGCGGAGCTGGATGGATTTGATGCGCTGGGCATGGCTGCGGTCGAGCGAGTCGGCGAGGCGGAGCAGCGCGGCGAGCTTCAGCACAATCATGCGCTCCTCACGCGAGAGGTCGGAGAAGTGCGGATGGTTCGGCTCGGGATTGTAGCGGCGGTGGTAGCGGGCCAGCAAGGCGACCATGACGCGGTCGTTTGAGCTGAGGCCGAAGATTTCGGTGTTCAGCAGGATGTAGAGGCTGTGCTTGTGGTGCTCGCGCGGGCTGATGAACATGCCAACCTCATGCACCGTGGCGGCGACGCGGAGGATGAGCTCGTACTTGGGATCAAGATTGTGCAGGTGCTGCAGCTCGCGGAAAAGCTGGCGGGCAAAGCTGGCGACGTGGTCGGCGTGCTTGCGGTCGGTCTTGTAGCGCATCCCGATCTCGCAGGCGGCCTGCATGACCTCCTCCTGGAAGATCGCGGTGCGGGAGCCGGAGGTCATCAGATCGAGAATGAGCTCAAGCTGGAAGTCGCCCTCGGGCACCCAGATCGTTTGATCACCGAAGCGACGTGCGAGCGCGAGGTTCGTCTGCAAGGCGGGGACGATGCCCTCCGCGCCGGTGTAATGCACATGCAGCTCACGCACGAGCTCGTCGGGGTTCAAGCGCGCGAGCTTGTCGGTGAGGCGTGAGAGTTCGTCCTCAATGACACGGTGTGCGCCCTGGCGTGCTTTGCCAAGGCGTGGAGCGATGCTTTGGATCTCGGCACCGATGGCGACGTGGTGGTCGATCTTCACGCCGGAGTAATCCTGCGCGAGGTGATCGACGACGCCACGGATGTGCTCCTCAAGGTGGAGCATCTGCTGCGGTGCCTCGTCATCCGGCGTGGCGACGGCCTCGCGCGCACGGAAGATGCCGAGGCGGTAGTTGCTGTAGGCGGCGAGGCGGCCCTGCTGGAAGTAGATCGCACGCGTGTTGCCGGGGCCGATGTGGGAGACAAACGTGCTGCCCTTGGCGAGCATCGGATTTTTCAACAGCAGGCGCTGGGCGATCTGATAGACGAGGCGGGTCATGTTGCCGTCGTCGATGAGGCTGGGGATGACGCCGCTGTGGACCTGGAGGCGGTTGAGGAAAATCTCGTGGTTGGCGGCCTCGGCGAGGATGTTCGAGGTGAACAAGCGCAACTGCGAGGGGGGGATGCCGTACTCGCGCATCGTTTGAAGGTAGTCGCGCAGGATGGCGGCGGCTTGATCGACCGTGCTTCGAGTGATGCTGCGCGCACGGAAGATGTCACGCGCGACGGGCAGCGGACGGTCGAGACTTTCGATGCGGGTGAACTGGCCCTGCTCATCCTTGCGGCCGATGACGAGGGTCACGGAGGCCGCGCCGACGTAAATGACGGCGTGTTCGGGCGGTGGCAATGGCGTCGTGGCAGTGGCGGCGTCACTCATGGGCGGCTTCCTTTGGAATGACGAATGACGAATGACGAATGACGAATAANNTCGTCATTCGACATTCTGCATTCGTCATTTCTTCTCATTGCGCAGCCAGGCCACCGAGCCTGCAGCCACGGCCTGGTCGCCGAGTTTGGCGATGGAGTAGCGGATGCCCCTGGCGAGCTCGGGGATGGCGTAGCGCTCCACCTCCTCCTTGAGCAGGTTCATGTAAAGGCCGGGCAGTTCCTCCACCAGGCCGCCACCGAGCGTGATGCGGTCGGGAGCGAGCAGATTGACGACCATGGCGACGCCCATGCCGAGGTAGCGGATGGAATTGCGGAAGATGATCATCGCGGCGTCATCACCGCTGCGGAAAGCGTTGGCCAAGGCCTTGCTGCGGATGCTGCGGAGCGCGCCCTCGGTTTTTTTGTCGAGTTCGGGCAACTGGCCGCGATAGCAGGCGATGCCGGCCTGCGAGGCGATGGCGAGACGGCTGGTGAGGTCTTCGAGGGTGACGGTGCCGAAGACCGGGCTGCCGATGTGCGTGCCGGGGAAAAGCAGATTGCCAAGCTCCATGGCCGAGATGGATTTGCCCATGACGAGCTGGCCGTTGTACACAAAACCGGAGCCGACGCCGGTGCCGGGGAAGATGCCGAGCAGCGAGCGCGCGCCTTTGCCCGCGCCGAGGATGTACTCGCCATACGTTCCGGCATCCACGTCGTTCAAAACAGCCACCGGGCACTTGAACTCAGTTTGCAGGAGCTTGCGCAGCGCCATGTTCGTCCAGCCGAGGTTCGGGGCGAAGACGAGAAGACCTTTCTCAGGGTTCACGAGACCGGGGCAGCCGATGCCGATGCCCTGGATGCCCTTGGGGCTCACACCTGCGGCTGCAATGGCCTCATGGATGGCTTTGACGATCTTGCCACGCCCTTTGGCCGCGCCTTCGGAGCCGTTGGTGGATTTGCGGGCGGAGCCGAGCACGTTGTAGTTCGCGTCGAGCACCGATGCCATCATCTTCGTGCCGCCGAGATCGAAGCCGATCCAGAAGGGCACGTTCTTGAGTTTCTTCGCGGCTTTGGCAGGTTTGTCGGCCTTCTTTTTGGAAGCTTTTTTCGCAGGCATATGCCTGCAAGACACACGGGCTTGGCGAAGTCGGCAAGTGACAATCTTCCAGACGTCACCACGATTTGTGAATCTTTACCGTGGAGTCGTGGAGTCATGGGAATGTGGAATACTGGAATGCAGAACTCCACCACTCCATCGTTCCAGACACCTGGGAATCACAAAACTTGATGACGCGAAGTATAAACGGCGGCGAAATCAGCCCTCTCCATACAGGCAGAGCAGCGCCCACAGGTCGGCTGTTTCATGATCTGAAATGCCGGGGTTCGCATGAGCGGAGCTTTCTCCAAAGAGCCGCCTGGCCTGTGTTTTCAGCGTGCGGTTGAAGAATGCCTTCAGCCGCACGGCGGTGGTGCCGTGTCTGGCGGCCACTTCCTCCTGGCTGGGGGCAGGTGAGGCAGGCCAGCGTTCGGCGAGCAGGTGCGGCAGCAGTTCGTTGACGAGGGTCGCGTTCGTCGTGCCGGCATGTTTGGCACGAAGGTGAGCGCAGGTCATCTCCCACAGGCCGCGTGCCAGCATCAGGTCAAAGGCAGGCTCCATCGGCAGGTTTGTGGCATGGGCCGACTGGTAGCTGTGCTCCACGCAGTCCGCATCAAACTCCACAAACGTGCGCCCGCCGCCGCGTTTCATGGTGGCGCTGGCGGCACGGTGGTTCAGTTCAAGATTTTTGAAGCACTTCATCAGCCACGAGCTGAAGCGCGTGCCGCGTGAGGCATCGAAGCGTTTCAGCAGCCCGTCGCGCACCACTTCCACAAAGAAATCCTGGGTGCGGTCCTGCGCATCCTCGACGCTGAGGCCCAGCTTGCGGCCAAAGCCATAGATCGCGGGGTAGTAGAGGCTGCAAAACTGCGCGAGCGAAACCTCGCGTGTTTTTTGGTCGGCCACCTGAATGTTCTCCAGCAGGGTTTGCGAGGTCAGGGGGAAAAGACGATCCGACGCGGGCGGTGTGGATGACGGTTGCGACACGGGGATGAGGAACTGTGAACGAAGGTCAAATTATCGTGCGTGGCAGCTTGAATGACAACCGCTGGTGAAAAGTTTGCCGCAAAGAATGCCCGGATGACTTTCGACAAGAGTGGCCGAGTATCCGCGCACGCAACCATGAGTTCTGAAAGCCGTTCACGACCGCCCGTGCCAGATCTGCTGCGCGTCTTTGGCTGGGCGGAGCGCTTTGAGCTGCTGGATTGCATTGGCTCCGGGGCCATGGGGCAGGTATGGCGTGCCAGGGAGATCCGTAGCCGCGGGCACAAGCCCGTGGCGGATGAGGTGAGCGCCTCCGTCCCAGACCACCGCCTTGCGGCGGCGGCTACGATGGGGCGCATCGTTGCTTTGAAGATGCTCGATCCTTCGCGAGTCGGAGATGAGCAGACGCTGGCGCGGCTGGACATCGAGGCCGCCACGCTCATGAAGCTGCGGGAGGCGGGTTCTCATGCGAATGTGGTTCCGATTCTCGATTTCAAGCTCACGGAATCCCACGCCTGCCTGGTCATGGAATTCATCCCAGGTTTGAACCTCAAAAAGTGGTGCGAGGCGCATCGCCTTGGCCTCATGGAGCGTGTGCGGCTCATCGCGCAGGTCGCTCGCGCCTCCGGCTGGTTTCACGCGCTGGGCATCGTGCATCGGGATCTGAAACCGGCGAACATTCTCGTCAACGCGGTCACGCATCAGCCGGTGATTGTCGATTTTTCCATCGCCAAGCTCGATGACAGCCTGCCCATCACGCTGACGAATGAGGCGCTCGGCACCGCGCCTTACATGGCCCCGGAGCAGATCGACCGCATGCGCGGTGAAATCTCACCCGCCACCGATGTCTATGCGCTCGGTGCCACGCTCTACGAGTTGCTGACTCAGGTGCATCCACATCCGGGAGATCTCACCCAGGTCGTGCGCCGTCATGCGGAGGAGGTGCGCCCTGCACCGCCTTCAGCGCTGAATCCCGAGGTGCCGCGTGATTTGGAATGCATTGTCCTCAAGGCTCTTTCCCACCGTCCCACGGACCGCTACGCCAATGGCGCCGCGCTGGCGGAAGACTTGGAGCGCTTCCTTGCCGGCCAGCCGGTGCAGGCGCGGCCCATCTCGCGTCTGACTCACTTGGCGCGGCAGGCGCGGCGCAAGCCAGCACTCACCACCGCGCTCGCTGCCTGTGTGGCGCTCGGAGTCTTCGCCCTGTGGAATTTTCGACGACAGACAGCGCAGCGGGAGCGCTTCGCCCTGCAAACTCAGCTCACAACCGCCATGCAGCATGGCACCTGGAGCATCGAGAACCTCGACAAGTCTGAGGCCGCGCTGGCCGATCTCACCCGCTTTAGTCCAGCGCTGGCCGGTGCGGTTCGCCAGCGTCTCCATGACGATATCGTGAGAGACATGGAGATCAGGCTGCAGCAAAACCATTTGCTTGATGAGGACTTCGCGTGGCTGCGCTCGACGGCGGACTGGCTGCGGCCCCGCCTTCCCGATCAAGCCGCCCGCCTGGAAAGCCTGATCACCGAGCGTCTGGGCCGCTGGGAGACGCAGGCGGAGCTGCGCAGTCCTTTTGCCGATCTGCATGGGCTCTTTCCGCGCTCGCATGTGCATGTTGTGGAGGGTTTGCTGCGTGTCAGACACGAATACCTGAGCAGCAATCCGCCCGGCATCGTGGTCACCGATGCCGTGTCTGTCCCCATGGAGATAAACACTGTGTTTGTGGCCGAAGGCGGCTCCTTTCACCACCTCGCGCTTGGTTTTGCCCATGCCAACGCGCTGATCGAGGCGAGACTTTACAAGGCATGCCATACCGCCGGCACCATCCGAAAAAGTGTGAGCAGTGGCTCGCTCGACCCGCAAAGCTACATTCTCTACTTCACCCTCAACGGGGAGTTTCATCACGGCATCCACATTCCTGATGCCAGGTTGCTCGACCAGCCCTTCCGCCTGACTCTGTGGGTCGAGCGTGAGTGGGCGGAGGTCACGCTGAACCACCAGTGGCATCTGCGTCTGGACTCACCCTTTGCCCTTGGCTCCTCCCAGCCAGACAATTTTTGCCGCATTTCCTGGCCCTCGGACATAAGCCTCAAGGAACTCACCCTGCGCACCCGCCGCTCAAACACGAGCACTCCGCTAGAGCAGGCGGACTTGCTCGCGGCTCAGGGCCGCTGGGCCGCGGCACGCCGCCTGTATGAAGATTTGCGCGGCGATCCCCAGTTCGGCAGCGAGGCCGACTGCAAGATCGGCCAGTGCTGGTGGCGTGAGGGCGAGCATGTTGCCGCCCTGGCCCAGTGGGAAAAGGTCATTCGCAGGCCAACCTCGCCCTGGCGTGACCGCTGCCTCCTCATGCTCTCCATGCAGAGCCTCCTGAGCCGGGATTGGGAGGCCACATTCCGCTACCTGGACATGCTGCCGGATCATCTGCCGCCCTCCACCTTGCAGCTCGTCGATTTTCACCTGTTCAAAGATTTTTCAAAAGTCTTGTCGAACACGGGGCTGGGCATCGCGCAGCCCAGAATCGACCCCGTCGAGGTGAGACTGGTTGCCAAGACCTTTCAGGTGCTGCAAACCCCGCCCCTGGAGCTGGCCAACCGCCTCGGCATGGCCCATCACTTTGCCCGGCAGGACGAGGAAGCTGAAAGGCTCTACCAAAAAGGGCTCAGCGCCCGTGACCAGTTCTCCAAAGACCCCGGCAGCGTTCTCGCCGCCACCAACTGCCTTGACCAGTGGTGCCGCCTCATCCCCTCGGAGAAAGAGCGACGGCTGAGTGACACTCTGGACCGCTGGCGGGGTGCGATCAACGGACAGGCCGTCTGGCACATGGAGCAGGCCCGCCGTGCCGCACGCGAGCAAAATCTCCGTGCCGCCATCACCTCCGTCCGCAAAGCCCGTGAAATCACGCCCGATAAACTCGACAACCGCCTCCACACCAGCCTCTGGCTGCTCGAAGGCATGCTCTACCGCATGCAGGGCGCGGAGGACCGGGCGCAGAGCGCCTGGCGGAAAGCGCAGGAAATCGCCGCCACCGTCACCATGCGGCATCCGTTGCATCTCTTTGACTGCATCCTGCTGCACAGCCTCATCCGGAACTGGGATCTCGAAACGGCGGGCGATGTGCTCACCACCCTCGCCAGCCGCCATCTGAACCCAAACGAACGCCCTGCGGCCCAGCTCGCCTTTGACCGGGCTTTCCTCACAGATCCCGCCTGGCTCACTACCTTCAATGCCGTCCTCCAGGACGAGCGCGGGCGGCAGCTCGCCACGGACTACGCCCTCTGCCTCGATCCTCCGCGCGAACTGGTCCAGCGCTATCACCACCTGCTCTTTGAGCACTATTTCCTCGTAGCCGCGCCCGCAAGGGCGTGGGGCGTGGGCGTAGCTGCGCCCGCAAGGGCGTGGCAGTCTCTCGCTTCCCCGGAGCAAACCTCCCGCGTGCGCGGCATCGTAAATCAACTCGTCACCGAAATGGCCACGAATCCACGCGGCGAGATCGCCCACCTTTACGCCTACCTCCGCAGTTGGAACGACCCTGCGGCTGCCCAGATTCTTTTCGATCAAACCTATCCCTACAGCCCTGCATTGATCGAAAACATGAAGTGGCTCCTCCAGCAGCGGCATCACCGGTAGCCGCAGGCGCAGGTAGCTGCGGGCGCAAGCCCGTGGCTCCTCGGGCGCTCTCCAAGCACCACCGCCTTGCGGCGGCGGCCACATGCGGCGGCCACGCGCCGTAGCCGCGCCCGCAAGGGCGTGGCTCTCTGGCACTCACCGACCCTCCCGCGACGCCACGATGCGCCAGTACCGCTGGGTGCATCGCCGGAATGATGTCGC
>DNXB01000417.1 GCA_003506995.1 Verrucomicrobiales bacterium
GATAGCTTGGAGGTGTCATTCCCAACACTCATAACCCTACCTTTCACTCGCTCCAGCTATTTGCCGGATAGACTCTAACACAATCGAGAACAACATTACAAACATTATAAATCCTGGGTGGAGTGCGGATATGCCCAGTGTGACAGGAGGCAGGGCAATGAGCTAGCCGCCAGACACCACCAGCACACACCGGAAGCCGTAGCTGCCGTGGCGCGTTGTGGGTGCGATATAATCGCGTTTGGATGAGAGCAGATAGCCGCGCTGGTAGTTGAACCATGAGCTGCCCCGCACCACGCGGTCTTTTTTTTCTGCATTCCACCAGTCCGCACACCACTCCCACACATTGCCGCCCATGTCATAGAGGCCGAATTTGTTCGGCTTGAAGCTCATTACCGGGGCAGTGGTGACGAATCCATCGGTATAATCTGCGAGAAAGGATGAATTGGAGGTTTTCTCATGAAACACGTTGTCAGCATAGTTGCCAGCCTTGTCCTCGGTCTTTGGCGGGTAATCTCCGCCCCATGGAAACTCGGTCGTTGCTTTGTCATTGAGCATCTGTGGCGTGATGTTTTTGTCGTGCCTCTCCCCAAGGCCCACGGCAATGCTCCATTCTTCATCGGTTGGTAGGCGATATGGGCGTTTCTCTTTTGTGCTGAGCCAGGCGTAGAACCTCTGCGCATCCTCCCAGCTCACGCTGACGACGGGGTGGTTGGGATCATGCCCGACAGGAGAACCGGAGAAGGTGGAATTTTTCCATGCTAGGTTCACGCCAGCTTTTGCAGCATACGCCGCATAATCCTGCCGCCGAGTCTCATGGATGCAAAACAACACGCCAGTCCCAAGCACCGGCACGAATTTCATGCCGAGGCTGTTGGTGAAGGGGACGTTTGTTGTGGGGGGCGCGCTCGTCGTCGCCGTGGAGGGGGAGGGTGATGGTAGTTGGGTGGCAGGTGTCTGTGAAGCAGACGGCGATTTCAACAGGTTGCCACCTGTGCCACTGACAAAGCGCCTCTTCTGGCGGTCCCACTGCAATGATGGGAGGTGCTCGATGATCCATCGGCCCTTTTCCGCCGACGGCAAGGCGGCGGGGCAGTCGGTGAGTTCAGCCACCGGGTCTGCGGCCACTTTTTGCAGGGCAGCTTGGTGGTGCTCCTTGATTTGAGGCGAGCCGACCGCCAGAAACATCCCGAGCGCTTCCAGCGCCGCCAGCTTGCCGAACCGAGCTGCGGCTGCGGCGGTGTCAATGATGTGACCAGGGAGGTTGCTGAGATCAATCTTGCCCGTGGCACCCCACATGGCCTCCACGACTCGTTCCAAGCGTTTTTCCTGGTGTTCCCGCAAACCGGCCGGCAAGCCCTTCAAGGCCACAGGAAAGACTGCGGCGAATTTGGGCTTGCCGAACAAGCGCTCAAGTTCCGTCCATACCGCGGCCTCCTCAAACTGGAAGCAAAAGGCCATGAAAGCCCCTCCCTCGTCCGCTGCCAAAGGGGTGCTGATGTTCAGTGTGGAGTAGTGGCTAATGGCCTTGGCGGTGGCCGCCCCGGCCTCCCGCACCCAGTTCTTTTGGGCGATCACCGGGAACAGGGCGTGGTAATGCTCGAAGGCGCGCAGGATGCCAGTCTTGCTGCGTTCATCCGCGCGTTGCGTGATCATCTCCACGAGCATGTTCCGGGTTGGTAATTCGCTGCTTGCATTGCCAAGCGCGATTTCGGACAAGATGAGGTCAAAGTGGTCCGCCGCCTCACCTTGGAGCAAATCGCGGCGCTTTTTTGCCGTCCACGGGCTGCTGAGAAGCTGTCTTACTTGGTTTCTAAGCATGCGTTCGTCAGGCGATTCGCCGCTGCTCAAGCCCGGCGTCATGACCTCCGGCTTGACCGGCATTGAAGCGGGGGAGGGCGGCACCACCGTTGGCAGTGCCGCAGTGCCGCCTGGAGATGGTTCCAAGACACAGCGAAAGCCATAGGGTGCGGCGCGATCTGTTGGCGGTAGATTCCATTTGCGAGAGGAGAGCAGATCGCCGCGGCTGAAGTTGTTATACGCTGCACCCCGTGAGAACCGTTCTTCACACCATTCGTGTACGTTGCCGCCGAGGTCGTAAATGCCGAGTTTGTTTGGTTTAAGGCTCATCACAGGTGAGGAAAAGGCAAAGCCATCCGTGTAACCTTCAATGATATTAGCCGTCGGGTATCTTTCTTTCATCGCCGTGTCGGCGTAGTTCTCGGCTTTGTCTTCGGTTTTGGGAGGATACTCGTCTCCCCATGGGAATTTCTGTCCGATGCCAACGGCGTTGTTCCACTCGTTGTCAGTGGGTAGCCGATAGATCATGCCTTCTTTTTTGCTGAGCCAGGCGCAAAACGCCTGTGCATCCTCCCAGTTCACCAGCATCACTGGATGGTCCACGCCTCGGCCTTCATAAGGTTTGTGCATGGCAGAAATCTCTGCCGAATACACGGCATAGTCTTTGTTTCGCGTCTCGTGGATGCAGAAGAGCACCTTCGTGCCTGGCACCGGGACAAATTTCATGCCGAGGCTGTTGGTGAAGGGCGCGCTTGTGGTGGCGTTGGTGCTGGTTGTCACCGGCTCTGTTTTGGAAACCGGTGGAGTTGTTGGAGATGGAACAACGGAGGTTGCTGCCGCGCTGCTGGCAGATGTCACCAGCACACAACGAAACCCAAACTCCGCGTAGCGCTTGTCAGGAGCGAAAGGATAACGGCATGCCGACTGCAGGAAGTTGTTCCCGTACCCAAGCCAGGCTCCGCCGCGCATCACGCGGGTGTCCTGCTTCGCATTGTACCAGTCCTCGCACCATTCCAGGACGTTGCCGCCCAGATCGTAAATGCCCAAGGTATTGGCTGGGAAGCTCATCACGGGGGCGGTGGTACCATAGCCATCTGTGTAGCCGTCGATGACCCCATGCTTGGGGAATTTTGCCAGCGCAAAGATGTCCGCATAATTCCCCGCCTTGTTGGGCGGTGGCCAGACATTTCCCCATGGATAGACGTTCTTGATTTTCTGATTCAGACCAGACGGGGTGCTTCCCGGCAGTTCATCCGCGCCGATGCCCACGGCGAAGCTCCACTCATGATCGGTGGGCAGGCGGTAGCTGCGCCCTTCCTTCTTGCTCAGCCAGGCGCAGAAGGCCTTGGCATCGTCCCAGTTCACATTCACCACCGGATGGTTGTCCTCGAAACTGACTGCCACGCCGCTGGCTGTCTTGGGATTCTGCCACAAGCTATTGATGGTGGGATTCTCGGCGGCGAAAGCAGCGTAGTCCTGTTTTCGCGTTTCTTGAACGCACATGAGATTGCCCGTGCCCGGCACGGGGACGAATTTCATGCCGAGTGAATTCACGAATGGCTGTTCTTTGGTTGCTTGAAACGCGGGCGCCTGGGGTGCCAATGCAGCCCCGGCAAAATTCTTTGCTGCAGTCTCTTTGGTTGCTTGAACCGCAGGAGCCTGTGGAGGTTTTGAAGGCGCTGGTGTTGATAGTGTTGGCGTCGTGCCAGCCGCAGCCGTGGGTACATTTTCTGAGGATGTCTTTGCCAATGCGGTGGCGGGGTGTGGCCGGAACCAGAGATAACNNCCCCCCCCAAGAACCAAGCCGCTGCAACCCAGCATGAGCCCCACTCGCCAATGGAAGGAGAGTCCTGCATACAAAGCGTTGATCTTCTCCAACGGCGAATGGTTTGCCTGTCCCGCAGGCCGCTGCGGACGTGCGGTGGTGGTCAGCGCGGCGGGAGCCTGGGCTGCCTCAGCCGCCACCTTCACCACCGGCTTGGTCAGTGTGCTGTCGAGATCGCGGCGCAACTCGCGGACGCTTTGATAGCGTTCGTCGCGGTCTTCGCTCATGGCCTTGGTGATGATCGCGTCGAAGCGTGGGTCGAGGCCGGGCACCTGNNGTGAGCATCTGGTAGAGCATGACACCCACGGCATAGATGTCGGCCCGGTGATCCACGGCGGTGCCGAGGATGAGCGCCTCCGGGGCCATGTAATGCAGCGTGCCCATGGCCATGCCGCTCTTCGTCAGGCCCAGCGTCGCGCCATCCACGGTCATCTTGGCCAGCCCGAAGTCCGCCACTTTCACCACGCCGTCGTAGCCGACCATGATGTTCGCGGGCTTGATGTCGCGGTGGATGATGCCGCTTTCATGCGCGTAGGCCAGGGCATCGCAGACGTGCGCGGTGATCGCCATGGCATGCTCGGTGCGCAGGCGGCCCTGTTCGGTGATCATGCGGTGGACATCCGTGCCCGCGATGAACTCCATGACGATGTAGCGCAGGCCGCTGGAAGTTTCCCCGAAGCCATATACGGCCACGATGCCGGGATGGCTGAGCTGAGCCATGGCGCGTGCCTCGTTCTTGAAACGTTCCGCAAAGCTGGCGTCTGCGGCATCGAGGTCGTTGGAGAGAATCTTGATGGCGACGGGGCGGTCCAGACTGAGCCGACGGCCCTGATACACCGCGCCCATGCCGCCTTTGCCCAGGAGCTTTTCGATCACATAGTCTGCTGGCAACAGCGCCTGAAGCCCTTCAGGCGCAGGCGGTTGCCAGCGCTTGCTCCCTCCGGGGGTGCGCGGCGTCGGCGTCCCGGCGGGAGGTGTGGGATCAGACATAAGACGTGGGCTTTGAAGTGCTGGAGTTTTACGAAAACACAACGGTAAAGACAAGTGGAAAACGTGGCTTCCTGGAGAGCCAAGGATGGCATGGCGGAGGCGATGTGTCACCTTGCCATTCCGGATACATCTGTCAGCATGAGCTGTTCTTTTTCCACCCGCACCATGAAACCTCCCCGCGTAGCAAAAAACCTCGTCGCAGTCCTGGTCTTGATCGGCTGTCTCGTCGCGGCGGTGGAAAATGAGGGGGGCGGCGGTACTCCCACGAATTTCGGCATCAAGGACGGCAGCATGCCGGAGAATCCGCGCGAGTACCGGCGCAACGGTTACGACATTTATCCCACCTGGCCGGTGAGCAAGGAGATGCCGAACGATGTCTTCACCTTCGCGCGCATTCGCTACAACTCGATGAGCCAGGGCGGGCGCGGATGGGGCGGACGCTCGAATCGCAAATGGTCCACGGATTACCCGGATTCCGACCTGAACATGTCGTACCGGCTCCAGCAACTCACCTCTTTGCAGGTGAATCCCAATGGAGCCGTCGTGGACATCGATCCGGAGCAGATGCGCCATTACCCCTTCCTTTACATGATCGAAGTGGGAGACATTGACATCACCGACGAAGAAGCCAAAACCATGCGCTCTTACATGCTCAACGGCGGCTTCATCATGGTCGATGATTTCTGGGGCACCCGCGAGTGGGACAACTTCGCAGTCGCCCTCAAACAAATCTGGCCGGACCGCAAGATCGAGGAGATTCCCCTGGAGCATGAGATCTTCCACATGGTCTTCCCGCTGAAGGTGAAACCGCAGATCCCGCACATCCGCTATGCCGAGTACGTCATCCAGCAGGGCATCACCTGGGAGTTCGACAAGCCCGGCTCGGAGCACGTCCATTATCGCGGTGTGTTTGACGACAAACGCCGTCTGATGATGGTCATCTGCTGGAACACGGACACTGGCGAAGGCTGGGAGCAGGAAGGCACTGATCCGTGGTACTTCCGCGAGTTTTCCGAGAAGTACGCCTATCCGCTCGGCATCAACATCATCTTCTACGCGCTGACGCATTGAGGCAAAGCCCCCGCTGGTGGAAAAGGCTGTGTCAGCGGCGGTTCTTGTCGTTAAAATGGGCCACGACGCGGGCGGCTTCGCGATTTTCGGCCTTTTCTTTGAGATCCTGGCGCTGGTCGCCGTGGCTCTTGCCTTTGCCGACGCCGATTTCGAACTTGATGCGGTGGCCCTTCCAGTAGGCGCGGAGAACAGGGAGGGCGAGACCCTTCTGCTGCGTCTGGGCGAGCAGTTTCATGATTTCGTTCTTGTGCAGCAGGAGGCGGCGGGTGCGACGCGGCTCGTGGGTCTCGTGGCTGGCCTTGTCGTAGGTCTGGATGTCACAGCCGTAGAGCCAGACCTGGCCGCGATCGACGCGGGCGAAAGCGTCGGAGATGTTCAGCTTGCCGAGGCGGATGGATTTGACCTCGGTGCCACGCAGTTCGATGCCAGCCTCGTATTTTTCGAGGATGTGGTAATCACGCGCGGCTTTGCGGTTGGTGGCGATCTCGGTGGAGGTCATGCGGAGGGGCGCTCGGTACAAAAAATGGGTTCCATGTGTCGCATGGAACCCACAAAAAATCAGACTGCCGGGTTGCTTAGAGGCTGTCGATGGTCTGCACGGTGATCTTGCCCTGGATGATTTCCAGCAGGGCAAGGTCGGCCTCGCGCAGGCCGGGGCGGCGCTCGACGAGCGGGGCGCGGCCCTGGGCGATCTGGCGGACGCGCTTGGAGACCATGTTGATCAGAATGGGCGGGTCTTTGATGATTTGCGCGGCTTGTTCGACGAGGTCAGCTCTCATGGCAGGAAAACGGGGTCTGGGATTGGGGGGCGGAGAATAAGA
>DNXB01000151.1 GCA_003506995.1 Verrucomicrobiales bacterium
ATCGCCTCGGCACCGCCGAGGTCGAAAGCGCCCTCGTTTCGCATCCTTCCGTCGCTGAGGCCGCCGTGGTGGGCCGCCCGGATGAGTTGAAAGGCCAGGGCGTCGTCTGCTTCGTCACCGTCAAGGAGGGCATCAAAACCAACCGCGAACTTGGTGAAGAGCTCAAAAAGCACGTCCGCAAGGTCATCGGTCCTGTGGCAACTCCAGACGAAGTCCGCTTCGCCGCCGCGTTGCCGAAGACTCGCTCTGGCAAGATCATGCGCCGCTTGCTCAAACAGATCGCGGCTGGTGAGATCATCAAAGGAGACACCACCACGCTCGAAGACATCAACGTCATCGCCGCCCTCGCTGCCAGCAGCGAGGACTGAGGTGGATCAGCCAGACAGTCCACACAAGAAGCACCGCCAATGACGCCCATGGCGTCAGCCACCCGTGACGGATGTAAAAGCCCAGGTCATTGCGGCGCTCCAGTGTGCCATGCAGGCAGCCGCTTTACAGCGCGCCGAGCACGCGCGTGCCATCCACCGTCAGCGCGGTGTTCTGCCACTGCGGTCCTTCCAAAGACCTGATTGCAGCGACGGCGTCGGCGAGTAGTGTTTCCTCATGAATGCCACCCCCGGCCTTGTGGACAGTTTGTTTAGCAAAGTCAGCGCCTGCTTCAATGAGCAGTCGGCGGCGGCCCTGGTGGCGTTGAGGGCGGACGAAAACACGGCCGCGATGATCGAGGAAATGGCCGGCAGGTCACGCGAGGGGTTGCTCAATGCAGAAGAGCAGCGGCATTACCAGGAGTTTGCCCGGGCGGTCAGTTTTGTCTCCGTTCTCCAGGCCAAGGCGCGAGCTTACCTGCTGGAACTCCGGCAGAGAGCATGAACAAGCACCTTCGCCAGATGATCTGGGAGCGTGCGCGAGGACGCTGCGAATACTGCCTGCTCAGGCAGGAACACGAGCCATTTATTCCGCTCCAGCTTGAGCACATCATCGCCAAACAGCACCAAGGCGGTGATGAGCCGGAAAATCTGGCCTTGGCCTGTTTGCTGTGCAACAGCCACAAAGGCTCCAACCTGACAGGCTTGGACCCGGACACCGGCCAGGTGACCAGGCTCTTTCACCCTCGACGTGATGCGTGGCATTCCCATTTCCGACGTGATGGTGCCTTGATCATCGGTTGCACGGATGTCGGTCGTACGACTGTCTGGCTGCTCCAAATGAATGATGTCGAACGGATTGAACTCAGGCATTTCCTTCTGGAGAGCGGCGAACTCCTCTGAATCTTTCTCACTCCACTTATCATGACCCACGCCGTCCTCAGCCTCCTCAAAGAAAGCCGTCACCCCATGCGCATCGACCTCATCGGTGTCGCAGGCTCAGGCATGAGCGGGCTGGCGCTGCTGCTGCTGGGCCTCGGGCACAAGGTCAGCGGCTCGGACAAGGCGACGACGCTTGAGACGGAGCGGCTGCAAAAGCTCGGATTGCAGTTCTTCCCGCAGCATTGCGACAAGGAAGTCGAGGACTGCGACATGGTCATCTACTCCAGCGCCATCAAACCTGGCAACGTGGCCTATGAGGCGGCCTACAAGCAGGGAATCCCGCTCATTCGACGCGCCGAGGCGCTCGCCGCCGTGATGGCGAACAAGAAAGGCGTCGTCGTCTGCGGCACGCATGGCAAAACGACCACCTCCGCGCTCACCGCGCATGTGTTGCGCCAAGGCGGCCTCAAACCGAGCCACTACGTCGGCGCGGAGATTCCGATTCTCGGCTCAAACGCTCACTGGGATGCCGAAGGTGAGCTTTTCGTGGCCGAGGGCGATGAAAGCGACGGCACACTGGTCCATTTCCATCCCGAGCATGCCATCGTGCTGAACATCGAGCCTGAGCATCTCGATTTCTACGACGGCATCGAGGCGATCAAGGCCGTGTTCCGCCAGGTGCTCAGCCAGACACGGGGACACTGGGTGTTTTGCGCCGAAGATCCCGTTGCCAGCGAGGTTTGCGCCGGTTCGCAAGGCGTCAGCTACGGCTGGGACCGCGATCATGATTTCTCGGCGAACATCCTCGCGATGAAGCCGGATCACTCCGTGTTTGACGTGTACCAAAGAGGCATGCTGCTCGGCAACGCCACGCTCGGCATTCCGGGCCGGCATAACGTTTCCAACGCGCTCGCCGCCATCGCGCTCGCCACACGCTGCGGCGTGACGTTTGAGGCCATCCAGCATGCGTTGCGCACCTTCCGTGGCGCGAAACGCCGTTTTGAGATCCGCCACAGCGGCGAGCATTTCACGGTCGTCGATGACTACGGCCATCATCCGAGCGAAATTGCCGCCACACTGGCCACCGCGAAGGGGTTGAATGCCGAGCGCATTGTCTGCCTGTTTCAGCCGCATCGTTACAGCCGCACGCAGCTCTTGAAGAAGGAGTTCGGCGCGAGCTTTGCTGCCGTGGACGAGTTGTTTGTCACCGATGTCTATCCCGCGAGCGAAAAGCCGCTTCCCGGCGTCAGCGGCGAGACGATCCTTGAGGAGGTGCGCCTGCAAAACGACCACACCAAGACTGCCAGCACGCCCACGATGCTCATCGCGCGTGACAAAGTCGGCAACGCGCTGCGCCCCGGCGATCTGCTCATCACCCTCGGCGCTGGCAACGTGCATGAAGTCGGCCGCTGCATCGCACGCGACCTGCCCGTGCTCGAAAAACTCTGCGGCATCCTTGAGGACAACGGCGGCGGCGTGGCGCGGCTTTACGAGCCGATGAGCCGCCACACGACCTGGCTCATCGGCGGCCCCGCGCAGTATTGGATTGAGCCGCGCAATGAAGCGTCGTTTGCCGAGGTCGTGCGCTACCTGCGTTCTGCGTCGATTCCGATCCGCGTGATCGGGCGTGGCTCGAACCTGCTCGTCAAAGACGGCGGCATTCGCGGAGCGGTCATTCATCCGAAGGGCGACTTCGAAAACGTTGTCGTGAACGGGAACGAAATCACCGCCGGAGCTGGCGCGCGCCTCAAAAAGATCGCCAGCACGGCACGCAAGGCCGGCATCGGCGGTTTCGAGTGGATGGAAGGCATCCCCGGCAATCTCGGCGGCGCCATACGCATGAACGCCGGCGCCATGGGCGCCGAAACCTTCGATCAAATCGTCAGCGTTCGTTTCATCGACACGGATGGCGGCATCAAAGAGAAGCCGCTCGCCGAAATCACGCATCACTACCGCAGCGTGCCCGAGTTCGAGGAGCGCTACGTCGTTTCCGCCGTTTTGAAGGGCTCCCCTGCCCCGCAAACCGAGATCGATGCCAAACTCGCCGCCTCCCATCACAAACGCCGCGCCAGCCAGCCAGTCGGCGCCAGCGCAGGATGCACCTTCAAGAACCCGGAGGTCTGCGGGGCTGGCAAACTGATCGACGATTTGAGCCTTAAAGGCCGCAGTGTCGGCAAAGCCGTCGTTTCGGACGTCCACGGCAATTTCATCGTCAACCAAGGAGGGGCGACAGCGCGTGAGGTGCTCGATTTGGTCGCCCAGATCAAAGAAAAGGCACTCCAAGAACGCGGCGTGACCTTGGAGATGGAAGTGAAGGTCATCGGCGAGGATCAGCCGCTGCAGCTTTGATCGGATGGAGCGCTCCAGGCTTGCGCTTTCACGCGTCAGCGGTGAGCTTTCGGCTTGATGCAGAAACTTGCCCTTATTCTTTTCCTCCTCGGCCTGTTCGTGACCGGTTTGCTCGGCACCGAGACGCGGCTGCTGTTTTTCTGGCCGGGATGCGCGTTGATCGGCCTGGCGGGATTGCTGGCGGCGCTGCGGTGGAAACTGCGGGTGAGCTTTCAGCCGAATGACTGGTGCTTGTTCACTGTGCTGGCCCTGACGGCTTACATCGGCTGGCGGGCCTGGGCATCGCCGGTGGAGGTGTTTGCGCGTGAGGACGCGGTCATGCTGCTGGCCTGTTTTGTGGCCTATCTGATGACGGTGACGGCGGCGAGCCATCCGAAGTGGCGGCTGGGAATCGTGTGCGTGCTGCTGGTGCTGGTGGCGGGGAATCTGGCCGCCGGGTGGCTGAATTTCAAAGGCCGCTGGGACTTCCATCTCGTGCCGGGCTTCTTCCGCACGTTTCCGCCAGGACGCATCGGCGGCTTCTTCAACAATCCAAACCACCTCGCGGCATTCCTCTCCTTCGCGGTGTTCCTCGCGGCGGGGGTGATGCTGTTTGCGCGGATTCACATCGTTTCCCGGCTGCTGCTGGGGTTTGGCATCCTGGCAATGCTGGCGGGCGTGGCGCTGACGGTCAGCCGCGCGGCGATGCTGGGGCTGGCCGCCGGCGGCGTGGTGTTTGTGCTGCTGACGCTGCGGACCCTGTGGAGCACGCAGCGCCCGCTGTTCAAGTGGCTGGTGATCGCGCTGGTTCTGGTCTCGGTCGCGGCAGGCGGCGCTTTTTTCAAGGTGAACGAGGATACCATGCTCACGCGCCAGCTTGTCACGCCGCTGGGGGATGACATGCGTGTTCACATCTGGCGCGCGGCGCTGGCGCAGCATGCGGAGTCGCCGTGGATCGGCGCGGGCTCGCGCATGTTCTATGCGGGCGGGATCACGCACCGTGACCCGGAGGCTTCGGCGCAGACGGGGGACTCGCTGTTCGCGCACAATGAATACCTGCAGACGCTGGCGGACTATGGCTGGGCCGGGCTGGCGCTGCTGCTGCTGGTGGTGCTGGCCCATCTGATGAATGGCATCCGGTTTCTGCGCTGGTTTGCCGCCGAGAAGTTTCCCTCCACCGGACAGCTCGGCAGCAACACGCTGGCGCTGACGCTCGGCGGCATCGCCGCGCTCGTTGCCACGCTGGTCCATGCCGTGTTTGAGTTTCACGGTCATGTGCCGGTCATCGCCCTGCTGGGGACGATCGTCCTCGGCCTGCTGGCGAATCCGGGCAACGAGAGCGAGGTGTTCAAATCACGCCGCATCTGGGGGCTGCGGTTTCTGATGAAAATCGTGATGCTGGCGGCCTCGGCGGCGATGATCGGCGGCGCGGCCGTTTTCGGCGTGGCTGACGCGCATTCCGCCATCGCCCAGGTGCAGAACAAGCGCGGAGAGACGGTGCTGGCGCTGCGAAATTTCGCGCGCGCGGCAGAGACCGACCCACGCAACGCGGTTCTGGCCTACCAGCACGGCCTGGCCTTGATGGACTCCTACAAACCGGACATGCCTGATGAAGAGCGCCGTCGTCTCATTGACAAGATGGTGAGGGAGCTGTCGCGGGCCAACATGCTGAACCCCCACAGCCATCTCTATCAACTGGCGCTGGCGGACGCGCTGGATGCCGCTGGCAAGCATGACGAGGCGCTGGCGGCCATCCAGCGCGCCCTCGTGCTGGCGCCGTTGTATGAGGAGCCGCGCATGGCGCTGGGCATTCACTACCACCGGATAGGAAAGTATGAAGAAGCCGAGTTTGCCTATCTCTGGGCCAGCCAGGCCAAGGCGATGAATCCTGCGGGCACCACGAACTGGCTCGACAGTTATCGGCAGCTTCTTTATCACACCGCCGTGCTGGCCGAGCGCAAACGCGCGGCCCGGCCCGCCGATTGATTTACGCTGCGAAAATCTCCGTCACCGGCACGCTGAAACCGGGCAGCACATCGCCACCGGAAAGGGTGTCGCTGATGCGCAGCAGGTCGTTCTCCTTGGCCGACTTGAACACGCGCACCTCCTGCATTGCCGGATCAACGATCCACACGAGTTTGGCCCCGCCCTCGAAGTACTCGTAGATTTTCTCAAACGTGTCCGTCCAGGTGTTCGCGCCGGAGATGATCTCCACCAGCAGCTCGGGCATGACGCGCAGAAAGCCGGTCTTGGGCAGCTCAGGCAGGCGCTCCTTGGAAATGACCGCCAGATCAGCAGCGCGTGACGAAGCTGGCGGCCCCACCTGCGTGATCACGCCCACCTCGCCGCATGCCACCAAAACCGGCAGCTTTGCTGCGAGCACATGCGCCTCGATCAGATAACCGATTCTGAACGCGATGCGGGAGTGAAGGAACGTGTTGGACATAAGCGGATGAACGACCCCGTTGATGAGTTCACACGACCCGCCCGACTCCGGCAGAGCCTCAAATTCTTCGGCGGAAAGCAGCCTGTCTCCAACCGTCGGCGGGCTGGTGAGGGTTTCGGCATGGCCGGGAAGGTTCTGTAGAACAATGGGAGGCATGACTGTTTGAATGGACACGAGATTAGCGTTTCGGCGCTGATGTTTCAAGCATTCATGTCGTTGGCAGCACCCGCTTCACCTCGTCCACGCGATAGCCGAACCCAGGACCGCTCAGTGTGCTGAGGTCCACGATGCCGCCGCGACGTTGGAACAGGCCGGGATGAATTTCCTGCTCCGGCAGCGAGGCATCGGGATAAAACTGCATCGCATTGCACTCCACGCCCTGGATCGTGCCCGCGTGCGCGGCGAGGCGGACGTGCGGGATCATGGCGAGCATGGGATTCGTCAAATCCTGCACCATGAGCGGCATGCCGTGCGCCTTGGCCCAGCACAGGCTTAGCAGCGCGCCCGTTTGCGTTTTGCAGGTCTTCAAGGCCACGCCCGACCAGCCGAGACGACGGCCGAGGCGGACAAACTCCCAGTCGTGGGCGCTTTCATCGAGGAACAGCGGCTTGCGGGCGGAAACACTGCGCACGTCGATCTGATGCGCCTCCAGATCATACGGGAAAGGCTGCTCGACGTAGAGCGTGCGGGCGAAAATTTCCGGTTCCTCGGCCAGCAGTCGATCGAGAATGGCATTCACATAGCCCGTCTCCTTCACGGTGCAGTTGAAGTCCGCGCTGAACCACGTCACTCCACCCGCGAGACCGATGCGGCCCACGCGCTGCATGCGCTCGAAATCCCACGCGGCGTCCGTGCCGCGCAGCTTCACCTTGAGGCACTTCAGGCCGTCGCGCTTGATCCAGTCGGCCAGCAGCAGCGGATGCGCGTCCTGCGGCTCGGTGCCGTTCAAATCGGCGGCTTCGAGCGCGTCCACACCGCCGACGAGATGCCACACCGGCAGTTGTTTCGGCGCGTTCATCACCAGGTAGTCCTGCGGATAGCGTCCTTTGAAGTCGATGCCGCTGCCGTCCTCCGGTGTGATGAAGGCGGACAGGTCACGGCTCATGAACTCCGCGTTGTAGGTTGAGTAGATGTCGCGCTCATGCAGCACGCCATAGGCGTCGTGAACGGCGATGTCGAAGGCGCTGAAGGCCACCAGGGAGCCGAGGTAGGGCATTTCATCGCCCCCGGCTGATTCATTTGCTTCCTTCAAGGTGGCCGCGAGCGTGCCGTGCATGAAATCGTGGCCGATCTCCATCGGATGGCCGGTCAGACCACTCTCCACGAGTCGTTGCGCCAGCAGCGTGGAGAAATCCTGCATGCGCTGGGCGCGCACCGCCACGCTGAGCGTGCTGGGCCAGACCCAAGACACGCTGAGCGGCGTCTCACCCCAGCCCTGGGCGGTTTTTCCGCTGCCATCGGTCACCGTCACGCGCACCCGCAGACAGACGACATTGGTCACAGTTTCCGGGCCGAACTTGAGCGGCACCCGCATCGTGACGGGAATGAAAAACACTTCGGCGGCGGTGACACGAACATCGGTGGGCTTGGTGGAGGGCATCCTTCAAAATGAAGCGCACCCGCAGCGCCGCAAAGAAAAGATTGATGAGCCCGTCGGGGGCGTGTCTTTGAAGCGAGTTCAGTCAACGATCTTCGCCTGCCCCTTCTTGTGGATGGGGCCAATGGTTTGGCGGATGGGTGCCTATTTTTTTGCGGGAAGCAGCGGGGAAATGGGTTCGCTTGATTCTTTCTGGTCGTCTTTCGGAGTGGGTGGACGGGGTGGTTGCTTCACCGAGATGACGCTTTCAACTTCTCGCATAGGATCACCTTCCTTGACAGTTTCCAACACCACATGGAAAAGCGGCAAATGATCATGTGCCCGGAAAAACCTTTTGTATTTGAACGTGACTTTTTTTGTGACGAAGCCCTTGGCCGAAATCACTATTTGATCAGGCAATGTTACAATCGTCCCATACAAGTCGGTATCGTATCTGCTTGTCATGGTAATGTAGGCCGGGGTTGCAATACCAAATTCATTGGTAATGAATCCGACTTTTTGAATGGCCGTCCAACTTCCAGCCGTGGAGGCAATGCCAAGTTTGGTGAAGTACTCCTCCTCGCCTTTGCGGGGTGGTATACTCACTTTGACACCTTTGATGGGAACGAGATTGGAATCCATCACCATGATTGTCACAAAATTGACTCCGACCGCCTCGAAAGCAAAGCCAGCCACGGCGCTTAAAAAAAACAGGGCGAGAATGACAGGTCTGAGAAAAGGATTTCTGCTCATAAAGTGTTTGTTGTGCTGGATTCAAGTCGCAGGAAATGGTCGGGAGTCGATCCTTGACAGGAGACCAAAAAAAGCGGGTCAACTGCTTGTGACTGATGCTACTTGTGACTGATGCTACTTGTGACTGATGCTACTTGTGACGAGGCATCGAATCAAGGGAGGGATCTTCAGCGAAAAAGAGTCTCACTGCGGGCAGGAGAGACACTTTGGGACGATGGCATGACATCGGCGGGCTTTGTCACAGGGTGAGGCGCGGCCACATCCGCCCGAAAAGAAACCATTGGGGTCGCGTTGTATCTTCGATTGGCAATCGGAGCCGTGCCGCCCATAATTCGATTGCCAATCGAATCTACACTCATGCGCATCTGGGATCTGCACTGTCATCTCTCCGGCGTTCCCGGGCTCACGCCGGAGGAACGCCTCAAGGCGCTGCTCGTTTATGCGGATCGCATGGGCATCGAGCGGCTGTGTGTGTACATGGGGATGAAGTGGTCGCAAGACCCCTCCCCGGCCGATCTGGTGCAGCAAAACAGCGAGGTGCTGCGCGCGATTGCCAAATTTCCCGAACGCGCGTTTGGGTTTGTCTATGTGAGCGCCAAACATCCTGAGGAAAGCCTTGCCGAGCTGGAGCGCTGCGTCGCCAACGGGCCGATGGTGGGCGTGAAGCTGTGGGTGGCGGAAAAATGCAGCGTGGAGGCGATTGATGCGATCATCCGGCGGGCGGCGGAACTGAAGGCGGTCATTTTTCAGCACACCTGGTTCAAGACGAACGGGAACTATCCGGGTGAATCGACACCAGACGACCTGGTGACGCTGGCGCGGCGTTTTCCTGATGTGCCGATCATCTGCGGCCACACCGGCGGCACCTGGGAGCTGGGCATCCGGGCCATTCGTGCGCAAACCAACCTGTATGCCGATCTGGCAGGCTCGGACCCGACCGCTGGCATCACCGAGATGGCGGTGCGTGAGCTGGGGGCTTCACGCGTCATTTACGGCAGCGACTGCGGCGGGCGCAGCTTTGCCAGCCAGCTTGCGAAGGTTCACGGCGCACAGATCAGCGACGCCGACAAACAGAAGATCTTCTGCGACAATCTGCGAAATCTGATGCTGCCGATTTTGAAGGCCAAGGGCATCCAGGCGTGAGGCCGGGTGTGTGCCTGCTCAAGATGTTCGATTTGACCAGATAGCTGCTCGCGATGCCGCCCGGCGGTTTGAAAACGGCGGTTGTTGACACAGGCGCGTGAGCCGGGCGGGCTGTCGCCACACCCTGCCTACTTCTTTTTACCGAAGCCGAACAGGCGCTTGAGCAGGCCGCCGCCTTCTTTTTTCTCGTCGCTTTCCGTGGTTGGCGCGTTCGGGCTGGACAGTCGGCGGCCATCGCCCGCGAGTTTGGCTTTCGCAGGTTTCCTTTCCTCCACGGGGGCGGGTCTTCCAGCGGGCGTGGGCAGGGAGGCGGCCCACCATGAAGGCGAGAGCGCCGCGACTGTCTGCCAGGCGTCGAGTCCGGCGTGCCAGACGAGCGAATCGGAGGCAAGCTTCTTCTCGCGGGCCAGTTGGCTCATCGCGGCTTCATCCATCGGCCCTTCGGCGGCTCCGGCGTTGTTGAAGTACCAGTTCATCTTCGGCGGCAAGGCTACGCGTGCCCACGGACAGTGCAAGGCGCGAGGAAATGCTTTCCAACTCGTCCCAGGTTGTTCAAACTGGCCGCATGAATCGCAGAAACTTTCTGGCAGGCTCGAGCGCGGCGCTGGCGGCCACCGTTTTGACAGCGGCGGATGACGCCAGGCTCATCGACTGCCATGTGTATCTCGGCGCGAACCCCTTTCGGCGGCTCGGAGCTGAAAATGCGGCGCAGTTTGCCCTGGGATTGCAACAACGCGGCGTCACCGAGGCATGGGCGGGCGCGTTTGAAGGACTGCTGCGGCGTGATGTGGCGGTGGTGAATCGTGAGCTTGCCGCCGCGTGTCAAAACTCCCTGTTTCGCCCCTGCGGCACGATCAATCCCGCTTTGCCCGCGTGGCAGGATGATGTGAAACGCTGTGCGGAAGAGCACGGCATGCGGGTGATCCGCCTGCACCCGAACTATCATGGTTACACACTCGAAACGCCTGCGTTTCGTGAATTGCTGTCGCTGGCATCCAAGCATCGGCTGCTGGTGCAGCTCGTGGCGCAGATGGAGGATGAGCGGACGCAGCATCCGCAGGTGCGCACGGCTCCGGTCGATCTCAAGCCGCTGGCGGCGATCATGCGTGAGATGCAAGAGGCGCGAGTGATGCTGCTCAACGCGAACGCGGTGATGGTGCTGCGGCATTTGCAGGACTGCCCAAACGTGTGGCTCGATTTTGCCATGATCGAGAGCGTGGGCGGGGTGGAAAATCTGCTCAAGACCTGGCCGCTGGAGCGCGTGGTGTTTGGATCGTTTGCCCCGGTGTTTTACTGGGAGTCGGCCCGCCTGAAGATGCAGGAGTCCGCGATCATGGCTGCACCGGCGCAGGCGATTCAATCGGGCAATGCGGCGGCCTTGCTGGCTTGAAGTCTCAAACCTTCACCACGACTGAACGCGGCGGCGGTGCGCTGGCGGGCAGTTTGGCAGGTTTTAACGCGGCGGTGCTGGAGCCGATGGGCGGGACCGACGAGACGCCCATCACGTCCAAGGTGTGCTCGGCTTGAATGACGCTGCCGTTCCAAGAGGTGACGACAGGATAGACCTGCGCGGTGTTGGAGAGATAGACCTTGTTTGGCACCAGTTCCTCCGGCGGGCGGAGCTGCATCTGGCCTAGTTTGTAGATGGGCTCGACGAACGGAGCGCGGAAGATGAAGGAGGCCTCGATGTCCGCGTCCTGAAGCTGCGGAAAAAGTTTTTTCAGCGCGGGAATCCACGCGGCACGAATGCTGTCATCCGCCTGCGTGAAGCGTGGGTCTTCGCGATGCAGGTACTTGGTGAGATAAACGACGTGACGCTCGCCACGGTCACTGGTGTCCGTGAGCGTGGAGGTTTCGACGACGCCGTCGAAGGGATGCCCGCCCTCCGGCGTGGCGACCCAGTAATGCGTGGTGAGGGGCTTTTTGAGAAACAGGAGGCAGTTGATGACGCCCTGGTAATCGGTGGTGGTGTCGAGCACGGGCATTTGTGCGCGCATGCCGGGACCGAGAAGCTTTTCCACCTGCGGCGTGGGCAGCGTGATGACGATCTGGTCAAATTTTTCGCTGCCTGCGGCGGTGGTGACGGTGACGCGGCCCTCGGCATCGAGATCGATGCCCTGCACGGCCGTGCTGAGCCGGATCTCGGCGCCGAGCGAGCGCAGCACACGGGCGCAGGTGTCGGTGATGTGCTTGTAGCCACCTTTGATGTAGCCTTTGCACTCGCCTTTGGATTCTCCCTTCTCGCGGTTGAAGCGGGTCCAGAACCAGAGCGCGGGGACGTCGTGGTAGCGGTCGCCGAATTTGGCCTCAAGCATCGGCTGCCAGAATTTCGTGAAGGCGCGGGCGCCGCTGAGCCGGGTGAGCCATTTCACCGTGGTGATGTTGTCGAGTCCTTTGTCGGAGACGAGACGGCCATACAAACCGGTGATGCCGACGCGGATGCGGTCGATGAAGCGCAGCGGGGCGAACTTCAGCAGGTCGGGCGCGGTGTTGAGCGGGAAAAACCGGCCCTGATGCGCGTAGGCGAAGGTGGTGGGCTTCCAGTAAACGTCATCGCGGATGCCGAGCGACTCCAGCACGCGCAGCAGCGGCCCGTCGCTGGGCAGCATGCAGTGGTAGAATTTTTCAAAGGAGCGGCCGTCATGCTTGAAGAAGGCGCCGAGACCTCCGAGCTGGCCGGAGCCTTCGATCAGTGTCACGCGCTTGCCCGCCTGGGCGAGGCGCAGGGCGCAGGCGAGGCCGGAGATGCCACCGCCGAGCACCGCGATGGAGTGAGTCACTGGACGCATGCGTTGAGTTCGCGGTTCTCAGTTCTCAGTTGGCGGTTTATGCACGCAGTTGGGCACGCAGCTCGTGAAGAGTCGGCTCCTCAGCCTGCGGCAGCACGTCCTTGGCCCAGTAACGGCCGACCACGGTGAAATAGCGGCGCATGGTGCGGAAGATGCGCATCTTGCTCACACCGACCTTCAGATCATAACGCAGCGTGTAGGGGATTTCCGCCGCACGGGCACCCAGCCAGCGCAGGCGCAGCAGCAGCTCGAGCATGCAGGCAAAGCTGCTCTCCTCCAGGAACCGTGGCCCGGCGTTTTTGATCAGGCGGCCGAGCGTGAGGCTGCGATAGGCGCGGAAGCCGGTGGAGTAGTCGCGCACGTTGCGGTAGGGCAGCAGCACTTTCATCATGAGAAAGCAGCCCCAGCTCAGGATCACGCGGATGAAAGGCACACCCTGTACCACGCTGCCGGGCTGAAAACGCGAGGCGATGACCACATCGGCATCGCCTTCACGGATGATTTTCACCATGTCCTGGATGTACACCGGGTTGTGGGTGTTGTCGGAGTCCATGACGACGACGACATCGCCGATGAGCCAGCCTTCGCGGAGACCGGTCTGGATGCCTTCACCGAGCCCTTGGTTCACCTCATGCTGCACGAGCTTGAGCGGCATCACCTTGGCGGCCTCCCGGGCGATTTCCGCCGTGCGGTCCTTGGAGCCGTCATCGACGACGACGACGGTGTATCTGAACGGCATGTCCGCCATCTTCGAGCGGATGTTTTCGAGCAGGACCGGCAGGTCTTTCTCCTCGTTGTAGGCCGGCAGCACAATGGCGATCTCGTTGACTTGAGTCGGTGTTTTCATGGCGTTCTTTTTCTGGTTTTTGGGTCAGGCTTGCTGGGTGCTTAGATGCGTGAGCTTGGGAGTGGCGGCGTGAGCTGATTCGGCATGCTGGCTCATCGTGCCGGCCTGCCAGTGCTGCTGCAGAGCGCGGATGGCATGCTCGACGATGGCAATTTTCCTGGCCGCAGGCAGTTTCATGCCGGGGAAGAAGCTCATCTGCGGCACGTCGTGCACATCGAGGAAATCCGTGGGATGCAGCAGCAGCGAGGGCGCGACACCACGCAGGCGGCAGAGCAAAACGGCCGTGTTCCAGTAGAGCCTGGCCAGAAGCTCCGACTTCTGCGCCAGAAACATCAGGTAAGTCGTGTGAACCGGAAGCCGCAGCAGCGGCATGGTCGTCACCGGCAGCTCGATGAGGCCGTTGTCCCAGGCAAAAGGCCGCAGCGTGCCGAAGGCGTCGCTGAACTTGCCGTAGAGACCTTTGCGTTGTGCTTTCTCCTCGGCGCTGAGCTTGGAGTTCAGGAAAAACAACAGTCGCGCCACCGGGCCGAGAGCGCTGGGAAAAAGAGAGGCGTCGTAGGCGTAGCCACGTTCGGCGAGCACCTCGCGCACCAGCGGCGAGGTGCTGAAGCCGGGGCCGCGAAAACCGCGCGTCTGCCGGCCGGTGACGGCGGCGATGGCTTTTTCCGCTCCGCCGATCTCCTCGTGAAGCTGCTCCCGGCTGTAAAGATGCAGCCAGGGCTCGTGCATGAACGAGTGATTCGCGATCTCATGCCCGGCATCGGCGATTTGTTTCAACACGGCGCGGTTGGACTCGATCGTGGCGTCCTGGCCGACGATGAAAAAGGTGATGCGCTGCCCGCAGCGCTCAAGCAAATCAAGAATGCGCGGCACGACCATGTCCAAATAGCCCGGAAAACTCTCCCAGCCCGGGGCTCCCTGAGTTTTCAGATAGCTCCAGAGGTTGTCGAGGTCGAGCGAGATGCTGGCGGCAGGCTTCATGGCACGAAAAGGGGCAGAAAATCAGGCGGCGGAGCGCATGGGCGCCATTGAGACATGCTGGGGTGATGCCCCGAACAGGATGTCGCACACGCGCTCGGCGGTCTGGCCGTCGCCAAAGACATCGCGGGAGTTGTTGGCGTTGGCGTGCCAGACTTCGTCGATCAGGGCGGCGCTGAGCATTTCGCGCAGGAGCGAGGGGGACTCGCCGACAAGACGCGCCACGCCACACTCCACGGCCTCGGGGCGCTCGGTGTTCTCACGCAGCACGATCATCGGCTTGCCGAGCGCGGTGGCCTCTTCCTGGATGCCGCCGGAGTCGGAGACAATGAGCCAAGTCTGCGAGAGCAGATGCACGAAGTCACAGTAGCCCATCGGTTCCGTCAGGCGGATGCGCGGATGCCGCCCCAGCTCGGTGGCGACGGTGACGCGGACATTGGGATTGGGATGCACCGGGAAAATCATGCAGAGGTCTTTTTCTCGCTCGATGAAATCACGCAACGCCCGCAGATGCAGGCTCATCGTCTCGCCAAAGTTCTCGCGTCGGTGGGTGGTCACCAGCACGAGGCGTTTGCCGCCCGTCCACTGCTGCATGAGCTCAACGTTCTTGCCGGGACGTTTGGTCAGCAGCGTGTGGCGCAGCGCATCGACTACGGTGTTGCCCACGAGGTGAATCGTTTCGGCAGGAACCCCCTCGTCGAGCAGGGTGCGGCGGTTGCGCTCAGTGGCGGCAAAGTGATAGGCGGCGATCTGGCCGACGATGCGGCGGTTCATCTCCTCCGGGAAGGGGCTGTGAGGATTTCCCGAACGCAGACCCGCCTCCAGATGACCCACCGGAATGCGGCGGTTGAAGGCGGCCACGGCGCCCATCACCGCGGTGGATGTGTCGCCCTGAACGATCAGCAGATCGGGCTTTTCCTTCTCCAAAACGGGGTCCAGCCGCTCCAGCAGACGGCTGCCGAGGGCGTTGAGGCTCTGCCCGGCCTTCATGGCCTCCAGATTGTAGCAGGCCCGTATTTCGAACAGCTCAAACAGCGGCTCCAGCAGATCGGAGTGCTGGCCGGTGTTCACGATGACGAGAGCCACCCCCCGGTTTTTCAGCGCCTTGATCATTGGCGCGAATTTGATGAGCTCAGGCCGTGTGCCGAGGCACACGAGCACTTTAGAGGGCCGGGAGTCTGATGAAGAGACCAATTTCATATTAAGGGCAAAGGATAATAGACAGCGATAAGCCCGGCAAGGCTGAATTATGGTAATTATTTCAAGTATGGTTAAATGAATCTAAATTTAGAGGACAAGGGGGGTGGACTTAGGCTGACTTTCAAATGACGTGACAAGATCGTCGCCAGGCCCAGACCGATCCACGGCCAGACGATGATCGTGTAACGCGGCAAACCTGGCAGCAGGCTGGTGCCGCCGAGGTAGATGAAGGTCATGAGGGCCAGAATCAGGATTTCAGCGGGAAGCGTGCCCCGATACCTCCAGCCGACCCACAACGCGATCAAAACAGCCAGCACCAGCGGACCGTTCACCGCCACGAGCACCAGCGTGATCAGCTCCTCGGCCTGGTAAGAGCGCGGAACGCCGAAAATGAGGCGGCCCCAGTTGCTGAGCCAGTTCTTGAGCACACCTTTGGGATTGGCGCGGATGTTTTCGAGCGCCTTCTTCTTCAGCGCGGCCTCGCGCTCCTTCACCGGAAGGTAATAGTTCGCCTGGTAGAAGTCGCGGTGGCCGTTGGCGACGATTTCGGGCTTGTTTTGCGCGTCCTCTTCGGAAAACCAGTGGCCGTTTTCGCCCTCGTGCGTGCTGGTGGCCCAGTAGAGCAGCTCGCCGCCGTTCGTGGACCAGCAAAGCGTGTCACCAGTCTTCGCCTTCGTGTAGGCCAGCCATGGCACACACATCACGAAGGCCAGGGCCAAAACAGCAAGCGCCCGCATCAATACCCCGCGCTGGCTTTTCCAAAACGGCAGCAGCAGCACGAGAAAGCCGATGGAGGCCATGATCACATTGCCAAAGAACACGCGGGACAACGTCAGCCACCCCAGGGCGAAGGCAGCGGCCAGAACGAGGCTCCAGCGCGCTTTTTCGGCTCGCAGCGCCGCTGTGAAGGCCCACGCGAAACCGGCGATGCAGCCGATGGAGAGCGCCTCTGACATCAAATACGGCGCGGTGCGCACCAGGCTCGGATGCAGCGCAGACACGAGCGCCACGCCCAGCGCCCAGCGTTTTCCGGCATACGGCAGCACCGCGCGGAAGCTGAACCAAGCCGCCAGCGCCATGAAAACCGCGTTGAACAGGCGCAGACCGAGCAGCGGCATCTTCACCAGCAGCAAACCAGCGAGAACAAGCGGGTAGCCCGGCCCGTTGATCAGATCTGGTTTCTCCGGCGTGACGTAGAAACCTTGCGTGAGGTTCTTCGCGAACCACAGGTAGCGCCCCTCGTCCCAGATCAAGTCCGGGCGGTTCGCCAGCAGCGTGACGGCGATGTAAAACAACAGCGTGCCGCCCAGCAGCAGGAATTCGAGGCTTCGGGTGGCGGATTTCGCTTCAGACATCCGGTACCGTCCGCCGCATCGGTGTGTTTTGTCAAAGCCGAACCTTGCAACACCTCTCCAACCATCCACTAATCCACCACTCCACCCATCCCCGACCATGATCAAACTCACCGGCATCGCAGACGAAGCAGGCGCATCCTTGGATGTGCAAATTCAGGCCCACCAGGAACTCGGCTGGGACAGCATCGAGTCACGCGGCGTCGAAATCGACGGCGTGAAGGGCAACCTGCACGAGATCCCCGACGCGGTGTTTGAAATGGTCGTGGCGCGTCTGGCTGAAAAAAACATGAAGATCAGCGGCTTCGGCTCGCTCATCGGCAACTGGGCCAAAAAAATCACCGACGACTTCAGCGTCACCGAGGCCGAGATCAGCCGCGCCATCCCGCGCATGCAGCGTCTTGGCGCGAAACTCATCCGCGTGATGAGCTACGCCGTCTGCAAGGACGAGGGCGGCAAGGATCTGGAGGAGCAGTTCGCTCCCGAGCGCATCAAGCGCATGATTGAGATCAACAAACGCTTCGCCGACGCGGGTCTGACCGTCGTTCACGAGAACTGCATGAACTGGGGCGGCATGAGTCCTTCGTATGTGAAGCGCATGGCCGAGGCCGTGCCCGGCATGAAGTGGGTATTTGACACCGGCAATCCCGTCTTCATCGACGACCGCGACAAGCCCGGTCACAAGCAGGACGCCTGGGAGATGTACCAGACCATCAAGCCCTTCATGGCCCACGTTCACGTTAAAGACGGCATCTGGGACAAGACGAAGAACGACGCCGTCTATACCTTCCCTGGCGAGGGTGAGGGCCAGACCGAGCGCATCATGAAGGATCTCGTCGAGACCGGCTACGAAGGCTACATCAGCATCGAGCCGCACGTCGCCGTCGTCTTCCACGGTGCGGGTGCCGCTGACGACCTCTCTCCCGAACAGAAAGCGAAGGAGCAGTACGACAGCTACATCAAATACGGCCGCATGCTGGAAGCGATGCTGAAGCGCCTCGGAGCAAAGCTGGGCTGACCAGGAGGGGGATCATTCTGATCCCCGCAAAGCAAGAGCGACCAGGATGGTCCCGCCCTCATTCTTCAAGGAGCCTTCGCGTTCTCGTCGTAGCGGTGCAGCGGGCGCACCCAGATGTTGCGGTAGCGCGTGGGATTATGGTGGTCTTGCAGCGCGAAGCCGAACTCCTGCACCTTCGTCTCCAGCGGCACGGCGTGATGCACGAGCACGCCGTTGTGGAGCACCGTCATGCGGGCCGGCTGCAGCACGTCGCCCTTGTCATCGAGCTTCGCGCACTCGCAGATGATGTCGTAGCTCTGCCACTCGCCCGGTTTGCGGCAGACGTTCACCAGCGGCGGGTAGTGGTGGTAGATCGCGGCGGCCTGGCCGTCGGGATAAGTGTCGTTTTCATACGAATCAAGCACCTGCACCTCGCCCCAGCCGTGGATGAGCACGCCGCTGTTGCCCCGGCCCTGGCTCTTGCCCACGACTTCGGCGGGCGTGGCCCACTCGATGTGGATCTGGCAGGAGCCAAACTTGTCCCGCGTGTCGATGCTGCCGGATTTGCCCACGATTTCGGCATAACCGTTCTCGATCTTCCACTTCGGCACGTCCGAGGTGTCGGGGTCATCTTTGCGCGGCTGCCGCTCGAACTTGGAGAGGTCTTTCCCATCGAACAACACGACGGCATCACCCGGCGGCGTGTTTTCCGAAGGCGGCGTGATCACCGTGGGGCGCGGGCGCTCCATGTCCCCATGGCGGTAGATGCCACCGGGCGTGAAAGGCTTTTCTTTGGTCGGTTCGGCCGCATGGGCGGTCAGTGCCAGGCTCAGGGCAGGTAGGAGCAGGAGGCGAGTCATGGCCCAAGGCTACGCAGGCACGACGCACCGTGTTGCAGCGAAGATGAGCCGCTCAGGTCGTCTGCGGAGCTGCCGCGAAAAAGCACACCTCTCCGGAGACGGGAATCAGCGGCGCGAAGTGCTCACGAGATGCTGTCAGGGTCCAGGCCGAGTTCGCGGAGCTTCGTGGCGAGTTTGGCGGCACGGGCGCTGGCAGCGGTGGCACGGGCTGCCTCGGTGGAGGCGCGCTGGCTTTCAGCAGCGGCGCGGGCGGCCTCGGTGTCACCACGTTCTTTGCCCGTGGGGACGAGCTTTCCGTCCGGCGTGCGCCAGCGCAGCCAGTGGCAGGGGGTGCCTTCAAAGGCTCCTTCCCAGACCGTCAGGCCCAAGCCGACGTCCCCCAGGAAGGTGTCAGGCGCTGTCTTTTGATACTTGCGCGGAGAGATGAGTGTGAAGAGCTGCAAGGACTCTTCAGAAAGCAGCAGCATCGGGTCATAGACCGCGTACCAAAGCACGCCCATGTGTTCGTAGTTCCGCATTTTGGAGTCTAGTTCGCGGCCCTTCTTGTTGGAGACGATCTCGATCACGACTTCCGGCGGGCGGCCTTCATAGAGCCAGCTAAAATAGCTGCGGTGGTCTTTTTCCAAAATCTCCGGCAACGGCTCCACCTGCGTGGTAAGCAGCACGTCGGGGACGATAGCCGGGCGGTTCAGCGCCACATAGACCGCCACATTCGCCATGACGACAAAGGGAAAGCCGGGATTCCATGAGGAATGCAGTGACTCGGTAAGCAGCCGCATTTGTTTTTCGGAGAAAAGATTGTCCACAGGAGTGTCGTCCTCGGTGATGAGATGGGAGACGTCCGGCGGCGGGGCGAAAAGCTCCTCGCCGTCGGTGTCCGTGACTGTTTCGGGCGGCTTCATCGTGCGCATAGGATAACCAGCAGGCGGTGAAACCGCAAGAAAGGAAGTCGTCAGCGGAGAGCCGCAGGGAATGATCCTCCAAACAGGCGTTCGTTGCCTGGATGAGATCTGATGCCTTGCAAACCACCGTCCGGCTTCGGCTCAGGCCGCCTGCGGGGCCTGGAGGGCGGACATCGAGAAGCGTTTCATGAGCGAGCCTGCGGCCACATAGCCGAAGCCGCAGAAGAACAGCAGCAGGAAGGGAATGGAACCCCACTGGCCGCGCTGCGCGGCGAGGGCGATCATCCAGCCGAAGTAGCCGGTGAGCGTGACCTCGATCCACAGGGCGATGGATTTGCCCGCCTTGTAGCTGGAGCGCTGTTTCACCGCCTGCGCCTTGGTTTCGATGCCGTATTTCGGCGTGCGGACGAAGTCGGAGCTTTGGTTCAGCAGCGCCTCCAGCACCGCCTTGCCGTTGTTGATCGACATGCCGATGCCGAGCGCGAGCAGCATCGGCACGTAGGGCAGCGCTCTCAGCCAGCCGAAGCGGCTCTGAGCGCCCTGGGCGGTGATGTAAAATGCCACGACGCTCATCGAGGCGAAAAAGAACACCGGCACATCGACGAACACCGCCTTGTGCCAGGAGCTGCCCATCACGAAGTTCGCCGGGTACATGAGCACCAGTGTGCAAAGCGTGAGCAGGTAGGCGAAATTCGAGGTCAGGTGCGCGGTGGCCTCCAGCTTCAGCCGCAGCGGGATGTCGCTGCGCCACACATCGCCCAGAATTTTTTTGCAGACCTGGATGGAGCCCTTCGTCCAGCGGTGCTGCTGGCTTTTGAAGCCGTCCATGTCCGGCGGCAGCTCGGCGGGAACGACGACATCCTTCAAATAGATGAACTTCCAGCCCTTCAACTGCGCGCGGTAGCTCAAATCAAGATCCTCAGTCAGCGTGTCATGCTGCCAGCCGCCGCTGGCGGTGATCGCCTCGCGCCGCCAGATGCCGGCGGTGCCATTGAAGTTCAAAAACTCGCCGTGACGGCTGCGGGCGGTCTGCTCCAGCACGAGATGACCGTCGAGAAACAAGGCCTGAAGCCGTGTGAGCAGGGAGAATTCCTTGTTCAGATGCCCCCAGCGGGCCTGCACCATTCCCACTTTCGGGTCGGTGAAGTGATGGATCACCTTTTTCAGGTAATCCGGCTGCGGCTGGAAGTCCGCGTCGAAAATGCAGATGAAGTCCCCCTTCGCCGCGGCCATCGCCTCGTCCAACGCCCCGGCTTTGAAGCCATGGCGGTTCGTGCGGTGGCGATAGTCCACGTCATAGCCCCGGGCCCTGAGTTCGGCGGCGAGTTTTTCCGCGTGGGCGGCGGTTTCGTCGGTGGAATCGTCCAGCACCTGGATTTGCAGCCGGTCGCGCGGGTAATCCAGCGCGCTGACCGTGCGCAGCAGGTTCCCCACCACATGCAGCTCGTTGAAGATGGGCAGTTGCACCGTGATCACCGGCAGCTCATTGAACTCGGAAACGGGCACGGGCGGGTTCGCCCGGTGCTTCCAAAATTGATACAGCACTTTGATTCTGTGTGCGCCAAAGGCAGACAGAGCGATGAAAACAAGGATGTAGCTGGTAAACCAGAAAGGATTATCCCACACAATCATATCGGGAGGCCTACGAGGCAGGGGGGCGCAATCAATCTCCACCAGACTGAAACAATCAAGCAGCAAATCGGGTGCCAGACTCGAGATGAATTTCCGCCACACCTGAATCAGGTTCCTTTCTGGCGCTGCCCCGCAGATGCGCCATCATGCGCCGCATGCCCACCGAACAGCGCGACTGGTACGACACGCCCCTCTATTATGACATCGTCTTTGACGACGGCACCCGCCAGGAGGCGGACTTTCTGGAGGCGGCCTTCGCCAAACATGCGCGGCCAGCCCGGGGCCGCCGTTTGTTGGAACCGGCCTGTGGCAGTGGACGACTGGCCCTGGAAATGGCCCTGCGCGGCTGGAATGTGAACGGTTTCGACGGCAACGCGCACATGATCGCCTTTGCCAAAGAGCGCCTCGCCGCCGCAGGGCTGAAAGCGCGGCTGTGGGAGGACTGGATGCAGAGTTTCGCGCTGCCCAAGGGCGTGAAGGGCGGGTTTGACCTCGTTCACTGCCTCGTCAGCACCTTCAAATACCTCCACACCGAAAAAGACGCCGCCGAATGCCTGCGCCGCGTCGCCGCCACGCTGCGGCCCGGTGGATTGTTCTTCCTGGGCCTGCATCTGACCGACTACGAGGCGGGCAAAGAAGAGCACGAACGCTGGGTGGCGCGGCGTGGGCCTGTCGAGGTCGTTTGCAACACCCACACCTGGCCCCCCGATCCCAAAACGCGCCTCGAAGACCTGCGCACCCGGTTGAAGATCACCGACGCGGGCCGCACGCACATGCAGGAGACGCGCTGGCAGTTTCGCACCTACAATGCCGCGCAGTTGAAGACGCTGCTGCGCAAAGTTCCTGAGCTTGAGTTCGTCGAGTGCCACGACTTCACCTACGACATCACCGACCCGCGCCGCTTTGACGACAGCTATGCCGATCTGCTGCTCGTGCTGCGCAAGTCAGACGCGGGTTGAATTTCGAGCAGCTTGGTGAAAAGCCTGCGCTCTTCATCTGCTGGCGAACAAGCCTGGGCAACGCGATGTAGGCGCATTCGCCAGAATGCGGAGGATGCAGGCGCCTCTTTCCTCACGCCGTCTCACCACGTCGCAGATCCGGCATCAGCCGCACCGGCTTCGTGCTCGTGCGGCCTGTCTGCGCCAGCTCCAGCACCAGCTTTGACAGCCGCTTCGCAAACTTCGCCGCGTCCGCCGAGTAGCGCGTCACTCGCGGCACCACATGATCGAGAAAAGCGTCGTCATCGCGTGACACCACCGCGAAATCACGCGGCAACTGATGCCCGCGCCGCAGCAAGTGCGTGATGACAGTAAGCGTGTGAATCGACCGTGCCACCAAGAATGCCGTGGCGGTTGGTTTGTGCCTCAGCACCATTTCCAACTGCTCAACCACCTGCTCCGCCTGCTCGTGATGCCGAATGATGTTGGCATCCGCATTACCCAGCGCCTCGCGGTAACCGATCTCGCTTTCCACATCACCGCCATGCGCCGCATCGGGAAGCAGCAACGCGATCTGCTTGTGTCCTTTTTGCCGCAGCATCACCGCCGCATGTCGGCAAGTCGCTCGGTAATCGAGATCGACAGAGGGCAGATCAATGTCCTCCCCGCATGATCCAGCGATCACCACCGGCAGGCTTTGATCCACAAACCAGCGTTGCATCACCGGCGTCGAGCGGAACAGCACCCACGCGGCGGCTTGCACGCGCTGGGTGAGTTTTTTCAGCCCGCCCGCAGGTTTCGCCACAAAGCAGTGCGCGCTCGCATGCACCTCCAGTTGGTGGCCCGCCTCCGCCAGCAGCTCGCGCAGCGCGTCCACCCAGAACAGCACAAACGGCGGCATCGCCTGCTGCGGCACGGGAGACAGCAGCGCAATCACGCTCGATCTGGCCCTGCCCGGCTGTTTCATGCTCGTCGCCAGAATGCGGCGCTTCTTGTTCTCCACCACGCTGACCACGCCCTCGCGTTCCAGTTGCGCCAGCACCGCCCGCAACGTCGGCCGGCTGATGCGCAGCCGCGTGCAAAGCGCGCGCTCGGAGGGCAGAACGTCCGTCCATTCACCCGCCAGCAAAGCCTCGCGCAAAAAGTCCGCGCTATGCGTGATCAAAGAGGGCCTGGGTGGGACGGCGTGCATGATTCGACCTCCATCATGCCCTGGTCATCGCATTTGACCAAGGAGAAATGCGACGACGTCTCGTTTCGTCATTCGTCATTCGTCATTTCCACTCTCATGCTCCCTCACTCCGACCTCCTCCAACTCAAGCGCTGGAACACCCCCACCATCTACAACGGCTGGGAGCAGATCACCAAGCGCGATCCCGCCGCCGACGCCTTCAATCTCGAAGAAACCCGCGACTTCATGCCGCAGATGGGTCCGATGGTCGGTTACGCCATCACCGTCGTCATCGAGCCAAGCAACAAAGCGCATCGCGAGGCCCATCCCGATGGCTGGAACGAATACCGCCGCTACGTCGCCAGCATTCCCGGCCCCAAGATCGTCTGCGTGCAGGATCTGGACAAACCGCGCACGATTGGCGCCTTCTGGGGGGAGGTAAATAGCAACATGCACCGCGCCCTCGGCTGCGTGGGCACCATCATCGACGGCGCGATCCGCGATGTCGATGAAATGACCAACGCCGGTTTCAAAGCCCTCGCCCGTCGTCTTTGCGTGGGCCATGCGCATGTGCATCCGGTGCGCTGGAACTGCGAAGTCGAAGTCTTTGGCCGCAAAGTCGCCCCCGGCGACCTCATCCACGCCGATAAGCACGGCTTTCTCGTCATCGCACCCGACGAACAGCCCAACATCCTCGAAGCCTCTCGCTTCATGGACGCCAACGAATGCCAGACCGTCATCCCCGCCGCGCGTGGTAGCGCCGGACTCAGCAGCGATGAAGTCCTCGCCAATCTCGCAGTCGCGGGTGCTCAATTCGGCAAGAATGCCAAAGCCAAGTTTCAACGCGAAGGAGAATGGTAAGCATGAAAACGATCTGTGTGTTGTTCTGTGGTTGCGTCTCGGCTTTCGCCACTGACTTCCGCATCGAAAACAGCACCGTGCTCACCAGCAGCGGCGCGTATCATTGGTCCCAGTCACGTCCTGCCGTCATCCCCGGCAAAGTGATTGTCACGACTCAAGAGATCGAGAAGCGCGGCTCGCACGGCTACCGCGACATCTACCTCACCGAGACCGCCGACGGCGCGAAGACCTGGAGCACACCGAAACGCATCGACGCGCTCAATCGCCGTCGTTTTGAAGACGGCATCGAGCGCGTGATGGGCGACATCTGCCCGCAATGGCATGCCGCGACGAAGAAGCTGCTCGTCACCGGCAAATGCTTCGGCTTCCTCGCCAACGCGAACGACAACAAGGCCAAGGACGACCGCTCGCAGGAGCGCGTGGCCTATGCGGTGTATGATCCGCAGGCGGACGTGTGGGCCGGCATGAAAATCATGCAGATGCCGGAAAAAGATCATGCCGGCAACCCGATCATCGAGCCAAACGCGGGCTGTAATCAGCGCCACGACTTGCCGAATGGTGATGTGCTCCTTCCTGTGCGCTACCGCGCTGATCCGAAGTCGCGCGTTTACACCACCATCGTCGCACGTTGCACCTTCGATGGCGAAACGCTGACCTATCGCGAACACGGCAGCGAGCACACGATCAGCATCCCACGCGGCCTGTATGAGCCTTCCGTCTGCGCTTTGAAAGGCCGCTACTTCCTCACCATGCGCGGTGAGCAGAACGGTCACGTCGCACGCAGCAAGGACGGCATCAACTACGAACCCACCATCGAGTGGAAATTCGACGACGGCCAGCCGCTCCTCAGCGCGAATGCGCAGCAGCACTGGATCACCCACGGCGACAAGCTCTACCTCACCTACAGCCGCAAAGGCGCGAACAACGACCATGTCTTTCGCAGCCGCGCCCCCATTTTCATCGCCGAAGTCGATCCTGAGCATCTGCATGTCCTCCGTGCCACCGAGCAGGTGCTCATGCCCGAAACTGGCCTCGACCTCACGGGCGGTTTTGCGCCTGTGGATGTGAATGAAAACGAAACCTGGGTCATCAGCAGCGAGATGGCCTTCCCTGAAATCCGCAAAGACGAGAACAACCGCGTGCTGCTCGCCAAGATCCTTTGGAACAAGCCATGAACATCCTCAGAACAGCCGCCCTCGGACTCATCCTGTGCCTCGAAGCGTTCGCCCAAGGGCCATCAGCACCCGCAGGAGAGACCGCCTTCGGTCTGCGCGTGCCAGCACCGGGCGCGGACGTGTTTGCGGACGAGGTGCTGCAACAGGCGATCGACAAAGTGGCGGCAGCCGGTGGTGGAACGGTGATTCTCGGTGCAGGCGATTTTAAGCTGTCGCGTCATGCCGACGACGAAACGGTCATCATCAAAAGCAACATCACACTGCGCGGCCAGGGCCACGCAACTCACATTTACCTCGACCCGAAGACGCCGCCGAATGAGCTGCGTTATTTCCCCATGCGCATCGGATCGGCCAAGGTTCCGGCGCACAATGTGGTCATCGAGCACCTGCGCTATACCGGCCATGACAAGGCCATCGGCGGCGGCTCCATCATGGGCTTCAACGCACGGCTGGATGAGAAGGAATCTCTCTTGTTGTCATGCGACAACATCACCGTGCGCCACTGCTGGATCTATGATGCCAAACAGGCGGCAGGCTGCACCAAGGCGGCCACAGCGATGTATCTGGCCAAGTATGTCATCCCGGCAGAGGAAGCCAAAGAGGCGGCGGTTGACCCTGAAAAAGTGCGCACCGGTTACTTCGATGCCGACCGCATGGCCACCCAGTTCAAAAACTGGCAGGTCTATAACAACTACATCGAGACCTGCGGGAACAAGGCGGTCGAGCTGGCCGAATGCAACGGCGGCCTCATCGCGGACAATCACATCGTCAATGTGGTGGACGGGCCACAGGTGATCTTTGGCAGCCGCAACGTGCAGATCCGCGACAACATCGTCCATTTCACCCGGACGGGCATCAACATCACCGAAGGTTCCCATCACATCCGTGTCAGCGGCAATCATGTGGAGCCGATGCCGGAGGTGTCCAAGAAGGCGGTGCTGCCCTGCCTGATCTTCCGCACGGAGCCGCTGCCCTTGCACTCTAAAATCAGCCATGTGGTGGTCACGGGGAATATTTTTCGCAACCAGCACACCCATGGCAAATGCACCGTGCGCTTTGTGACCCGCCCGGAAGCGCTCTCCTGTGTTTATGAAGGCATTGCGCTCTCGGGCAATGTCTTCGATGGGGATGTTCAGGTGTACGATTTACGCGCCGCTGGCAGGACCACCGTCCAGGACATCGTCTTTGCGGACAATGTCTGCGAAGGAGCGCTGCTCTCCGAACCCCAGGAGGCGATGACTTCAAGCCATATCGTGGTCAGAGGAAATCTGCTGCGCCAACCTGGAACCATGACCTTGAAAGCAAACAACTGGATCTGGACCGGCAACACCCATGTGAACGGCACGCTCGAAATTGCCGCTGGTGCCAAGTCGAACATCATCCGAGACAATGTCACGGCTTCCCCCGTCACCGACAAAGGCATGGACACTGTCCTGACCGGCAATGTTGTGATGAAGAAAACCGACACGCCATGAAACGACCATCCACTGCCAAAAGCACACTGATAACCTTGAGCTGCGTCATGCTGCTTCCGGCGCTTATGTTTTCTCAAAATGCCGTCGTGAAACGGCCACCTGCCCCTACCTTGAAGAAGGGAGAAAAGCAGCTCCTTGTGGATGACCTGATGATCCGCTCCAAGCAGCAGCTCACACGCGTCGTGCATCCGGCCAAGAAACTCGCTCAGCCCGTTCTCACCGCCGACATGCCATGGGAAATCGTGGAGACCGACGGCATCCTGGACAAGCGCGTCAACATCTACGGCACCGTGCTGCGCGATGAAAAAACAGGCAGCTTCAGGATGTGGTATGCGGACCCAGGCAGCGTCCTTTATGCAACCTCGAACGACGGCATTCAATGGGAGCGCCCCAATCTCCAGATCGTGGGCGACACCAATGCCATCGATCTGAAACTGCACAGCCACAGCATCATCGAAGACCCCTTCGAGACCGATCCCAAGAAGCGCTACAAAGCCGTCGGCAACGCAAGCAAGGGCGTGGATGACGCCAAGCTCCAGCGTCTCAAGGACAAGTTCGAGCTGGTGGACTGGTATCGCGACAAAACCCACCGCCTGTATTATGCCGCGCACTCCGCCGACGGTCTGCACTGGACGCTCGACCCCGAGCCCATCCTGCTCGGCTGCGACACCATCACCTTGTCGCAAGACCCGGTCACGGGTGAATACCTCGCCTTTCACAAACGCCAGGGCGACCCGCGTACCGTCGGCATCCGTCAGGTGTTTCTCTCCGTCAGCAAGGACATGAAACACTGGTCGGAGCCTCAGCCCGTCATGGTCGCCGATGAACTGGATCATCGTGAATCCAAGAAGCTCAAAGGCGGAGCCTACTCCGAGTTTTACAACCTCTCCGCCTTTCCCTACGCCGGGCAATGGCTCGGCTTTGCCACCCACTTCCGCCGCGTCATCCCGCCCTCCGCCCTCTTCGGCAACGACGAGGTGAATGGCCGCAAACGGTCAAACACCGGCATCATCGACGTGCAGCTCGTTCACAGCCGCGATGGCCGCCATTGGCACCGCTGCTCAGACCGCAGCCCCGTCATCCCATTAGGCCCTCATGCCTATGACGCAGGCAGCATCTTCGGCCTTTGCAACGCACCCGTCATCGTCGGCGATGAAATGTGGATATACTACACCGCCGTCACCACGCCGCATGGAGGACTGGCCCCCGACCGGCAGCAATCCATCGCCCGCGCCGCCTGGCGCATCGATGGCCTCGCCTCCCTGCAGGCCGGGGAAAAACCCGGCACCATCGAGACCCACGACTTCATCCCAGAAGGCCAGCACCTCCTCGTCAATGCCGCCTTCAAAACCGGCCGGCTCAGCGTGGAGGTTTTGGACAGCCACGGACAAGTCATCCCCGGCTACGACAAAGCCTCCAGCCTCATCGAAAAGCAGGACTCCGTGCGCCTGGCCATCCAGTGGAAAGACGCCCGCACCCTGCCCGCAGGCACCCCCATTCGCCTCAGGTTCCATTTGGAAAGCGGAAATCTCTTCAGCTATCGGATCGATTGAACCGCACTCCCTCCATGTCCGCTTCACGCCGTCATCTTCTCAAGCTTTCCACCGGCGTCCTTGCGTCCGCAGCACTCACGGAGCACGCCCGCAGTCAGGCGCAGCATGCTCCGCGGCGCTTTCGTCCCACCGATGCCTCCACGAACTACAAGTGCCTCTTCAATCACGAGCTGTTGGTCGTCGCTGGAAAGAAGGACAACGACGCAGCTTACATCGGCTCCTTCATCGACAAGCTCAAAGACACGGATGTGGATGCCGTGATGTGTTGCCCCACCATGTGGCGCACCAATCTCTTCCCATCGGAGATCGATCCCCAGTGGAAGAAACACATCCCCGGGCAAAAGCCGTCAAAGTTCCCGTCATTTGATCGCATGATGGCCTACATCCACGGCGGCGGTGATCCGGTGAAGGAAACCCTGGAGGCCTGTCGGCGAAACAAAAAGGCCTTCTTCATCTGCTACCGGATGAACGATCAGCACTATGTGGGCGACCTCACCTGGCCGACTCACAATGCGATCTGGCGCGAGCATCCCGAATACTGGATGGGCGACTCCGAAGCCTCCGCTGCCAAGGGCGGCGACAACGTCCGGCTCTTCAACTACATGCTTCCCGAGGTGCGGGACTACTACTTCTCCATCATCCACGAACTCTGCACCAAGTATGACGTGGATGGCGTCGAACTCGACTTCCAACGTTTCCCCAAGTTCTTCCGCAGCGCCGACTTGGAGGAAGGACGCGGTGTGATGACCGCCTTCGTGAAGCGGATCAAGGCCATGATGGAAGTCATCGGTCGCGAGCGTGGGAAGTCACTCAAGCTCAGCATCCGCATCCCCGAAACACTCGCCAAATGCGAAGCGGCTGGCCTCGACATCGCGGCGTGGGACAAGCTGAAGCTGGTCGAGATGATCAATATCTCCTCGTTCTATGTCCACACCATCGAGCTANNCCACGAGCCACGGCAAGCTTTACGGTGAGATGAACTACCTCACCTATCAGGCATCCGGTCAGCCCAAGGGTTCCGGCCGCCGCTACACCACCTTCGAGACCTATCGCGCTTCCGCGTTGAACCTTTTCCATCGCGGCGTGGACGGTCTGAGCCTGTTCAATTACGACTATGTCCCCTCTGACAAACGACTCGCGATGGCGGAAGGTCTCAAGCGCATCACGGATCTCGATTTCCTCCGGCAGTCGTCCAAGAACTACGTGGTCTCCTCCGGCTTCGGCACCTTCCCGGCGAAGAACGACCGCACCATCGATCTGGTTATTCCTGACGATACCACCAAGGTCCGGTTTGATCGTGCCGTGCTTCGAATCGAGACGCGGCAGGACTGCACGAAGTTGCAGATCGGCGTCTGGCTGAATGGCGAGCCATTGCAGTCGCTCATACATGAGGGAACCGAACTCTTCCCTTCAGTGGATCAAAACCCTGGCTATCCCGCACCTGAGGTTCTGAAGTTCTACACGGTGCCGCTTGATCGCATCGTCGCCGGAAAAAACACGGTAAAGATCAGCAATCTCGACCGAAAAAAAGGAACCTGTGACCTGCGCTCAATGGAGTTCGCCCTTTACCGATAAGAGGTCAACCGCGCCGCGCTTTGTCCGCGCTGGTTAGCCGTTTTTACCAGCAATGGCCCAAGTGCTCCAGCGTCTTCCTCTCACTCTTTATCATGACCGCTACCGAACTCGCGCTCACATTGAAACAAGGCCAGACCGTGTTCGGCACGCTCATCGTGTCGCCCTCGCCGCGCTGGCCGGAGGTGGTGCGTGGCTGCGGTCTCGACTTCGTCTTCATCGACACCGAGCACATCGCGCTCGACCGCGCGGAGTTGAACTGGATGTGCCAGACCTACGCCGCGCTCGGTTTGCCGCCGCTCGTGCGCATTCCTTCGCCTGATCCCTACACCGCGACGATGGTGCTTGATGGCGGCGCGGCGGGTGTGATCGCGCCGTATGTTGAAACGGTGGAGCAGGCGCAGACGCTGCGTGGCGCCGTGAAACTCCCGCAACTCTTGCAGCCGACGCGGCATCCGCCTGCGGACGCGCTCGACTAGTCGTGGGCTTCGTGATGTTCTCCGTTCCCTGTGAAGAGGGTACGTTCATCCACAAAGCTGACGCGGCTGCCAAAGGGGTCACAGGCATAAAACATCCGTTCTCCCCAAGGCATCGTGTTGATGCCTTCCTCAATGACACCTCCTGCCGCCTGCACCCGTGACAGCACCGCTTCGAGGTCGGGCACGGCAAAGTAGAGATACTGCAACGGATGAAGGCTCCACCCGCCCTGCGCGCCGTCGCCATCTGCAACGGGATCGTAGCAGGCCAGGATCGTGCCGTCGCAATGGAAGTAATGACGGCCTGGGGAAACACGCTGTCCTGAAACTCCGAACACGGCGCGGTAAAATGCCGTGGCTCGCTCAATGTCGGGCACGGGAAGGATGATTCGGTAGAGACGTGGAGTTTGCATGGGCGGTTTTGAGCTACGATTCCGGGTCAGTGGGCGGGCTGAACTTGTCCAGATCATCGTCGAGCATTTTCTTCTCCTCGGCATCGGTTACTTGGGCAGCAAACCTTCGCGCTTCCGCGAGGTGGGCATCGAGAATGGATGTGTCGCCTTTGAGCTTTGCAGCGCGTGCGAGCGCTTCGTGAGCGTAGCTGATGTAGAACGGCGGCTCCTGCCCGCTCACGCCGAGACAGAGTTGGCCGTAGTGGGTGGCATTGTCCGCCTGTCCGGCCAGGGCATAAACTCGCGACAACTGCCAGTAACCTATAGAGAGATTGCGAGCGGTGCAATCCTCCCGCATCCTCCAGTGGGCGAGCGAGGCATGGCTCAAGGAGATCATGCACTCAGTATCTTCGGGTGAACGTTCCGCCTTCTCGATCAATTCCCATGTCAGGTTGAAGAAATCAGCTGAGAAATAGCGATGGGCGGCGGTAATGTCGGTGGTCATGACGCGAAGGTGTTGTATGAAGCGTGCCTTGTTGCGTGGGACTAAGAATTGAATGCGGTGTCATTACTGGATGTATCAAGCGTCACGCGAGCTGTTTCGGGCAACCCGGTGTCCAGCATGACTGGGAAGCCATCCGAAGACTTGATGGGCGGTAGCCTGGCGATATGCCACATCAAGGGATCGTACGGAAAGGTTTGCGTCGTTCCATCAAGCACCGGGTGGGACGTGAGCGTACCCTCCCCCTTGCCCGTCTTCGCGACCGGAACATTGTGTTCAGCAATGGGTGTGATGCGCCGGTTTTTGATCTCAACCATTTGCACGCAACCACACAGGGTCGTCAAAACGACCAGTGCCGGACACGCAATGAGGGGCGGCTGCTTGCTCCCGCGGAGATTGGCATACAGCGACTTCATGGCGGCAAGTCCGGTTCGAGAAGGGATGTCACTTTTGCAGTAGCTCCACAGCTCTCCCGAGCACTGGATCGTGTTGCGTGAAGTCTCCCGGCTTCGTCTGCATGTCTATGTCGGGGTTGATTCCTGTCGTTTCAAACTCCGTGCCATCTGGCAGCATCGCCTTCCACGAGGGCAGCATGACCGTGACGCCATTCGCCAGCGTGTGAGGCTGCGGATTGCCGGACGCACCGTAGGAACGCGTGCCCACCAGCTTGCAGCCAGGCACTTGTCTCATCATGAGCAGAAAGGCTTCTGCGGAACTCATGTTAACCGGCCCCATGAGCACAGCCACCTTGCCTGTGTAGGCAGGGCGGTTCGGAGTGGGCTCGATCCAGCGGCTCGATGGAGCGGAGATTCCCGTAACGGCTGACGCGGCGAGATTCACGTTTTGCGCATACCGCTTGCGCTCGCGGAGAAAGCATCCAGCGAAGGCTCGCGCCAGTGTCTCATCCCCGCCGCTGTTGAATCGCACATCCACGACCAGTGCCGGCGCATCCTTCAGCTCCTCGAGCGCGGCCCACGCGGCCTCCAGCAACTGCGGCGCATACTTTCGCTCCCACGAGTGAATGGCGATGTAACCGGTGTCTTTCCCCACCCGTCCCATCGCAACCATCGGATGCTTCTGCGCCCATCCGGCGACTAGGGTGGACAGCAGCTTTGCGTTGGCATTGGGAACTACCGTCCTGCGGAAGGCGGGCACGATTTCGCCTCCTTCGGTGAGCCAAATGTGAATATCCTGCGTGGCGGCGAGCATCTCGCCCGCGATGACGGCAAACTCGCGCGAAGTCTTCGCCCCGAGCAGGCGCGGTTCGAACTGCTTCCAGGCCGCGGGCCAGTCCACCTTGTGGACGTCACGGTAGGAATAGCGGCGCTCGATGGCCTCACGCAGTTGTTTGACGGACTCGGCCTGTTTCCCGGGCACCGCCGTGGCTGCCGCTGTTCCGCCACCGGTTGTGAAGGCGAGGACGAAAGGCGTCGCCGGCTCACCGCTCGCGTTCTTGAAGTTGGTCTTGCTCGCGCTGTTGATGCCGATCGTGTAGGCGCGGCCGGGTTCGAGCTCGACCGGCAGCACGCACTGGCGCGCGGTGCGCCACGTCGGTTTGCCGGTGACTTTCGGAAATGTCGGACCGCCACCGACGAAAGAGTAACCCGCCGTGTTCATGTCCTGATCGAACGTGATCACGATCTCCCGCACCTCCACTGCCACCGCTTGGTCGCTATTGCGGGGCTGCGTGGCGGCGACTTGCGGTGCGGCGGCATGAATGGCATCCGCTCCAAGGAGAAGGCAGGCGATGCGAACTAGAATCTGGGGACGTTTCATGGCTGGATGGTGTCACTTAATTGAGCTTGCTCGTGCTGGCTTCGCCTGTTGCTTTTCGAGCCATTCGACGCCTTTGCGGATGTCTCCAAAGACGTTGCCTCGCCAGCCGTGGCCGCCCTCGTAAGTCTGGAATTCCACCGTCGCCCCAGTCTTTTGCAGGGCGTCGCGGGCGGTCTGAGGCTGTGCGATGGGAATGAAATCCTGCGGTGAGTGGTAGATGAAGTAAGGATGGCCTTTCGCCGCAGTGAGCGGCGGGAGCATCGTGGGATGGAAGACAGACATCGCGACGAAAGTCCCGGTGATGCCGGACTCTGGCAGCAGGGAAAGCGCGTAGCCGCTCATGCCGCTCGATGACCAGGTGAGGGTGAAGCAGTAGCGCGGATCCAGCTTGTGGGCTTTTGCCACCTCGGCACGGACGGCGAGGAAGAATTCGGAGGTGCTGAATTTCATCTCGGGCACGCCTGACTTGTCATCGGGCCAGACGATGTTTTGGGCTTGTTTCGCCGACCAAACGGGAGCCACGAGTTGGACGACGAGATAGCCTTCTGGCAGTGCATTTTTAGCGATGCGGGTCACAAAGGGCTGGAACTGCGTATCGCCGGAGCCACCGGGCAGCACGAAGAGGGTGCGCCACCCTTGATCGGGTGGCGGTCCCAGTCGATAGATGACGAAGTATTGTTTCTTCTCGTCACCTTCGGCACACAAGTCCTGAACTTTCATGTCCGCGATGTCTGGAGGGACATCGGCAGCGGGTGCTGTGATTGCGGAAACGACAACAAGTGTCGTGGTTGTCAGAAAGATGCGAAGAGCCGGGATCATAAGCTGTGGAATGGGTGCAGATGATACGTGGTTGAGTTTCGTGGCCCCTTTAGTCGGCTGCTGGTTTAACTATGATCAGCGCCAGATGTATCGTATCCGGTTGATCGAGGGTGACGTGGGTGGTGGGGAAGAGGAGGCGATAGCCGCGCCCGTTGAAGGTCATCTGTGCGGGGTGATCCCGCACCAGATCGAACGTCATCGTTTGGTTCCTAGCCTCGTCGCGGATTTGGATCGTCACCGCGTTGTCATCGCCCTTGAGCAGTGTGAGGTGGCAGAGGTTGGTTTCGCCCGGCAGGATGAATCTCGCTTTACCGCCTAGGCTCATGTGGGCCATCACCACCCATCCTTCGGGGTTGAGGGCCGAGGGCTTGTCCATCACGGTCCAGTGCGTTCGGTCAGCCTGGCCTTCCTTCGGCACGAAGTGCTGCGGTTTGGAACTGGCCGGCTTGACAACGCCCATCACCACCGGATTGCCGTTTTTGTCCGTGACGCCGCCGAGCGTGATGGTCGCGCCGTCGGGAATTGCCGAACTCGAAATTTGCGCTGGCAGGCGATAGCGATAGCGCACGGCGAGGTGCCCGCCGCGTGGGAGACGTTGGTCGATGCTCAGCTCGATTCGTCCCTCGGATTTTGTTTCGCGGAGTTCCGCCGGTTCCTTTTCGATCAATTCCGCGCCGACCGGGAGCCGGTGCAACTCAGTGCGACGAGTGATCCCTTCGTATCCCGGCGCATGGTCGAAGCGATACTCGAACACGTCAGGCTCAGTGGCCGGTCTGGCGAGCCCATAAGCTATCCCCTCGGCGGTCGTGGTGAGGATTCCCCCCGGCGGCACCGGCTCGTTCAGGACGTAATCGTAGTGAAGGAGGGCGGGCGCTCCACTCGGTTCGCCGGTCATGCGCACGGGCCAGCCGTGGCCGTCGGTAATCTTTTCCAAATGGAAGCCGTTCATTGCATTGAACTCGCTGCGATCGACCGTCCGTCCGGTCAGATTTGGCATTGAGGTCGTGATTTTGACTCGTGCGTTTCCATCAGCCTGCAGATCGATGATCTCGCTCTGCACCATTTCGGCGGCATTCGGACCAGACTCCATCGGGGCGGAGTGAGACTTCCCTGAGTGGAGATCCTGCGTCGTTGTCTGCCAAAGTCTCATGCCCATCCATGAGCCAAGCACGCCGACTGCGAGCAGCCAGACAACGACACCAGCACCGAGGATCAGCACGCGTATCGCGGTCAATGATCTATGTGCTCCGCTGGCGGCGTGCCTCTTGTCCACCCAGCGCCACGCGAGGTAGCAGAACCCCGCGACAATCACCAGCAGCAACACCACCCAAATCAGGAAGGAACGATATGTCACGCCGAGCGAGAAGCTCATGGCTTCCAGCGATCTTGAACCGGTGAGGCTCCTTTCGCTTTTTGTCGAAGCGGGCGCCTCAGAGGTTGCTGTTATCTGGACCTTATCACTTCCATCGGCTGAGGACATAACTTTCGGCACGGACAAGCCGACGCCCTCATCCGCCAAGCTCGGCAACACCTGTCTCAATCGCTCGATGCCCTCCGGCGTGACGGCAGTATTGTGAAGGTTTAGAATTCGCAGTCGCTTCAATCCTTTCAAATGATCGAGACCGGCATCGGTGATGGCCGTGCTGTCCAGATAGAGCGAATCCAGGTCGGCGAGTCCGCGAAGGTATGCCAACGACTCATCCGTGATCGGCGTCGAGTCGAGCCGCAGCCACGTCAGCCGCGTGAAGTGGCGCAGGCCGGCGCCCGTCACTTTCGTTCCGCCGAGTTGAAGGCGCTGGAGATTAGGCAGCGTGCGCAGGTGTTCCAGTCCGGCATCCGAGATCGAATTCCCGATCAAATGGAGCGTCCGCAGCTTCGCCAAATCACTCAGCACGGCCAGGCCGTCATCCGTGATCTGCGGTTTGAAGCGGCTCACGCTCCTCGTTAGGTTGATTTCCAGACATTCGAGATCGTGCAAACCCGCCAGCGCCTTCAGTCCGGCATCAGTGATGGAAACGTCCTCTAGCTTCAGACGCTTCAGCCGCGTCTTGGAGGCGATCAGTTTGAGGTCGTCTTCGGTGATCACGCGGTCACTCCATTCCAGCACCTCGTCCGGGCCGTCACCGGGAAGTCNNGAGGAAGCGCTTCACTTCGACCGTTGCGGCGCGAGTGCTCGCCACCGTGCCGAGGAGCGGCTGACCATCCGCCCTGTAGGCAATGAGGTCTCCGGGAACGAATTTCGTCGCGAGCTTCCAAACGAGCACCCGGCTGCCACGCGGCGCTTCCGGCGCGGCGGAATCCGTTGCAGCAACGAAAGGCTGCAGCAACAGGCCGCGGATCACGATCACCAGCCCAGCAACGATAACCATGGTCCTCAAAATCCTAGGCAGCCAGCCTTGCCCGGACGAATGCCGGCGAGATTTGTTTCCGGTGAACTCGCCACCGGCGCGGAGAGTGACCAGCCGCCAG
>DNXB01000399.1 GCA_003506995.1 Verrucomicrobiales bacterium
TGCTCGATCTCGGCAGCGGCGCGGGCTTCGACTGCTTCCTGGCCGCCCGCCAGCTCGCCGGCACCGGCCGCGTGATCGGCGTGGACATGACGCCGGCCATGATCACGAAGGCGCGGGCCAACGCCGCGAAAGGCGGCTACCCGAACGTCGAATTCCGCCTTGGCGAAATCGAGGCGTTGCCGGTGGCCGACACGAGCGTCGATCTGATTTTGTCCAACTGCGTCATCAATCTCTCGCCCGAGAAGGAACGCGTTTTCCGCGAGGCGTTTCGCGTGCTCAAGCCCGGCGGCCGGCTGGCTCTGGCCGACATCGTGGCGACGAAACCCGTGCCGCTTGAAATCCGCGGCAAGCTCGACGCCATCGGCGCCTGCGTGGGCGGAGCCGCGTTGGTGGACGACCTGCGGACCATGCTGACGCAGGCCGGATTTACCAAGGTCGATATCGCCCTCAAGGAGGCGTCGCGCGAGCTCATCCGGCAATGGACCGATGATGCCACGGCCGGAGATTTTGTCGTGAGTGCGCTGATCACTGCGCATAAGGCTTGAGCAATGGATCCACTGTCCGATGTCTCGATTGCCGCCGCCGCGTCCGAGGACGCGGCGGCGTTGGCCGGATTGCTGCGCGCGGCGGATTTGCCGGTGGAAGATTTTTCGCCGCATCTGGCGCACTTCCTGGTGGCGCGGCAAGGCGACCGTTTGATCGGCGCGGTGGGGGCGGAAGTTTACGGCGAGGCGGCGCTGCTGCGTTCGCTGGTGGTGGCGCCGGAACATCGCGGTCGCGATTTGGGAGCGATGCTGCTGCGCCGGCTGGAACAAGCCGCCGGGGCCTGGGGCGTGCAGCGCTGGTGGTTGCTCACCACGACGGCGGAAGCGTTTTTCCGCCAACACGGTTTCATTGTCACGGCCCGGAACGCCGCACCGGCGGCGATTGCGACCACGGCGGAGTTTATGGATTTGTGTCCCGCCACTGCGGTGTGTCTGAGCCGGGAAAGGCGGGCAAAATGAGCGGGCTGGAAATGGACCGTCGGGTGACGGAGTTTGCGACCCGGCTCAACAAATTCATCCGCCGGCGCGTCTCGGACGACGCCACGGCGGACGATTTGACGCAGGAGACGCTGCTCAAGGTTTTCCGCTCGCGCGCCCGGTGGCCGGACGGCGAGCGGCTTGAGGCCTGGCTCTACCGCATCGCGCGCAATACCATCATTGACCATTACCGTCGCCGCCGGCCGACCGAGGAGCTGCCGGCCGCGGTTGCCGCGGAACCGCGGGACGAGGTGGACGAACTGCGAACGGCGGCGACGGCCACGATGCGGCGCTTTCTGGCGGACATGCCGGAGCTTTATCGCGAACCGGTGCGGCTGGCAGAGCTGGAAGGCCTGCCGCTGGCCAAGATCGCGCTGCGGCTCGGCCTGTCGCTTTCCGCGGTCAAGGCCCGGGTGCGCCGCGGCCGGGCGATGTTGAAAAAGCAGCTGCAGGACTGCTGCCGGTTTGAGTTCGACCGCATGGGCAAGGTTATCGGCTGGGAGCGGAAGCGTCCCTGCGATTGCTGATCCCGGCGGCGGTGGCGGACATTAGCCCGGGAAATCGCCCGGACCGGGCGGGCTACTGATGGCGCGGCGGGACGTGGTTCGAATTGCTATTTCGCGTAAATGCGAAATAGTGGGCGCATGAAAACACGCGTGACGCTGCGGCAGCGGACTCACCGCGCCGAGGTCTTCAAGGCCCTCGGTCATCCGGACCGGCTGCGAATTTTGGAGGAACTGACGGACGGCGAACGCTGTGTGTGCGACTTGGTGGACGCGGTCGGATCCAGCTGGTCCACCGTCTCGCGACATCTGTCGGTGTTGAAGGAGGCGGGTGTACTCGCGGACGAGAAGCGCGGGTTGCAGGTGTTCTACCGGGTGGCACTGCCCTGTGTGGCCACGTTCATGGACTGTTTGGATGCCGGGATGCGGGGTGAACAGGTCGAAGTGCGCCGCTGCTGCGGCTGAAAGGACAATGCCGATGAGCCTGCATCGCGAACTGCGCGTTTTCATGGTCATGGCCGGCGCGTTCGTGGCTTTTTATTTCCTGCCGTTGGGCTGGCCGCGATTTGACGGGGCGATCACGGAGGCGCTGGCGCTGACCAAATGGTACATGCGCGAGCACGTGATCCTGTGTCTGCTGCCGGCGTTTTGGATCGCGGGTGCGATCGGGGCGTTTGTTTCGCAGCAATCGGTGATGCGTTATTTCGGTCCGAAGGCGCCCAAAGCGGCCAGCTACGGCGTGGCCTCGGTTTCCGGCACGATTCTGGCGGTATGCTCCTGCACGGTGCTGCCGCTGTTCTCCGGCATCTATCGCATGGGCGCGGGCCTCGGTCCGGCGACGGCGTTTCTCTATTCCGGCCCGGCGATCAACGCGCTTGCGATCATTCTCACCGCCAAGGTGCTCGGACTGCAGCTCGGCGTGGCCCGCGCGGTGGGAGCGGTGATTTTCGCGATCGTGATCGGTTTGGCGATGCACTGGTTCTTCCGTCACGACGAACGGGCGAAAGCGGCCAAGCTTGCGCAATTGCCCGAGCCACCGGCCACGCGGCCCTTGTGGCAGACGGCGGTCTTTTTCGGCCTCATGGTGGCGGTGCTGGTCTTCGCCAATTGGGGGCGGTCCGACAGCGAAACCGGTTTTTTTGCCTGGATGTTCGCGACCAAGTGGGTGCTGACGTCGGTTGCCGCGGCGCTGCTGGGTTTGGTCTTGTGGCGGTGGTTCAAGCTGTCGGCCGTTCGGCTCGGCGTCACGGCGTTCGCCGTCGCGCTTTCCGTGGTGCTGGTTCCGACGCAACCCACCTTGGCCGTGCTGATCGGCGTGGCCGGTCTCACGTGGGCGACCGCCGGACAACCCGGTGAGGCGGGCGAGTGGTTTGCACAGTCCTGGGACAACGCGAAACAGATTTTCCCGCTGCTGATCGGCGGTGTGCTGGTGGCCGGGTTGCTGCTCGGCCGACCCGGACAGGAGGGCTTGATTCCCAGCGAATGGATCGCCGGGGCGGTGGGCGGAAATTCCCTCGCGGCCAATGCCTTTGCGTCGGTTGCAGGCGCGCTGATGTATTTCGCCACGTTGACCGAGGTGCCGATTTTGCAGGGCCTCATCGGCAGCGGCATGGGGGCGGGGCCTTCGCTGACGCTCCTGCTCGCCGGACCGGCGCTGAGCCTGCCGAGCATGATCGTAATCAACTCGGTCATCGGTCCGAAGAAAACCGCCACCTACGTCGGCCTCGTGGTCGTGCTCTCAACCCTCGTCGGCTGGGCCTACGGCGCCTTGGCCTGAAAATTTCCATCAACATCAAACGCCATGAAAAAAATCCAAATCCTCGGAACCGGATGCCGCAAATGCGGCCTCCTCGCTGAAACCGCCGAAGCTGCCTCGAAGGAACTCGGCCTCGAATACTCCCTCGAAAAGGTCACCGACCTGAACGACATCGCCGGCTTCGGCGTCATGTTCACGCCGGCCTTGGTCGTGGACGGCGAGGTCAAACTCGCCGGCCGCGTGCCCTCAACCGACGAGATGAAGCAACTGCTTGTCTGAATCACGCCATGAATGCGACCGCCACAAAATGCTCGTGCAGTTGCAATGCCGAGGCGGGCCCGCCCGCTCTCGTTTATCCCTGCTCCGGTTCGGCGGATGTCGGCGAGATTGCCGACCGCGCCGCCCGTCGGCTCGATGCCGAGGACAAGGCCTGGATGTCCTGCCTCGCCGGCATTGGCGGTCGCGTCAGCGGCCTGATGGCCAACGCCGCCGCCGCGCCGGTGCTGATCGCCATCGACGGCTGTCCACATGATTGTGCGAAGAAAACCCTGCAACTAGCGGGCTTTTCCCACGTCAGGCACGTAAGAGTGACTGATCTTGGCTTTACCAAAGGAAAAACCCCGGTCACCGCCGGGACGGTGGCAACGGTGACCCGGCAAGCGGCCGCTCTCCTCAATTAATCCGATACACCATGAAAAAACTCACATTCATCCTAGCGGCCTTATGGGGCGCCATTCCGGCGCTGGCCGCCGACTCTGCGGCACTGCCCCGCTTCATCAATCTGGGGGCGGGGAAATGCATTCCCTGCAAGCAGATGACCCCGGTCCGGCAGGCGATCCAAACCGAATACGCCGGCCAGGTGGAAGTGGTCTTCATCGATGTATGGGAAAACCGCGGCGCTGGAAAACAATACGGCATCCGTCTCATTCCCACGCAGATTATCACCGATGCCAGCGGCCGGGAGCTGTACCGTCACGAGGGTTACTGGCCGAAGGAAGCGGTGGTCGCCAAAATGAAGGAGCTCGGGCTGGAATTGAAGTCCCCGGCGGAAGCAGCTGAGGCGAAGGACAAGGCATGAACCTTGAATCCGTCTTCTCCGGGCTGACCGACGCCATGGCCGGGGCGCCGGCGGTGGCGCTGGCGGCAGCGTTTGCTTGGGGCGTGCTCAGCATCGTGCTCAGCCCGTGCCACCTGGCCAGCATCCCGCTGATCGTCGGTTATCTGCAGGGCGGGGGCTCGGTCCGGCCGCGCCGTGCCGCTGGTTTGGCCACGCTTTTTGCCGTGGGGATTCTGCTCTCGATCGCGCTCATCGGCGTGCTCACGGCGGCGGCCGGCCGCATGCTGGGCGACCTCGGCGTCTGGGGAAACTATGCCGTTGCCGCCGTCTTTTTCGTCTTCGGCCTGCACCTCTTGGATGTGCTGCCCATGCCCGAGGCCTGGCGTCCGGCGCCGGGCCAGCCGCGCCGCGGTGCGTTGGGGGCGTTTCTGTTCGGGTTCATTTTCGGCGTGGCGTTGGGACCGTGCACGTTCGGGTTCATGGCGCCGGTGCTGGGCGTGACCTTTGGCATGGCGCAGACCGCGCCGGTTTTTGCCTTTGGGGTGCTCCTGCTGTTCGGGCTCGGCCACTGCACGGTCATCGGCCTCGCCGGTTTCTCCAGCACGTGGGTGCAACGCTGGCTGGCGTGGCAAAACGACACGCCCGGTGCCAAGTGGCTGCGGCGTGGCTGCGGCGTCCTGGTCTTCGCCGCGGGCATTTATCTGCTCTTCACGGCGCGGTGATTCGAGGTCGTTCACGCGACCAAGAAAAACACCGCTGGCCGTGCGGATTTTTATCGACCAGCAAATAGTCGGTGTTGGCCAGCTCGCGCCAAGGCTCCGCCGCGCGAAACGCCAGCGCCGCGGCGACCAACGCCCGCTCCAGATCCTCCGGCAGATCGATTTTCATAAGCGCGAGATTGGAACGATGGGGCCACTGCGTTGGCGAAACAATTCTCCGGCGCTTTGCGTCCTGACAACTCTTGCTGGGTGGTCTACTCTGTCAGGTCGGCTTAACCTATCATAGAATCGCACGCTTGTTTTGATTGCCCGAAAACGCGACGCTCGACCGAGTGAAAATCATGGTCATTGAAGATGATGCAAAAACCGCACAGGCCGTGCGACGTGGATTGGAGGCGGAAGGCTACGATGCCGCCGTGGCCATGACGGGCGAGGGAGGATTCTTCCGACTGAATTCGGAGGCGTTCGACCTGGTCGTGCTGGATTGGATGCTGCCAGGGCGCGATGGCATTGAAATTCTCAAGATGATGCGCGCTCGCAGCACCAAACCACCCGTGCTGCTGCTCACTGCGCGGGATGCCGTTGAGGATCGCGTTATGGGACTTGACAGCGGGGCGGACGATTATCTCGTGAAGCCGTTTGCTTTTGCCGAACTGCTCGCTCGCATTCGCGCGTTGCTGCGACGCACGGCGCAGGACGAAGTTCTGCGAAAGCAGGTCGGCGATCTGGTGCTGGACATTCAATCGCGCCGGGTGTGGCGAGCCGGACAGGAAATTATTCTCACGCCACGCGAGTTCGACCTGCTGGTTTATCTGATGCGCTACGAAGGGCAGGTCGTGACGCGGCAGATGCTCGCGCAGGAGGTCTGGCGCGAACCGAATCGGGCGACACCGTTGGACAACGTGATTGATGTCCATCTTGCCCATTTGCGGAAAAAACTGGATGAAGGCCAACGAACGAAGCTCATTCAAACCGTGCGCGGCGTGGGCTTCACGTTGCGCGAGGAGATGCCGGCATGAAGCAGTGGTGGCAACGCCGGTCACTGAAACTTCGCCTCGCCGTGTGGTTCGCGGCGGTGTCCAGCGCCATCCTGCTGGGACTGACACCGGTGGTCTATTGGCTGATTGAACGCCGATTGCACGTCGAGTTCGACCACCAACTGCTCATTGATTGGGATTTGGTGCTCGCGCACTTGGAATCGGATGCCACGGGAAGCATCCAATGGCGCGCGGAAAGCCCGGCTACCCCGAACAGTCCGGGCTACGCCGCCACGTGGTTTGATGTTTGGTCAGGCGGGGAGGCATTGCTGCGCCACTGGCCCGAGCGCGGGGCACAAATCGAGCTGCCGCCGCAGACGCTTACGGATCAGGGGCGTCCGTTTTATACCATCAAGTTGGACAATGGCCTACCGGCACGCACGCTGGAGCAGGCGGCCCACATTGGAAATCGCGATGTAGTTCTGCGTGTATTCCGCGATGAATCCGGTTTACATCGCACGTTGCGGGAAATCCTGATTGGTTTCGCCCTCGGCGTGCCGCTGGCGGCGGTGCTGGCGGCGCTGGGTGGATATGTGATGGCTGGACGGATGCTCAAACCGATCGGCGTGATGGCCGAGCAAGCCCGGCGCATCACCTCGGAATCGCTCAACCAGCGTCTGCCGAATCCCAGCCCGCACGATGAACTGGGCCAGTTGGCGGCCGTCTTCAACGAAACCTTGCAACGGCTGGAAAACTCCTTCGAGTCCCTCAAGCGATTCACGGCGGATGCATCGCACGAATTGCGCACGCCGTTGACCGCCCTGCGCACCGTCGGCGAAGTCGCGCTCCGCGATACCGGGGATGCCAAGTCATTGCGCGAAACGGTGGGCAGCATGTTGGAAGAAGCACAGGATTTAAACGACCTCATTGATTCCATGCTGCTCCTGGCGCGGGTTGAAAGTGGCCGCTCGCCGCTCCATCACGAGACAGTTCGCCTCGATGAACTGATGGCAGAAGTCTGCGACAGCGTGGGCGTGTTGGCAGCGGAGAAACGGCAGGAAATCAATCTCGCGGGTGGAACCGGCGTGGCTGTCAGCGCCGACCGGTTGTTGCTGCGTCAGGCGGCGATGAACATTCTTCACAATGCCATTCGTTACAGCCCGGCGGGTTCAAACGTTTCGGTGCGTTGTTTCCACCGCGATGCCGATGCGAGCATCGAGATTGCCGACGAAGGACCGGGCATTGCGCCGGAGCATCAACAGAAGATTTTTGAGCGGTTTTATCGCATAGATAAATCTCGTTCACGAGCCGTAGGTGGCGCGGGCCTCGGCCTCGCCATCGCCAAACTCTCTGTTGAGCAACTCGGCGGACGCATCGAACTGGAAAGTGCGTCTGGCAAAGGCAGCCGCTTCCGGATTGTCCTTCCGGCACAACACGCCGAATAGGCCGTTGTCCCCCAGTTGTCCCGGCCTGACCCCATCACTTGATCCTGAAGAAATCTTCAGGAGTCTTCAGTAGCGACCACTTCCGGCCTCTCGCAAACTGGTTGGCGAACGAAAACATGAAAGCGTTGCGACCAGTTGCGAACAACACGAGACCGGAAGAATCGGCGACGAGGCAGCATGAAGGCGTTGACCTGCTCCGCGTGCCCGGCGTTCGCCGTCTGATGCTGTGGGGCGGATTTCCTTACGTGTTTCAAGTCGCGATGCTCGTAGTGTTCGTCGCGTTAGCGGTGATTTCGTGGGGTGTCTATGCGCCGACTGGCGTGAACGCGAAATTGTTCGCCAAGACGAATCTGGCCACGCTGCTCATCTGGGGCGTGTGGTGGCCGGCGATGGTGTGGATGGCAGTCTTCTTCGGGCGGGCTTGGTGCATGGTGTGCCCACTGGAGCTGGTGAGCAACATCAGCGAACGGCTCGCGCGGCGGTTGAAATTGCCGCAGCGTCCGTTGCGCAAGTGGATGGCATCAGGAGCGGTCATCGTCGGCATCTACGCGTTGATTCAAATGCTCGTGGCCGGCGCGCACATCAATCGCGTGCCGGCTTACACGTCCTGGTTTCTGATTGGGTTGCTGGCGATGGCGGCGTTGACCGCACTGATTTTCAAGGACCGCGCGTTCTGCCGTGGATTCTGTCCGGTCGGTCTGCTGCTGGGCACTTACGGTCGCGGTGGAATGCTCGCGGTGCGCGCTGGATCGGGCGCGAAGTGCCAGGGTTGCTCGGGCAAGGACTGCATCATGTCGTGCAATCGAGCGCGCCTTGACGCGCGGAGTTGTCCGAGTCTGCTGAATCCGCCCAAGCTCGCCAGCAACAAGGATTGTCTGGTCTGCGGCCAGTGCATCAAGTCCTGCCAGCCCGACAACATGCGGCTGCTGCTGCGACGCCCCTTCCCGGTGACAGATGTTCGCGAAGCCTTTGCGTCATGGCCGGTGACGATCTTCGTGATGCTGGTTTCGGGGTTCGTGACGTGGGAACTGTTCACGGAATGGCCCGCGGCGAACAAAGTCTTCTTGGCCACGCCGGCTTGGTCAGCGGCGAAGCTTGGGCTGCCGGCAGCGGCCGACTGGTTCAACGGCCTATGGTCGTTGGCCGTCGTGCCGCTGGTGCTGTGGTCGCTGCTGGCCGGTGCGGTGCGTCTGCTCGGCGACAAGGAACGCGTCTTTGTCATCTGGCGGTGTTTGGCTTTGCCGATGGCCGTGGTGATTTCCGTCGGACACATGAGCAAGGGGCTGGCGAAGTCCGTTTCGTGGTTGCCGTTTCTTCCCGACGCGCTGCGTGAACCAACCGGCTTGGAAACGGTGGAGGCACTGAGCGCGAAATCAATGACAGCACCAGGCACACTGCTCGGACTGTCCACCGTAGCGGTTGTGAGTCTGGTGCTCGTGGGCATGGCGCTGGCGTGCGGGATTCGTGAATACCGGCTGGCTCATCAGCACGAGCCAACATCGTGGCGTGCGGTTGTCCCGGTGGCCGCGCTCGCCACGATGTTTGGCCTGATCATCGTGGGCTGGATGGTTCAGTGAACCCAATGCGAAACAACATGCTCCACATGCGAAAGACCAACATCACCTCAGATTACCGACGCTCATGAAAACGGACACCCATTCCTCCACGTCAGCCCGTCGCGCACCTCGCGGCCTCGCGCTGGGCCTTGCCGCCACCGCACTGCTTGCGGTATTCGCTCTGACCCGCACCACCTCGGTCGGATCGGAATCCGCTCTGGCACCCGCGCCAGAACTCGCACCGTCTTCCGCGGGCTCCGAAGGCTGGCTTACAGGAAATCTTCAGGAAAAGTTAGCCAAACTGGCAGCGCATCACCGCGGGCTCGATCAAGCCATGTGGGAAATCGGCTATCGTTACCGCGAACTTGCCTGGGCAGGCAAACAACAAGATTGGACATACGCGGACTATCAGATTGGCAAAATCCAACTCACTCTCGAGCAAGCCATCGAGCGCCGCCCCAAGCGGGCAGATAGCGCCCGCATCTTCATCGCCGACGGAGTGGAGCCGATGAAACAAGCCCTCGCGAAGCAACCGGTGCAGGACTTTACCGCGCGTTTCCAACAGCTCACCGCCGCCTGCCTCGCTTGCCACGCCCGCGAGCAGGCTCCCATCATGAACCTCCCCGCATGGGCGGAAAGAGAACCTTCGTTTGCTGCTTTCACCACGCACTGAATCCAAACCATCCTCCTGCGGCGCGCGCCCGCGGCATTCGTAATCCATCCCCGTTGCCTCCCCATGTCATTGACCTCCGTCAGCCAGTTCCTCGCGCTTCGTCGGAATACGGCGCTGCTGCTCGTGGCGCTGGTGCTCGCCGGCACGGGCGAACGCCTCTGGCTGGGATTCGCTCCCAAGTATCTCGAAACGCTCGGCGCGGGTATCCTGATCATCGGCCTCTTCGACGCACTGCAAACATTGCTCGGCGCGTTGTATGCCTATCCGGGCGGCTGGCTGACCGATCATTTTGGACAGCGCCGATCCCTGCTGCTGTTTACTGTCGTTTCCCTGGCAGGCTATGCGGTGGTGCTGGCATGGCAGCATTGGGTGGCGCTGTTGCTGGGCTCGTTCCTGTTCCTCGCTTGGAGTGCGTTGTCGTTGCCTGCCACGTTTGCGGTCGTGGCGTCATCTCTCGGTCGCGGGCAGCACACGATGGGCGTGGGCGTGCAATCGCTGGTGCGCCGCGTGCCCATGATCGTGGGACCGGTCGTGGGCGGCTGGCTCATCACGCGTTTCGGTTGGGAAACAGGGGTGCGTTACGCGCTGGTGGGTTGCATCGTTCTGAACGCCGTGACCGCGCTGTTTCTGAGGCACATGATCGAGCCTGATTCGCAATCGTCCGCCTCCGCAGCTCCATCCACCGATTCCTTCCTGGGCGTGGTGAGGTCGTTCAATCCCGCCCTGCGCGAACTGCTCCTGAGTGACATCCTGATCCGCTTTTGCGAACGGATCCCCTATGCCTTCGTCATCTTGTGGGCGATGAATCACGGCGGAGTCAACGCCAGCCAATTCGGCACGCTGGTCGCCATCGAGATGGGCACGGCGATGCTCTGCTACATCCCGGTCGCACGTCTGGCCGACAAATATGGCCAACGTCCGTTCGTGCTGGCGACCTTCGGGTTCTTCACCCTGTTTCCACTGGCTCTGCTTTGGGCGCACAACTTCGCGTGGCTTGCGGTGGCGTTCGCCGTGCGCGGTTTGAAGGAATTCGGCGAACCGGCGCGAAAAGCCCTTATCATCGCGCAAGCGCCTCCGGAGCACCAGTCGCGGACCTATGGCGCCTACTATCTGATACGGGACACCGTCGTGACCACCGGCTCGTTTCTCGGCGCATGGCTGTGGAGCGTGAGCCCGCAGGCCAACTTTCTAGGCGCGGCACTTTGCGGAGCGGCGGGCACGGGATATTTTGCATGGTTCGTCTGTCGCTCTCGCAAATCGTCCGGCAGGTTGCCCCGTCATCCATGAACTCATAACCTGCCGAAGCGAGATCAGCATCCGTGCCATCAGCCACCCCATGAAAGTCCGCGACAGTGGAATGCCAGACGAGGAAATGTGGGCGACGTTTTTCGACGCCGACCGCATCATGACGCAGCTTGGTTTCGATGCTCCGACTTCCGACGTGGTCGAATTTGGTTGCGGCTACGGAACATTCACCGTCGCGGCGGCGACCCGCACGCGCGGCACAGTGTTCGCCTTCGACATCGAACCGATTATGATCGAAGCAACCGACCGCAAGGCCCGCGCTGGTGGTTTAAGCAACGTGCGCTGCCTGCTTCGCGATTTCGTTCGTGACGGCACGGGGTTGCCCGACGATTCAGTCGGCTACGCGATGGCTTTTAATATTCTCCACGCCGAGAATCCTGTCGGACTGCTCCACGAAGCGCACCGCATCCTTCGCCCCGGTGGCAAGGTGGGCATCATCCATTGGAACTACGACCCCGCCACGCCGCGCGGTCCGGACCTGAGCATCCGTCCGCGCCCAGAGCAATGTCGGGTATGGGCGCGGGAAGCGGGCTTTGATCTTGCGCTTCCCCTCATTTCCCTGCCGCCCTATCACTACGGATTGGTAGGAACAAAACCCGAACCCTCGAACGCGACGAAATCAAAATGAAACTGGGACTCGTGATCTACTCTACGGACGCCGAAACCGTCTGGAACGCCTTTCGCCTCGGCGTGTTTGCGCTCAAGCAGGGCGATACCACCAAAGCCTTCCTGCTGGCCCGTGGCGTGGAATGCGAAGCTCTCTCTTCGGAGAATTTTCCAGTCAAAGACCAGATGCAGGCGTTTGTGGACGCGGGCGGACAGATTCTCGCATGCGGCACCTGCCTCAAGCTGCGGCATTCGGAAGGCACGGAACTCTGTCCGCTTTCAACCATGAAGGACCTCTACGAACACGTGCGCGACTCGGATCGCGTAGTTTCGTTCTGAAACACACGGAAAAGTGCATCATTCCATTCCCATCCGACACAACTTTCCACCTCCAATGAGCCTCCTCGCCACACTCACCGTCAGTACAGCGCCCGCCACCGTTGTGCTCATCCGCCTGATGGTCGGCGCGGTTTTTCTCTCCGAAGGTATTCAAAAGTTTCTGTTCCCGGCGGACGTCGGGGTGGGACGTTTCGCCAAGATCGGCCTGTCGAACCCCGAGTTGCTCGGCCCGCTCGTTGGTGGTTTCGAGATCGTGTGCGGCGCGCTGGTGCTGCTGGGCCTGTTTACCCGCCTCGCGGTGATTCCGCTGCTCACGATCATGGGCGTGGCCATCTACACCACGAAGATTCCAATCCTCCTGAAATCCGATTTCTGGAAAATGGCGCATGAAGCACGCACGGATTTTTCCATGCTGCTGGGCGCGCTGTTTCTACTCATCGTTGGCGCGGGGGCATGGTCGCTGGACGCGATGATATCCAGACGCGCGGGCAGCGAACAAAACCGCGCACGCCCCCGTGAGGAGAAGCGTTGAAACCCACGCACAATCCTGAAGCCAAGCTGGCCCGCCGACTGGTTGAGGTCTTCTCAACCTTCCTGAAACTCGGGCTGATCTCCTTTGGCGGCCCGGTGGCACACCTCAGCTACCTGCGCGAAGAGTTCGTCAGCAAACGCCGCTGGCTTGACGATGCGGCTTACGGCGATCTCGTGGCGCTCTGCCAGTTTCTCCCCGGACCAGCCAGCAGCCAAGTCGTCTTCGCTTTGGGGAAGCAACATGCCGGGTGGTTGGGTGGTTTGATGGCCTCGCTTTGTTTCACGCTGCCTTCCGCTGTTTTGATGATCCTGTTCGGTTATGGCGTGGTAGCGTTTGGCGATCTGCAACATGCGGGCTGGCTGCGTGGGCTCAAGTTGGCAGCAGTGGCAGTCGTGGTTCAGGCTGTCTGGGGAATGGGCCGCAATCTTTGTCCGGATCGGGCGCGGCTGACCATCGCTGTAGCCGCAGCGGCACTGCTGTTGTTCATCCCAAGTGCGCTCGTTCAAGTCGGCGTGATTCTTGGCGGCGGCGCAATCGGCTGGTGTTTCTACCGAAAATCCCTTCCCCGTTCGGAGAGTGTCGGTTCGGCAGATTGGAAACATCACCTCATCGCTGGCGGAATTCTCGCCGTGTTCTTCTTGCTGCTCATCATGCTGCCCATCCTCGCTTCCGCTACAGGTCGCAAAAACATCGAGGTCTTCGACAGTTTCTATCGCGCCGGATCGCTGGTGTTCGGCGGCGGGCATGTGATCCTGCCGCTGCTGCAGGAAGCCGTCGTCCCTACCGGCTGGGTCAGCAACGACCTCTTCCTCGC
>DNXB01000586.1 GCA_003506995.1 Verrucomicrobiales bacterium
CATGGTCCGCCAGTGGCAGGAGCTGTTCTTTGAGAATCGCGAGAGCGGCGTCGATCTCATCGGCAACCCCGACTTCGTGAAACTCGGCGAGGCCTACGGCATCAAAGGCTGGCACATCCGTCGTCCGGCCGATGTGGAGCGCATCCTGCAGCAGGCCCTCGACTACAACGACGGCCCCTGCATCATCGAAGCCGAGTGCATCAAGTATGAGAACGTCTTCCCGATGATTCCTGCCGGTGCCGCGCTCGAAGACATGCTCACCGAAGCGCCGAAAATGAAAATGGAAAAACCCACCGGCTCGACCTAGCAGCGTAGGACAGGCATCCTGCCTGTCTCGTGTGTCGCGGGCATTCTGCCCGCTTCCCCGTCGCCATGAAAACCGACCAAGTCATCCAAGGCGACGCCCTCCAGGAACTTCAAAAACTCCCCGATGCCGTCGCCCAAGCGATCATTGCCGATCCGCCTTACTTCAACGTTCTCGAAAATGAAGCCTGGGACACCCAATGGAAAACAGCCGCCGACTACCTCGCCTGGTGCGAGGCGTGGGTCGCCGAATCCATGCGCGTCCTGCGCGATGACGGCCTCGCCTTCATCTTCGGCCAGCTAGGCAAACGCGAGCACACCTTTCTCCACCTCATGTCACGGCTCACCCAGCAGCACCAGTTTCACGATCTCATCATCTGGGACCGTGCGGTGGGCTATGACGAGCGGCGGGACAGCTTTACGCCGCAGTACGAGATGGTGCTCGTGATGCGCAAAGGCGAGAAGGTGAAGTTCAACAAAGACGCCGTGCGCATCCCCTACGACGCCAGGACCATTGAGGTTTATCTCAAAGACAAACGCTACAAGGACATGGACGCCCGCCGCGCCCATCTCGAAGCCGGCAAGTTCGCCACCAACATCCTCCGCGTGCCCAGTTTGAAGGGCATCTCGAAGGAAAAGTGCGGCCATCCCTCGCAGAAGCCGCTCGACCTCATCGAAAAGCTCATCGCCTGCTCCACGGACGAAGGCGACCTCGTCATTGATCCCTTTCTCGGCTCCGGCACCACCGCCGCCGCCGCCCAGCGCCTCGGACGCAAGTGGCTCGGTATCGAAAAAGACGCTGCCTACGTCCAGATCGCGACCGAACGGCTCAAGACCGTCGAAAGTCATTCACCACGCGCGAAATCAAGTGCTCAGTGCTCAGCGCCGAGTGCTCAGTCGTCCCATTCGCTGCCTGATCTCTTTGAACTAAGCACTGCGCACTGAGCACTTTCCATCGCCACACCCACGATTCTCTTTTCATCAACCCGCCCCGTCACACGCCATGTCCGACCGCATCCCCGCCACCACCGACAAAAAGCCCGCCCCGCAGGCCGACATCATCAACATCCACACGCTCAGCGTCATGGTGAACAACCAGCCCGGCGTCCTCGGCCGCATCTGCGCCGTGTTCAGCCGTCGTGGGTTCAACATCGAGTCCCTCGTTGTTTCCCAGACGCGTGATCCGCGCTTCAGCCGCATGACCATCGGCATCAGCGGCCACCCCGAGGGCCTGCACCAGATCATCATGCAGGTGAACAAGCTCATCGACGTCATCCACTGCATCGAGCACACCGACCGCGACGCCCTCTCCAAAGAGCTCGTCCTCGTGAAAATCGCCGCCGGAGCCGGCCAGCGCACCGAGATTCTCCAAATCGTCGAGCACTACAACGGCAAGACCGTCGATTTCCAGGAAGACAGCCTCATCGCCCTGATCGCCGGCAACACCGACAAGCTCGACGCCGCCGTCCGCCTGCTGGGCAAGTTCGAGATCGTCGAAACCGTCCGCACCGGCAAAGTCGTCATGGCCCGTGGCTTGACCGAGACGTAATTGAAAATGACGAATGCAGAATGACGAATAACTCCTGAAACTCAGGGCTTATCAGTTCATTCGTCATTCGTCATTCGTCATTTCTCCATGCGCATCCTCCATCTGACCCCCGGCACCGGCAATTTCCACTGCGGAAGCTGCCTGCGTGACCATGCGCTGATCAAAGCGCTGCGTGTGCGCGGGCATGACGCGCTGATGGCGCCGCTTTACCTGCCGCTGGTCACGGACCGTGAGTTTGGCACGCAGGAGCTGCCGGTGCAGATCGGCGGCATCTCGTTGTTTTTGCAGCAGAAGTTCATCTGGTTTCACAAGCTGCCGAAATTCGTGCATCGCTGGCTGAACTCGCCGGACAAGCTACGCAAGGCCGCCAGACGCATGGGCATGACCAGCGCCAAATCGCTCGGCGAAATGGCCCTCGGCAGCCTGCTCGGCACCGAAGGCCGCCAGTGGGGCGAATGGCAGAAGCTCATCGAATGGATTCGCAGCCAGGGGAAATTTGACGTCGTCTCCTTCTCCAACAGCCTGCTCAGCGGCCTCGCGCCCACGATTGCCAAAGAACTCGGCATCCCTGTCGTCTGCTCTTTGCAAGGCGAGGACAGCTTCCTCGACACGCTGCCCGATCCGTATCGCGAGCAATGCTGGGAGGCCATGCGCACCAATGCCCGCAGCATCCGCCGTTTCATCGCGCCAAGTCAGTTTTACGCTGATCTCATGCGCCGCCGCCTTGATGCCGCCGAAGGTCAAATCAAAGTGATCCCCAACGGCATCGACACCACCAGCTTCACCACCTCTTCGCCCGACCCGAACTGGCCGACCATCGGGTATTTTGCCCGCATGATTCATGGCAAGGGACTCACCACGCTGGTGGATGCCTTCATCGACTTGGCGAAACGTGGCAGCGTGCCGCGCGTCAAACTGCGCATCGGTGGCGCGAAAACGCCTGTGGATGACAAATACGTCGCCGGCTTGCAGCAGAAGCTCGCCGCAGCGGGCCTGACGAACCGCGTCGAATGGCTGCCGAACCTCGATTTCAAAGACAAGGTGCATTTTTTCCATGATCTGACTGTCTTCAGCGTCCCTGCCACCTATGGCGAGGCGTTTGGACTCTACGTCATCGAGGCAGCCGCCAGCGGTGTGCCCGTGGTGCAGCCGGATCATGGCGCCTTTCCGGAGCTCATCGCCGCCACCGGGGGCGGCGTGCTGTGCAAGCCGGATGATGCCAGGGCGCTCGCCGACGCGCTCGAATCCCTGCTCAACGATGACGAGCTGCGGGAAAAAATGTCCAAGACGGCGATGGCCAGGGTCCGCCAGGAATTCAGCGCCACCCGCATGGCCGAGCGATTTGAGGCCGTGCTGCTTGAAGCCACCGCCACTGCCGCGTAACACTCGGACCATGATGCAGCCCCCAGTCCGCCCATGACCTCCATCAGCTTTGGTGATGCCGTCCGGCGCTCGATTCAAAACGATCCGCGCTACCACCCCGCCGCCTACGAGCTGGTGCGCGACGCGCTGCACATCGCCGCGAAGAAATTTCGCGATGAAAACGCCGACGACCAGCACGTCAGCGGCCAGGAGCTGCTGGCAGGCTTCCGTGATCACGTTCTCTCTGAATACGGCCCCATGTCCAACATCATCCTCGAGCAATGGGGGCTTCAGCGCGGCGAGGACGTGGGCAACATCGTGTACAACCTCATCGACGTCGGCTACTTCGGCAGAAACGACGGCGACAGCCTCGAAGACTTTGCCGGGGGCTATGTTTTTGCCACCGCGTTCAGCGAACCGTTTCTTCCGTCTTCCGCTCGCTCCACACGGGCATCCTCCTCTTCATGAAAAAAGTTCTGAGCCGTTCCTCATCCATCTCAAAAAACGCCCTCACCGTCCCTGCGCAGGATGCCAGCGTGACCACGCTGCCGAACGGCCTGGAGGTCATCATCCGTGAGGATCACGCGCACCCGCTCGTCAGCGTGCAGGTGTGGATCAAGGCCGGCAGCTTGCACGAGGAGCAGCATTCGGGCGCGGGCATCGCGCATTGTGTGGAGCACATGCTGTTCAAGGGCACTGAAAAACGCGACGCCGCGCAAATCTCCCAGGGCATCCAGGCGCTCGGCGGTTATGTGAACGCCTACACTTCCTTCAACCGCACGGTTTACTGGATTGACGGTCTTGCCGAGCACGCGGACGGCTACCTCGACATCCTCGCCGACATGGTGCGGCACTCGAAGCTCGACGCCGACGAACTGGCCCGCGAGATGGACGTGATCCGCCGTGAGATGGCCATGGATCACGACGATCCTGGCGCGACGATCCAGCATCTGCTGCAGGCCACCGCCTTCCGCCAGCATCCGCTGCGCCATCCCATCATCGGGCATCGTGAGGTCTTCGATCAAATCACCCGCGCTGATGTGCATGGCTTCGTGCAGCGTCATTATGTGCCAAACAACGCCTTCATCGTCATCACCGGCGATGTGGACACGAAGGCCACGCTGGAGGCCATCAGCAGGCTGTTTGGCGACTGGAAACGCCGCGCTTTCGATCCCGCGCTGCTGCCTGACGAGCCACGGCAGCAGGGCACACGCTTCGCCGCGAAAAACTTCGCCACCGACCTCTCGCGCATCGCCCTGGGCTGGCAGATTCCTGGCGAAAGCCATGCCGACAAGCCTGCGCTCGACGTGCTGGCCTTCCTCCTCGGTTCCGGCCGCAGTTCGCGGTTGTATCAGGAGCTGCGTGAGAAAAAAGCCCTCGCGCATTACGTCTGGGCCGGCGCCTGGTGCGCCCCGGAGTNNTCGCGGAGTGTGGTCTGTTCAGCGTCGAGGCGGAATGCAATCCTGCGGATGTCTCGAAGCTTCGCCAGGGCATGCACGAGGTCATCGAGCAGATGCGCAAAACCGGGCCGAACCGCGCCGATCTCGAAAAAGCCGTCCGTGCCACGCTCAGCAGCCAGTTGCGCACCTTGAGCAGCGTGAAAGGCCAGGCTGGCAGCATCGGCAATGGCTGGCTGCTTTCCGGATCGTTGGATTACCAGGGCCAGTTCCTCGCGGCCATCTCCGCCTTGACGCCCGAGGCCATTCGCGATGCCGCGCGCCGTTATCTGCTGCCAGAAGCCGTCAGCACCGTGCTCGTCGGCCCCGAGGTCGAAACCGCGAATGTTTCCGCCAACGGCACCGACTCCGCCCGGGCCGAAATCCATCACCTCAAGCTCAAGAACGGCCTCACATTGCTCGTGGGTGAAAATCCCCGTCTCCCGCTGGTCAGTGTGCGCGCGAATTTTCTCGCTGGCGTGCCTGCTGAGACTGATCTCACCGCTGGTGTCACGCAAATCTCAGCGCACATGCTGCTCAAGGGCACCAAGAAGCGTGCCGCCGCGCACATCGCTTCCGAACTCGAAAATCGCGGCGGCCAGCTCGCCTGTAACGCTGACGCGCACCGCTACATCCTCGGCGCCGATGTCATGCGTGGCGATGAAACCGACGCGCTCGATCTCATCGCCGATCTCATTCTCAATCCCACCCTGCCGCAGGCAAGTCTGGCGGACGTGAAGAAGCGTCAGATCGCCAACATCCTCGAAGAACAGGAAGACCCGCTCACCGTCGCGATGCGCAAAGCGCGCCGCGAGATCTTCGCCGGCCAGCCTTTCCACCGCACCGCGCTCGGCACCGAGCAAACCATCACGAATTTGAAGCTCGGCGACTGCCGTGACATGCTGCGTGTCAGCCTCACCACCCACAACGGCGTCATCTCCGTCTTTGGCGATGTGAAGGCCGCCGAAATCAAAAAAGAGGTCGAAAAAGCCTTTGCCAAGCTGCCCAAAGGTCCGCGTCACAGCACGCACAGCCGCACCTATCACGCCAGCGCCAAACCCGGAGCCTGGACCGAGCATCTCGACAAAGAACAGGCCGTCATCGTCGTTGGTTTCCGTACCGTGGGACTCGAAGACCGTGATGTGCATGCCCTCAACCTCATCGACGAGGCATGCAGCGACATGGGCAGCCGCTTGTTCAACCGCATCCGCGAAGAACTCGGCCTCGCCTACTATGTCGGTGCGCAAAACTTCGCCGCCATGGGCGCGGGCGCGTTCTACTTCTATGTCGGCACCGATCCGAAGAAGGTGAAGCTCGCGGAGAAAGAGCTCATGGCGCAGGTCAATGATCTCGCCGCCAACGGGCTCCAGACTGAAGAGATTGATCGAGCCCGTGTCACTTGGCGCAGTTCCTGGCTGCGGGCGCAGCAGGGGAATCCCGGCATGGCCGACACGCTGGCCTGGAACGAGCTCAACGGGCTGGGCTGGGATCACTTCCAAAAACTGCCCGGCATCATGGCCGACATCAGCTCGAAGGAGATCCAGCGCATCGCCGCGAAGTATTTCGGCGAGAAGAAGGCATTCATCGTTCGTGTGCTGCCGAAGTGAGGAGAGGGATCATCCTGATCCCTCATCTCCAGGGCCAGGATGGCCTCTCTCCTGCCCAGCAGCGCCGACTCGGCATGACATTTGAGCGTGACAGGTCGGCCAGAGATTTGATAAGCCTGTGACATGCCTGCAGAAGACTATCAAACCTCCCCGAACGGCGACACATCCGGCATCCTGATCAAAGCGCCATCTTTCAGCGCCCGCAGTGTTGCCGCAGTGCTCATGGCGTTGCCGCTTTGCTACAACACGCTCATCCTCCTCCGCGTGCCGAAGTTTCAGAATATGTTCATGGAACTGCTCGGTTCCAAGGACAAGCTGCCCATCCTGGCGCTGTTGATTCTCGATCATTCCATGCTGCTGCTGGCAACATTCTGGCTTCTTGCCGTGGCGGCGGCGGCAGTGATTTTTTTCTCCCAGCGCGTGCGCAAAGTCTGGATCACCGCAGGGCTGTCGGCATTCCTGCTGGCTGTGGCCGGTGTCATCATCTCCCTCGGCATCTTTGTGCCGCTGGCAACGCTGATGCGGCAACTCGCGGGCGAAGGAAATTAATTTTCTGAAAATCCCCGCCAAAGTTGGCCCGCAGGCTGCTCTTTAAAGAACTCGGTTGGGGCGCAAGCCACACAAACAATTTCCCGGGTTCGCCTGGGGAAACACACAACGAGCTGGAGAGTCGCTTCATGGTTGGGGACTCTCCGGTCACCTAAAGGCCCGGAGGAATTTTGGTTGGGTTCCTCCGGGCCGAGTTGTTTCCAGAGCGGGTGGTCCATGCGGAGGATGGCATGACGCGGCGGACAGCCTGGAAGGATCTGGCACAGATGGTGCTTGGAAGCTGAGTCACGCACCATGATTGAATTCGCCCTGGAGCAATACCCGGCCCGGCAAACGCTTACCAACGGCGTGCAGGCGTTGATTCGCCCCTTGGAGCCGGAGGACGCGGACGCATTCACCCGGTTTCATGCCGCGATTCCGAGCGGTGAGCGTTTTCTCATCAAGCATCGCCTCAATGACACGGGGGAAATCGAGGCATGGTGCCATGACTTGAACTATGAAAAGCGGCTGACGCTGCTGGCCCTGGCCGACGGACAGGTGGTGGGGCATGCGACGCTGCATCAACGCCCCGGAGGCTGGAAGCGGCACATCGGCATGGTGGACGCGCTGATTCATCCTGAGTTTCGCGGCCTGGGGGTGCTGCGGGCGCTGCTGGGCGGCTTGGTGGAGGCCGCCACCCATGCCGGGCTGACGCGCCTGGAGGCGGAGTTCAACGGGGAGCGAAAGAACACCGTGCAGTCCTTCATCAAATGCGGCTTCGTGGAGCTGCTGCGCCTGCCGGATTACCTGCGGGACATGCAGGCGCAGCCGCATGATTATGTGCTCATGGGCATGAGCCTGGGGGTGAATTACGAAAACACCGGGGCAGGGGACTGACGGGCCTGCCGCAAGCGGTCTGCTCTCAGCAAAGATGTGTTTCCCAATGGCGGTGCCCGGCTATGCGTGACCTGCATGCCTGACGCCACCTCTTCCCGCCCCGCTGTTTTTTTTGATCGTGATGGAGTCGTCAATGTCTCGCCCGGAGACGGTTATGTGCTGCGTGCGGAAGATTTTCATTTCGCGCCCGGCGCCATCGCGGCGCTGGCGCTGTGCAAGGCGCGCGGGTTTGCCACGATTCTCGTCACCAGCCAGCAGGGGGTGGGCAAAGGCATGATGACGCAGGCCACGCTGGATGACATCCATGGGCGCATGCAGGATGAGCTGGCGCGACACGCCGCCGCGTTCGACGGCATCTACGCCTGCACGCATCTCTCCGGCACCTGCACCTGCCGTAAACCGAGTCCCGAGATGATTTTCCGCGCTCAACAGGAGCACGGCCTCGATTTGACGCGAAGCTGGCTGGTTGGCGACCATGACCGCGACATCCAAATGGCGATCAACGCCGGTGTGCCGCGCACGGTGCGCATCCGCAGCCATGATGAGCCGCAGGTTGAGGCGGAGCACACGCTGGAAAGCCCGGCACAGCTCGTGGCGCTGCTCTCCGCACATCTGCCGCGCCACGTCTGAGTCTCTGCGGCAAGTCAGCGTCCGTGAGGCCAGGACACGGGGGGTGCAAGAGGCCCAGAATGGGCTCCTCATGATTAACTTTACTTCGTTAAATACTTGCGCTGACTGGCGGGAAGTGATTTGATGGGGTGTTCCATCACGGAACCGACATCCATCCAAAGCCAGCCAGCCGCGTAAAGCCGGCCAAAAAAATGAACGTGCCCCGCTTGAGCAGGCCGCTGACAGGCTCATCGCCATGAGCAACGACTTCGCTCCTTTGTTCAAGACCCGCAACGGCTGCGCAGAGCAGCACGCCCAGAGCTATCTCAAAGGTCTGCTTAGCCAAGTTCAGGGCAAGAACATGGAGCGCATGGCCGAGGTGCTGCCGAAGGCCAAACAGCAGGATCTCCAGCAGTTCGTCAGCGACAGCCCCTGGGATGAGCGTGCGGTGTGGGATGCGGTTGCCGCCCGGGTGGATGCTCAGCTTGGTGGCAAGGAGGACAGCATGCTGGCTGGCGACGAATCTTGCTTCGCCAAACAGGGCAAAAAGTCCGTGGGCGTGGCGCGACAGCACAACGGACGCCTGGGCAAGACAGACAACTGCCAGGTGGGCGTGTTCACCGCGCTGGTGCAGGACGGGCAAGCGGCTCTGGTGGGCAGCCGCCTTTTTTTGCCCGATGAGTGGATCAGTGATCCCAAGCGGTCCCTGGCCGCTGGCGTGCCAAAGGATGAGATCCGAGCGCGCAGTAAGATTGAGCTGTTCAAGGAGCTCATTGCGCAGGCCATCGAGCAGGGGCTGCGCTTCAAGCTGGTGGGTTGCGACAGCTTCTATGGGCGCGACCAGGGGCTGCTGGCACATATCGCGCAACTGGGACGGGTGTTTGTGGCCGACATCCCGCGCGACACTCGGCTGTGGACAAGCCGACCGAAGTGCGAAACCCGCCCGCAGAGCCTGGCGGGATCGGGCGCGCAGAGAGCTGAGCAGATCAAGCCCGTGCAAACGCGCCAGATTGTGGTGCGCGACGGGGAGAACGGTCCGGTGCGGGTGAAGGCCGGAGCACGGCGGGTGTGGTTTTGGCCACCGCTGGGAGGTGAGCCAATGAGCTGCTGGCTGCTGGTCACCGAGCACGCGGATGGCACCTGCAAGTTCACGTTGATCAACGCGCCAGCAAACACGGCGCTGGAGAAGCTGGCAGGCTGGCAGGGGCAGCGTTTTTTCATTGAGCAGACTTTCAAAAATGGCAAGAGCCACGCGGGGATGGCGGACTATCAGGTGCGCAAATGGCGGGGGTGGCAGCATCACATGGCGCTGGTGGGCATGGCGCTGCTGTTCATGCTGGAGGAGCGGCGGCTGCAGCGCAGGGAGTGGTCGCAGCTCTCGGCGGCAGACATCACCGAGTTGCTGCACTGGCAGTTCACCACGAGGCCAAGCCGAGAAGCCGTCATCGAACGCATTGTCCAGCGGCACCGCAGGCGAGCGAAAGCCACCGCCTCAAAGCGCAGTGCCGACAACCAACGACGACCATCAATGGCTAAGAAAAATTTAACGAAGTAAAGTTACGCAGATTACGCAGATAGCGCAGATAGCGCAGATGGGCTTCAATCTGTGAAATCCTCACTTCGTGGGAAAAACCATGAGCCGGAGGAAGCAGGCAGT
>DNXB01000322.1 GCA_003506995.1 Verrucomicrobiales bacterium
CCGCCGCGCCAGATGAGGAACTGATTGTAGGCGAGCTGATCCGGCCCCGTGGTGGTGCCGATGATCTCACCATTCTCGACCTTCCACAGCTCAGGATTACCGTCCCAGCCGGTGAGATCTTTGCCGTTGAAGAGCGGTTTGAAGCCAGCGTCTTCGCCGAATGACGAATGCAGAATGGCGAATGACGAAAGGAGAAAGAGGAGTCGTTTCATGGTTGGTCGCGTGGTTAAACGCCCCAACCTCTCTGATCATACCAGCAAAAGCTGTGTCGGATCTGGCAATGCTCGGATCTCGTCAAGCCGTGGTCAAGAAGGTGTCGTCTCGACCTCCTTGACCAGCGCAGCCGCCTTGACCATGCCTTGACCGTCTCCAGCGCTACTTCATCGGATGCAGCTTCAGCAGCTCATCCGTGGTGAAGAGCATCATGCGGCCTGCATTCGCATCACGGACAGCCTTGATGTGCGCGGGCGTCACGGGGTCGGCTTTGTTGCCGAAGTGGTTGCGGACGAAGGTGAGGACGTTGGCGATTTCTTCGTCTTTGAGCATGCCGGCGAAGGGCGTCATCGGCACCTGGCCGTTGTATTCCTTGCCGCCGACTTTGATCGGACCCATGAGGCCGTACATGACGATCTTGATGAGGCGGTCGCGGTCGTCGGTGACCCAGGGGCTGCTCACGATGCTGGGGAAGGCGGGATCAATGCCCGCGCCGTTCGGCTGATGGCAGGTGACGCAGTGGCCTTCGCGGAAATAGACTTCTTGTCCGGCCGTGAACTGCTTTTTGGCCTCGGCACTGAGATGTGCGGGCGCGGGGACGACGGGATGCTCAGGCCGCACAATCTCGGCGATGCCGGCGAGGCGGTCTGCGGCGGTTTTGGCGGCGTTCGTGTTCCAATCGTCGAGCGGGAGCTTGGAGGCGATGGCGACGATGTTTTTCGCGGCGGGGATGTTTGGCAGCCAGCTTGCGGCGACGATGGCTTCGAGGCGCACGCGGCCGTGTTCGTCGGAGGCAGCCTTTTCCAGCAAGGCGACGTGATCGGTGACGCGGTGCGTGTTGTAGCGCAGCACGCGGACGGCAGCGGAGCGGGCGTGGAAGTCGCTGGAGGCGAGCATTTCGCGCAGCAGGCTTTCATCAACGGCGTTGAGGCCCCAGGTGGTCCAGAGGGCTTCGAGTTTGGCGTGCGTGTCTTTTTGTTCAGCGGCCCAGGCTTTGACGGCGGGCAGGACTTCGCTGGCGGGATGAGCGCGCAGCTCGCGACGCGTGCGGTAGCGCTGGCGCAACTCAGGAGCCTTCAAATTTTCCAAAAGGGCCGCCACAGGTGCTCCGGCGACGGGCGCGGCTTTCACGAGCGGGCGGCTCGGATAGGTGATGCGGTAGATGCGGCCGTGGGCGTGGTCGCGCAGGGGATCGCGGGCGTTGTGCTGCATGTGGCCGATGAGCACGTTGTGCCAGTCGATGACATAGAGGCTGCCATCGGGCGCGAATTCGAGATCGACGGGGCGGAAGTTGCCGTCGGTGCTCTTGAGCAGATCGTGGCGATGCGCGGTCTTCCAACCGGTGCCTTCGTCTTCGATTTTTACCTGCTTGATGCCGAGGAAGCCGATGGCGTTGGCATAAATGATGTCGCCTTGCACTTCGTCGGGGAAATGGCGGCTGCTCACGATTTCGAGGCCGCTCGTCGGCCGCACGTTGTGGCCTTTCGGCACGAGATCGGCGGTGGACGGCGTCTTGCTGCCGAAGGTGGGCTTCACAGAAACTGGCAGACCCCAGTTCATGCTGGTGCCGGAGGTGTGGAGGAAGAAATCCTGGCCCCACTGGTCAAACACGAAGCCCCACGGATTCGGGATGCTCATCTGGATGGTGCGCTCCAGGTGGCCGCGCTGCGGGCTGTAGCGGTAGAAGCCGCCATCCACGCAGCGCACGGGGCCGTAGGGCGTTTCGACATTCGTGTGAAGGAAGACGCCCTCGCACAGCATGAACGCGCCGCTCGGATCGGCGGTGTAGGCGCTGATGGCGTGGTGTGTGTCGTGCGTGTCGAAGCCGCCGAGGATGATCTCCGTGCTGTCGGCCTTGTCGTCGCCGTTTGTGTCGCGGATGAGCACGAGATTCGGCTCCTGCGAGACATACACGCCCTCTGGCGCGAACTCAAAACCGATGGGCAGGTGCAGCTTGTCCGCGAAGACGGTTTCTTTGTCTGCTTTGCCATCGCCGTTGGTGTCTTCGTAAATGAGCAGCTTGTCGTCTGGCAGCGCGTCGCCTGGGCGATAGTGCGGGTAAGTCGGCATCGTGGCGACCCACAGGCGGCCCTTGTTGTCGAAGCTCATCTGCATCGGGTTGGCGAGGTTCGGGAATTCCTTTTCGCTGGCGAAAAGCTCGACCTTGTAGCCTTCCGGCACGCTGAGGGACTTCAGCGCCTCCTCGCCATACAGATACTTCTCGCTGCCGTTCTTCGCGCTCGGCACATAGTTCGTCGGCACCGGTGGAAGCGCATGCGTCTTGCTGTCATCGACCTTCAACTCGGTTGTTTTGCCCGTGGCGATGTTGTGGATCAAATCATCGCGTAGCGCGGCCATCTCGCGGGTCTTTTTCACTTCATCCGGGTAATTCTGCGGGCCATACGGATTGTAGCGCTGACCGTGCGTGTGGACGCCGTTGAGGATGTTGTAGTCGTTGTTCCAGAACCAGTCCTTCTCCTTCACCGCCGCATGCACCTTGGCCGGATCAGCCTTCGATTCGCGGCTTTGATGTCCGTAGAGGCCGGTGGCGAGCAGTTCGCCGATTTTCTCGTAACCCTTCTCATTCGGCACAAAGCCGCCCGTGGTGAAGGACTCGCTGCCTTGCGCATAAACAGCCTTCGTGGGCGAAAAGAGGTCGATGTAAGTGAGGCCGTGCTTCTTTGCGATCTTCTCAATGGAGGCTGCGTAGAGCAGCAGGTTCGCGTTTTCGTTGTCACCCTTCGGCAGGTCGCGTTTCGCGCTCTGATCTTCATACGCGATGGGCGAGACGAGCACCACACGCGGCGCGGTTTTGCCGTTGTAGGCATTGCTAAGTGTGTGAATGACCCACGCGTCGAGTTCCGCCTCGAAATTGCCCACCTTGCTCGCGCCGTCGAAGGATTCGTTGTAGCCGAAGAAGCCGACAATCGTGTCCGCCTTCAGATGCGTGAGCCACTGATCAGGCGTGGGGTAGAAGCCCTTGCCGTTGTGGATCTGCTTGTCGGGATGGAATTTCTCCGCGCCAGGAAACGCCCACTGCGACACACGCGCTGGATGCGGTCGGAAGCCCGGCGTGTCGCCCACATGACCCATGTTGCGGAAGAACAGGTCTTGGTTCGGATAGCGAAGCTGCAGCTCCGTCTCGATGCGGCTGTACCAGGTGTCACGCTCGGCTAGGCCATTGCCCACGAGCACGATGCGCTCACCTTTGCTCGGCGGCGCGACATTTTGCGCGCGAGCAGTCGTCGCGGCAGGAGGTTCGGCGCTCGGAGCATGCGGCGCATTGTCCGGCTGAGTCGGCTTGGCGGCTTTTTTGTCGCCCGGAAGGCCAAGGGATGGACTTTTGCCCGTGGCGAAGTCACCGGGCTTCAGATTGCGCTCTTTATAATAGTCGCTCTTCAGCGCGGAGTACATCGTGGGGCTGAACGGATCGACAAAGGCCACGTCCGCCTTCGCAGGCACTTCGAGGCCCAGCAAGTGGTGCGTGGCATTCACGATGAGGCGGCGCAGGTCTTCATCGGCAAAATCCACCGAGGCACCCAGAGTGGTGCAGAAGGACTTGCCCGTCGTTTTGCCATCCGGCGCGGTGTACTCAAACAGCCAGGCCAGCGCCTGCATGGGATCGTTCTTCGGTCCTTTGACGGGGTAGGAGCGATCATGCAGGCTCTCCGTCACCGCACCACGCAGCAGGACGGTCGCCTTGCTCAGGTCCAGATTTTTCACCGCATAGACATCCGTGGTGCCAAAAATCTCCTCCACACCGCGCAGCACCGGATGCTTCATGTTCGCGGTCTCAAAGACACTCCGCGTGCCTTCCTTTTTGTGCGCACCGTGATGCGCCACCCACTTCTCGCCGAGAATTTTCAGCCCGAACTCGCTCCACTTGAAGTCACCCGTCTTCGCACCGCCGCTGAAGGCATGCGTGGCGGTGCGGAAGCCGATCACCGGTTTCCCGGCATTGAGAAACTTCGCAAAGTTCGCCAGATGCTCGTCCGGAAGCTGGCGAACTTTGCGAAGTTTCTCA
>DNXB01000071.1 GCA_003506995.1 Verrucomicrobiales bacterium
GCCTGGGCACCGTGAATGCCAAAGGGCCGCAGGACATGATCGTCTATGTGCTGAATCGCAATGGTCGTGTGGAGTCCACGAACTACCGCACCATTCAAAATCTCACGAATCAGGACGTGCCGGAGTTCATCAAGGCCGAGTTCGCCGACTTTTACCGCGCCATGTTTGACCGCGTGATGGAGATCGAAAAGATGAGTTCCATCGTCACCGAGTACTATTGGGACATGGGCTGGTGCGATCCGTGCAGCAGCGATCCCGTGCCGCTGCGCGAGCTGCGGGAACTCGGCTGCGAATGGCTCAAGGGCAATGACAATGACCGCCCCGAAGAGGGCAGCACTTTCATCACCCGCCTGCATGTGCGCTACGACCGCGAACACTTCCCGGAGGACATCGTCTTTCAGGAAACCGGGGACAAGCAGTTCATCCAGGGTCGCTACATCATCCGCCACCCCTGGCGCGGCAAGGCGAAGAACGAGGAAGGCAGGGCCTACTTCGCCGGACTTCCGAAGCGCTTCGAGGAAGAGGCGAAAACGACCGCGAAGCTCACCGGTTGGCCGATTGAGCGCATCCGCGCCAAACAAGCCGGCTACAAGGAGACCGGGAAGAACCCAGACGAGTGAAAGAGGGAGGTGGCGAGCGGCTTTAACCAAACAGCCGTTTTAATCCCCCATGGCTCCAAAATCCCCCCATTCCCACTTTCCATGGCCAGCGCTGTGGCTGCTGACGACGTGCGCCATTGCGGCGCCGGTCGAGCATCCAGGCAAGCCGCTGTATCAAAAACTCTGCGCCGAATGCCACGGTGATCGCGGCCAGGGCGTGGAGGATGAATACGATGAAGCGTTGACCGGCGAGAAGACCCTCGAAGCCCTCGCACGACAGATCGACCGCACGATGCCGGAAGACGACCCGGACAAGACCACTTCCGAGGATGCGAAGCTGATCGCCGCCTACGTTTACGATGCCTTTTACTCGCCCACGGCCCAGGCGCGGCTGAATCCGCCGAAAAAGGAGCTGGCACGGCTCACCATCGACCAGTTTCGCAACAGCGTGATGGATGTGATCGGCTGCTTTCGCATGGGGCCGGGCTTTGACCGCCCCATCAATGCCGAGCAGGGACTGAAAGCCTTCTACCGTGGCGTGGAGCTGCCCAAACCGGGTGAAAAAGCCGTGGACACGACCCCGAAGGACGGCATCAAGAAAAAGCGCCCGAACAAGACCATCGAGAAGGTGGAGCCGGTGATTTCCTTCCACTGGGGCGCGGACAGCCCGGACAAGACTGTGCTGGAGGCGGAGCAGTTTGAAAACCGCTTCGAAGGCAGTGTCGTGGCACGCGAGACGGGCGTGTATGAGTTCGCGGTGAAGTCGGAGAACGGCTTCCGTCTGTGGATCAACGACACCTCCGCGCGCAATGTGCTGATCGATGGCTGGGTCAGCGCTGGACCGCAGGTGCGCGAGGAAAAGAGAAGCATCTACCTCGTTGGCGGGCGCGCTTACCGGCTGCAACTGGAGCATTTCAAATTCAAGGAGAAGTCCGCGTCCATCGAGCTGTGGTGGAAGCCGCCGCATGGTATCAAGGAACTCATCCCAGCCCACGCCACGCGCACGGACCGCCCTCGCGAACTGACCATCGTGAGCACCGAGTTCCCTGCCGATGACAGCAGTGGTGGTTATCCGCGCGGCACGACGATTTCCAAGGCATGGGATCAAGCCGTGACGGAAGCGGCCATCACCGTCGCCGAGCATGTCATCGAAAAACTCGACGAACTGGCGCAGACGAAAGCTGGTGCGCCGGATCGAGGCGAGAAACTGCGTCAATTCGCGCACACCTTCGTCGAGGCCGCTTTTCGCAGGCCTTTGAGCGGTGATTTGAAGCAGCTCTTCGTCGAGTCGCACTTTGCGAGCGCCAAATCGTCCGAGACGGCGGTGAAGCGAGTTGTGTTGCTCGCGCTGAAATCACCGCAGTTTCTTTATCCGAATCTCCAGCAGGGCGAAAAGGCGGATGACTTCGAGATCGCCTCGCGTCTCGCCCTCACGCTTTGGGATTCGGTTCCCGACAAGAAGCTCGTGCAGGCCGCCACGTCTGGGAAACTCAAGACCCGTGATCAAATCAAGGCCGAGGCGCAGCGCATGCTGATGGATCCACGCACGAAGGCCAAGCTGCACGGCTTCTTCCATCACTGGCTCGAACTCGAACGCGCCGAGGGTGCGAGCAAAGACCCGAAAATCTTCCCCGACTTCACGCCCGAGCTGCTCGCTGATCTGCGCGAGTCGCTGTTTCAGTTCATTGATCAGGTCGTGTGGAGCGAGAAATCGGACTACCGAGAGCTGCTTCAGGCCGATTACCTCCTGCTCAACGAGCGCCTCGGCAAATTCTACGGCCACCCCGTCACCGGCGAGGAGTTCCAGCGCGTCGGCTTTGATCCAAAACAACGTGCGGGGGTCGTCACGCACCCGTATCTGCTCGCCTCGCTCGCCTACACGAAGCAGTCGTCGCCGATACATCGCGGCGTGTTTTTGACGCGCAACATTGTGGGCATGTCGCTCAAGCCGCCGATGAAGGCCGTGGTGTTCGAGGACAGCCACTTCAACCCCAAGCTCACCATGCGCGAGAAGATCAGCGAGCTCACCCGCAGCGGCGCCTGCATGAGCTGCCACAGCATGATCAACCCGCTCGGCTTCAGCCTGGAGAATTTCGACGCCGTGGGCCGCTGGCGCACCAAGGACAACAACAAGCTCGTGAACCCCGTGAGCGAGTTCACCACGCATGAAGGCATGCTGGTCCGCCTCACCGGCCCGCGCGACATCGTGAACTACGTCGCCGCCAATCCCGGCGGCCATCGTGCCTTCATCCGCCATCTCTTCCACCATCTCATCAAACAAGACCCCGCCGCGTATGGGCCGAAAGTGCTCGACGACCTTCAAAAATCCTTCGCCGCCTCTGGCTGCCACATTCAGAAACTGCTCGTCGAAATCACGCTCGTGGCTGCGGCGGATGGAATGGCGAAGTAAGCCAAGCTGAAGATGAGCGAGCCTGTTTTGAGCCAGCGAGCGGACAAATGGCTGCATCATTTGCGCGTGTTCAAGACGCGGACGCTCGCCACGCAGGCCTGTGCGAAGGGAAATGTGCTGGTGGGCGGCCAGACGGTGAAGGCGTCACGCGAATTGAAGCCGGGCGATGTGCTGGAGGTCGTGCGCGGTGATCTGCGTCTGCGTTTGAAAGTGATCGCGTTTCCAGCGCGGCGCCTCGGTCCGCCGCGCGTGGCGGAGTTCTGCGAGGATCTGACACCGGCGGAGTGGTATCAGAAAGCGAGCGAACTGCGCCGGGAGCGCGAGCTCGTCACGCCCCGCGAGCATGAGATGATCGCGAAGCCGGACAAGAAGCAACTGCGTGAGCTGCGGAAGTTCTGGGAAGAGCAGGGTGGCTGAGGCGCGGCAGCCTTACTTCTCATCCAGCGCGCGGCGGATGCGGTATTTGATCGCAAGCTGGTGCGCGGGGGTGTTGGCGAAGGGCAGGTTCTTGATGCGCTCGATTTGGAAAAGGGCGCTGCTCTGCGTGGCGTGGAAGTGGCTGCCGGTGTGGGCGATGGCGAGCAGGCGGGTGATGTAATCGAGCTGGAGGTTCTGGCGCATCGTACTGA
>DNXB01000613.1 GCA_003506995.1 Verrucomicrobiales bacterium
GGATTTCGGTCTTGGGCGGCAGTTCTTTGGCCACGGCGTCCTTCGTGCGGCGCAGCAGCAGCGGTTGAATGCGGGTGCTGAGCTGCTTCTGACGCTCCGCATCGGCATCGCGCTCGATGGGATTGCGGTAATGCTGGCGGAAGGTGTCGGCGTCGCTGAGCAGGCCGGGCATGAGGAAGTTGTAGAGGCTCCACAGCTCGCCGAGGTGGTTTTCNNTCGCCCAGATGGTTTTCCATCGGCGTGCCGGTGAGGCAGAGGCGATGTTTGGCCCTCAAGCCGCCGCAGACCTGCGCGGCGAGGCTTTTGGGGTTCTTGATGTTCTGCGCCTCATCGAGCGCGACGATGTGCCACTCCTGCGCCTGCATGACATCGACATCACGCACGAGCAGCGGGTAGCTGGTGACGACGAGGTCGTATTGCTTCAAATGCTTGAAGTCACTTTTGCGCGACTGACCGTGCAAAAGCAGCAGACTCAGTGTGGGTGTGAATTTGATCGACTCGTTGATCCAGTTCCGCAACACACTCGTCGGCGCCACGATGAGGCAGGGATGCGTCATGCGGCCGCTTTCCTTCTCGATGAGGATGTGCGTGAGCGTCTGGATCGTTTTGCCCAGGCCCATGTCGTCGGCCAAAATGCCGTGCAGACCGAATTCGCGCAGGAATTGCATCCAGGACGCGCCTTCGCGTTGGTAGTCGCGCAAACTGGCCTTCAGCGTCGCCGGTGGGTCGATGAGCGCGATGCGCTGGAAGTTGTCGAGGCGCTGCGCAAGCGCCGACAGCTCTTCCGGGGCACGAATGGGCAGTCCGTCGAGCGTGGCGAGCTGTGCGGCGCGGAGTTTGTCGAGCTGGAGCTTGCCGTCTTTGCGCACGGGCCGTGTGGCGAGCAGCTCATCAAAGAAACGCAGCAGCACGAGCAACCGCTCCGCAGGCACGGAGAGCACGTTGCCGCTGTCACCGCCGAGCGAGAGCAGGAAGCGCTGGTTGAGATTTTTCTCCAACACGGAGGCATTGAGCCCCTGGTCGATGCAATCGACGAGCAGCGGCACGAGCGAGAGCCGTCGGCCTTCGATCTCGACGCCGAGATCGAGCGCAAACCAGTCCTTGCCGCCTTGGTCGCTCTGAAGATCGCTGAACCACGCGTCCTCGCCCGCCTCGTGGATTTGAAAGCCGATGTTTTCCGGCACTTCGACACGCCAGCCGGTCTCGCGCAGCTTCTCGACCTGGTCCTTGAGGAATTGAGCCCAGAACAACGCCTGATCGCCCGCGACGGCCATGAATCCGAGCGTGGATTCATCCGCCTTGGTGCCTGGCAACGCCTCGGCGAAGGGTTTGAAGCTCAGCGCGGACAAATCCGTGAGCAGCAGCCGTTCGGAGCGCAGATTACGAATCAGCGTGTGCTGTGTGTCGTTGTCATCGCTCCACTGGTGCGCGGGGCTGCGCACGAGCATCTCAAAGCGGCGCGGGCAGCCCTCATACTCCACGCAAGGCTGCGCGATGGCGATGCTGCGCGGTGTCCAGCCGCCGATGCCGCGTTTTGCGGTGATCTGCGGCACCTCCACCGCGATGCGCCGCACGACGAGCACGGGCTTCGGCTCCGCAGGCGGCATCTCGACGGTTTCAGGGGCTGGAGCATCGTGCTCTTCGGGCACAGGCGAGGCTTTCTCCTGCACACGGGCTATTCTCTCGATGTTCTGGCGGCCTTCCTCGATGTCGAGCATCAGCATGAGCGCCGCGGCATGCTGGCAGAGCGTGCCCTGCACGCAGGTGCAGTGCGAGGTCATGGCCAGCGACCCATCGTCACGCAGACGCAGATGCGCCGTGACCGATGCCGTGTTGAACAAGCCCGTGCCGATGCCCGCGATGATCTCCACCTCGGTTTCCGCGCAGACATTGACTCCGGCGAGTCCGATGTCGCCATGCTTGACCAGGCGTCCGCCTTCTTCGATCTGCTGCCGTCGAAACAGCCACAGCCATGATTTTGAGCGCACCTGCGCCCAGAGCTGAGGGAATGAGAAGCCGCCAATGACCATGTCAGCAGCGGCTCACAGCTCGATCTTCATCGGCGGCGGCGGGGCGAGCTTCAGGACCGGGCCGTCATCCGTCTCATTGACCGCATCCACCGGCAGAGCCTTGCGCACAGGCGAGCCGTCGTCGTTGACGGGGCGGGCGCGGGGAATGGCCTGCTCGGAGGCATAGGGATCCTCGCCGATGACGGTGAGAGCCTGCATGCGAATCGGCTCGATGTGGACCCACTTCGCGGCGTCGGCGATCATGGGCGCGCTCTCGATGCCAAACGTGTTCTGATGCTGGAACTGGGCGATTTCCTTGGGCAGGCCCTCGCCGGTGTGCGCGGGGCAGAAGCCTTCCATGGGGGTGCCGGGGCGGATGTATTCGAGGTAAGTGGCGCGCACGGATTTTTCAGTGCCCGCGGCATTTTTGACCTTCTCATAGCAGTAATCCGTGGCGCGCATGCCGCTGCGCTGGCAGATCTCGACGCGCTCGGCGGTCTGCGGCGGGTCGATCTCCTGCGGAGCGTAGCGTGTGGTGCTGGCATTGATCATGTCCACCCAGGCGGGCAGCAGCACACGGTTCGAGAAAGCGCCGGGATAGATGGTCTTTTGCTTGTCAAAGCCCGTCCACACCCCGCAGGTGATGCCGGAGGTGTAGCCGAGGAACCACAGGTCTTTGAACTCATAGTGCGTGCCGGTTTTGCCGCCCGCGACGAACTCCCCGAGCTTGTAGTCCGTGACCGCCGGGCTGCCGGTGCCGCGGTGCAGCGCATCGACGAGGCAGGTGTGTGTTTGGTACGCGGCGATGGGGTCCATGCTTTGCGTCGTCTGCAACGCGGATTCGGCGATTTGGAACACCGCCTTGTCATTGCTGTCGGTGATGCGCTGGATGAGGTTGAGCTGTTGCGGCCGGTTGCCGAGCGTGGGGAAATTCGAGTAGGCCAGGCACATCTCGCTCAAGCGCGCCTCGCTGGCGCCGAGGAAGGTGGAGGGGTAGTCCCGCATCTCGGAGGTGATGCCCGCCTTCTGCGCGACCTGCTTCACCATCGGCACGCCCACCCGCTCGCCCAGGCGCACGGTGGCGGAGTTGCGGCCCTGCACCAGCGCCTCGCGCGAACTCATGGGGGCCTGCGACCATTTGGGGTCGGCCACCTCCGCGCCCCATTCGCCCAGGATGCCGGTGAGGCCGCCGATCATGACCCGGCGGTTGTCCAGCGGCGCGTCATCGACCTTGGTGCCGGGGTAAAGACCTTGGCTGCTGAAGGCGGCAGCATAGACCAGCGGTGTGAAGGCTGTGCCGACCGGGCGCACGCCGTCGGTGGCGCGGTTGAACTGGCTGTCGCCAAAATCACGCCCGCCCACCATGGCGAGAATGCTGCCGTCCTTGTTGTCGATCATCAAGGCGGCGGCCTGGAGGTATTCAGGAACCGGGCGTGGCGTGGCGGGATCGATCTCGCCGCGCTTCAACCGGGCACGGTAATCATTGATGATGGAGCGGAACTGCTCGAAGGTTTGATGCTCGTAGCCCGGATGTTTTTCCACCTCGGCCATCTGCTTGTTCAGCGCGGTCTCGGCGACCTTCTGCAGATCCTGGTCAATGCTGGTGTAAATGAGGAAACCGCCGATGGAGGCGCGCTCCTCACCGACAATGTCCACGACTTCCCGGCGCACCGCGTCGAAGACGTAGCTGAGGCGTGGATCACTGGTCTGTGGCGCGGTGATGAGCGGCTTGTTTTTCAGCCTGGCCGCGTCCTCGTCCGAGAGCGTGCCCTCGGAGGCCATGCGGTCGAGCACATAGTTGCGCTCCTTGAGCGCGCGCTGCGGATTGCGCAGCGGCTGGATGTTGTTCGGGCTTTTGATCAGGCCGCAGATGGTGGCGGACTCCTCGATGGTCAGCTCCTTCACATCCTTGCCGAAGTAACCCCGCGCCGCCGCCTGCACGCCGTAGAAGTTCAGGCCGAAAAAGATGCGGTTGAGGTACAGCTCGAGGATTTCCGGCTTCGAGTAGTTTTTTTCGATGCGCTGGGCGATGAAGGCCTCCAGGATCTTGCGCTTGTAGCTCTTCTCCAGGAGCTGGAAGGTCTGCCGGGCGAGCTGCTGGGTGATGGTGCTGGCGCCCTGGGTCACCTGGCCAGCGCTGAGGTTTTCTTTCACGGCCCGTACCAGGCCGATGTAATCGACGCCGTCGTGCTTGAAGTACCGGCTGTCTTCCTGGGCGACGAGCGCGTCAATGAAATGCTGCGGCACGTCGGTGATCGGCACCGGTGTGCGGTTGAGGACATAGAGGCGGGCCATTTCGTCGCCGTTGCGGTCAAAGATGATGCTGGCGGCCTCCAGTTTCTTGAGTTCCTCCAGGTCAAACTTCTCCGCATCCCGCCGCAGCGGCGCCACCACGACGCTGTAAACACCGAACGCGGCCACGACGCCGAGGATGAAGAGCGCCACCAGCGCGCTGAACCAGCCGCGGCGGTAAAAGGGGAGTTTCAGGCCGGCCTCACCGCGCCAGTTGCGCTCAGGCTTCACATCGAGATCATCACGAAACATGGCGTATGGGAAAGAATTGGGCCGGGAAACTACCCGCCCTTCACAAGCCGCGCCAGTTCTTTCCCGCGCCCCGCATGTCCTCATTGCCTGAAATTCTCCATGAGCAACTGCTCACCGCCGGACCGCAGCCCTTCGCGCAGGTCATGGAACAGGCTCTTTATCATCCTGAGCATGGCTATTATGGCCCCGGACCGCGCAGGATCGGTCGGCAGGGGGATTTTTTCACCAGCGTGAGCGTGGGGCCTTTGTTCGGCAGGCTGCTGGCCATGCAGGCCGTTCAGGAATGGCAGGCGCTCGGTGAGCCGGGGGATTTCACGATCATCGAGCAGGGGGCGCATGACGGACAGCTCGCCGAGGATGTTTTGAGTGCATTGGGAGATCGTCCGCCCCGCTATCTCATCGTGGAACCCAATCCGCGTTACCGTGAAGCGCAGGCGCAGCGCCTTGGCGCCCGCGTGCAGTGGGTCGGGAGCCTCACAGAGCTGCAAACCGGCCCGCAACACGGCTTTTTCCTCTGCAACGAGCTGCCGGACGCTTTTCCCGTGCATCTCGTGCGTTGGGATGGGGGGCGCTGGCGTGAGCTGTACGTCGATGCCGCCTTCCAATTCGTTGAGGGCGATTTTTCATCGCCAGAAGTGGCCGTGGAGGTCGAAAAACTGCCGACCGATCTTCAAACCGGCCACACGCTCGAAATCAACCTCGCCATGCTCGTGTGGATTCGTGAACTGGCGCAGGCTGCGTTTCGCGGGGCCATCTTCATCGCCGACTACGGCCTGGATGCGGAGGAGTTCTTCGCTGACACACGGGCCAGCGGCACAATCCGTCGTTACCGGCAGCATCAGATGGATGGCAAGGTGCTGGAAGACCTCGGCGACTGCGATCTGACCACGCACATTGATTTCACGCGCCTGATTGAAGAAGCCTGCCGCCAGGGGCTCAAGCAGCGTGAGTACGATCTTCAAGGCCGTCTGCTGGGCCGGCTGGCGCTTCCATGGCTGAAAAGCCTCGAAGGGCAGGGGCTCGATGCCGCGACGATGCGCCAGTTCCAGTCGCTCACCCATCCGGCGTTTCTCGGCAGATCCTTCCGCTGCCTGGTGCTGGACAAGTCTCGGGAGTGATTTTGAAAGCAGGGTTGCAGGGGCTGCTTTGCCGCGTTTTTTGGAGCCTGTCTGGGACAGCCGACAAAACTGATCTGCCACACCTGTATTGAATAAGGTGCCGCGGAGAGGTCTGCGGAAACGCCCCAGCCCTTCCCAACCCACCCGCCATGCCCATCCGTTCTCACGCTGAAATTCACGAGAAAGTGCCGACTTCGATTTTTCCTGATTCCGCCACGGCGGCCCGCGCGCTGGCGCAGGAGGTGAAACAACTCATCGAGACGAAAAACCAGGCCGGAAAACCCGCCGTGCTGGGCATGGCGACGGGATCGACGCCCGTGCCGTTTTATCGCGAGCTGATCCGCCTGCACAAGGAGGAGGGGCTGAGCTTCAAGAACGTCGTCACCTTCAATCTGGACGAGTACTACGGGCTGAGCGCGAATCATCCTGAAAGCTACGCGAAGTTCATGGCGGAGCAGTTGTTTGATCACATCGACATCCCCAAGGCGAACGTCAATCTCCCCAGCGGCACGGTGCCAGGAGACCAGGTGTTCGTTCACTGCCGCCAGTATGAGGAAAAGATCCAAAGCATGGGCGGGATTGATCTGCAGATCCTCGGCATCGGCCGGA
>DNXB01000422.1:0-13902 GCA_003506995.1 Verrucomicrobiales bacterium
CGCGCAGGTCGATGAAGATGACGCCACCGTGGTCGCGCGCCGAATTCACCCAGCCACACAACGTGACGTTCTGGCCGATGTGCTCTGTGCGGACGGCGTTGCAGTGAAGGGTGCGGAAGATGTTCGGGATCATGGCGGAAAAAGGGCGCGTAGAGTCGGCGGATTCGTCCGCTGCGCAAGGAGGAAGGCAGGGGCCGAAAAGCAGATGCGGGCAAGGTGGCTGGCGAATGCGTCGTTACCTGCGGCCATGTCCCGTTTTATCCTGCTGCTTTCGTCATTCATTCTTCTTCATTCGGCCTTTTCGGCGCAGCCGAACGTCATTTTCCTCCTCGCCGATGACCTCGGCCAGCGTGATCTCAGCTGCTACGGCAGCACGTTTTACGAGACCCCGAATCTGGATCGCCTCGCGAAGGAGGGCGCGCTTTTCACGAACGGCTACGCTGCCTGCCCCGTGTGCTCGCCGACGCGTGCGGCGGTGCAAACCGGCCGCTGGCCGCAGCGCACNNGCGCCGTATCAGGATCGCCTCGCGCATGAAGAAGTGACTATGGGCGAGATGATGAAGGCGGCGGGTTACGCGACGTTTTTCGCCGGAAAGTGGCACCTCGGCCCCGAAGGCTTCTGGCCGGAGAACCAGGGCTACGACATCAACATGGGCGGCGTGGATCGCGGCGGTCCGTATGGCCCTGGGAAGTATTTCACACCATACAACAACCCGCGTCTGCCCGACGGTCCGCCCGGCGAGCATCTGCCGGATCGCCTGGCGACTGAAACCTGTAAGTTCATCGAAGCGAACAAGTCGAAGCCCTTCTTCGCCTGCTACTCTTTTTATGACGTTCACACGCCGCTGAACGCCCGTGCCGATCTGACGGCCAAATACGAGGCAAAACGCCAAAAGCTCGGTCTGGAGGCGAAATGGGGCCGCGAGGAGTTTCGTGATGTGCGTCTTGTCCAGGAACACGCGGTTTACGCCGCGATGGTCGAGGCCATGGACCTCGCCGTGGGCAAGATTTTGGTGAAGCTCGACGAACTCGATCTCGCCAAGAACACGCTGATCATCTTCACCTCCGATAACGGCGGCCTGAGCACCAGCGAAGGCTCGCCCACCTCGAATCTGCCGCTGCGTGGCGGCAAGGGCTGGCTTTACGAGGGCGGCATCCGCGAGCCGTTGCTCGTGCGTTGGCCGACGGTGGTCAAAGCTGGACAAACCATCGACACGCCCGTGTGCAGCCCGGATTACTTCGCCACGCTCTTGGACGTGGCCGGTGGCAAAACGACCACCAAACTCGACGGCGTGAGCCTGCGCCTGCTGCTCGAAGGCAAGGGCGACCTGCCGGAGCGGTCGCTCTGCTGGCACTACCCGCACTACGGCAATCAAGGCGGCGCTCCAGGCGCGGCGATCCGCCGAGGCGACTGGAAATTGATCCAATGGTTCGAGCGGCCAGACGCGCCGGAGCTTTACAACCTGCGCGAGGACTTGAGCGAGGCGAAGAACCTCGCCACGCAGCAGCCCGAGCGCGTGAAAACGCTGCTGGCCGAGCTGCAAGCCTGGCAAACAGAGGTCGGGGCGCTCATGCCGGTGAAAAACACCGCCTACGATCCATCCAAGCCCGATGGCCGCATGGCCGCGAACCCTGCGAAGGGCGCGAAAAAGAAAAAATAACCCGTCCTCTTCGTGATCGGAACTGCCTGCCGCGCAACCCGTTCACTGGCGGGCTGCTGCATGACGACGATGTCGAGGAAGCGCCTTTCGAGTCTCGCAACATCGTCGGCAAACGCTCCCAGATCATCGCGCTGATCCAAGCAGCCTTGGCATCATGGGAGGGTAGAGGACATGCCGAGCCAGCTCGGGGAGGACGTGTGCGCAAAAATAAAAAACCGCATTCATGGCAATTTTTGCGGCCTGAGTGTCTCTCATTTACGATTCGGTGATTGGAGCACCTCAGTTGCCCAACTTAAAATTAGACAAAGGGTTAAAATATTCGACAAAATTGAGACAAACGTTTGACGAAAGGCCGACGCCTCCTAGTTTGTCTCAAAATCCCCCCAAGCCTTTATGACTGCGATCCCCCCCCCTGTTGAAGCAGATCCCAATATCGAAGAGGACATCCGCCTTCTGAAACGCATCGCCGAGCGTGACCCGGCCAGCTTTCAGGCCTTCTACAAGAAATACAGCGGCCTCATCTTCGCCTCCATCTCGAACGTGCTGAACGACCACCACGACACGGAGGATGTGATGCAGGAGGTGCTTGTCCAAGTTTGGAACAAGGCTCACCTCTACGAATCTCGGAAAGGCAAGCCGCTCACTTGGCTCACCACCCTGGCCCGCAACCGCGCCATTGACCGTATTCGCTCCAAACAGCGCCGTTCCAGGCTCAACGATGACTTTGAGACCGAAAACAAGAAGGATCAGTTCGAGTTTGAGCCCTCGGGCCACGAAAACCTCGAGTTCAAGGAGCGCGACGGCATCCTGCACCAAGCTGTCTCCCGTCTCACGCCCGATCAACGCGAGGCCATCGAGCTCACTTACTTTAGCGGTCTCACCCAGGCCGAGGTGGCCGAGCGCCTGCACGAACCCCTCGGCACGATCAAAGCGCGCATACGTCGCGGTGTGAACCGCCTCGAAACGCTCGTGAAGGCGCGCTTGGCTTGATTTATATCCCCCAGAACCGACGGCGAGGGGTGGACCACGGTCCGCCTCTCGTTTTTTTTATGACCGAGGACAGGAACAGGCCGGCTCACTGGTGGAGAAAATGGCCGGAATTCAGATGGAAAGGGCGTCGGTCATCCACTCGTAATGATGAGCGGCCCATGCTCTCCAAATCCCACCTCTCCCGCCGCCAGATGCTGCACACGGCTTCGTGTGGATTTGGCTATTTGGCGATGTCAGGAATCGCGGGCGCGGCAAGTGCAAGTCTGGAGGCGAGACCGCCGCGTCTGCGGGCAGGAGCACAGCGCGTGATCTTTCTGCACATGGCGGGCGGTCCGGCCCAGTTGGACACGTTTGAATACAAGCCGCAGGTCGGGAAGAAGCCACATGCGGGCTCGGTGGCGGAGTTCAAACAACGCGGGCAGAGCGGGCTGTGGGTGAGCGAGCTGCTGCCGAACCTGGCGCGTCATGCCGACAAGCTGTGCGTGCTGAACGGCATGACGGCGGACACGAGCATTCATGCGCAGTCCAGCCTGCAACTGCACACCGGCGACCGCCTGCGGCCCTGCCCGAGCATGGGCGCCTGGGTGGCGTATGGGCTGGGCACGGAGAACATGAATTTGCCAGGCTTCATCAGTTTCAACACCGCCAAACCCACTCAATACAGCGCGGCGCAGCTCCCGCCCGTGTATGGCGGCACGCCCATCGGGGTGAATGGCGAGGACATGTCGAGGGCCACGATCAGCGACATTTACAGCGATCACCTGCCTTTGAGTGTGAAGCGTCGGCAGCTCGATCTCATCCAGGCGATGAACCGCGATCACCTCGGCCCACGAGCCGATGATGCCCAGCTCGAAGGTGTCATCCAAACCTTGGAACTCGGCTTCCGCATGCAGGCTTCAGCTCCGGAACTCCTCGACATCAGCCAGGAGTCCAAGGCAACACTCGAACGATACGGCGTGGGAAGGAACTTTGCCGCCGGCACCTGCAAGAACAGCGACTTTGGCCGCCAGTGCCTGCTGGCGCGGCGCTTCTGCGAGGCGGGCGTGCGCTTCATCGAGATCACGCATGGCAGTTGGGATCAGCACACGGATCATCGCCGCGATCTGACCGCGAACTGCGCCACCACAGACGCGCCCATCGCCGCGTTGCTCGACGATTTGGATGAACGCGGCCTGCTGGAGGACACGCTTGTCGTCTGGGGTGGTGAGTTTGGCCGCCCAGGCCTCACGCCGGGCCAGGACAAGGATCAAACCGGGCATCAGCATCGCGCATTCACTTTCTGGCTCGCCGGTGGTGGCGTGAAAGGTGGTCATGCGCATGGCAAGACCAGCGAAAATGGCAGCACAGTCGTTGAAGGCGCGGTTCATTTCCGCGACCTGCACGCGACGATCCTGCATCTGCTCGGACTCGATCACGAAAACCTCGCCGTGGTGAGTGGCGGACGTCGAATCCGGCTCACCGGTTTGGAAGGCGGCAAGGTGGTGAAGGACATCCTTGCATGAGCCGGGCCTGGACACACGCGGTGCCCTGGCTGCCGATCCTGGGCATGCAATGGCTCACATGCCTGTGCATGACGAATGCCGCGGAGCCACAGGTGTTTCGCACTTTCATGCCTGAGGCGGGGCCTTCGGCGTTTGGGGTGGTGCTTGGGCCTGATCTGGCGCTTTGCTATGATGATCTGCGCGGTGGAGTGAACCAGGTGTGGCTTGGGTCGCTGGACCTCACACCGACTTTTCAGGCGAAGATCAACCAACCCGCGACGATCAAGGGCACGGTGTTTTACAAGGAGGGCAAAGTGCAGCCGCTGCGTGTCAACGATGCCACAAAGGCACCGGAGCGACGCTTCAAAGGCTATCGCTATGACAAGAACGCGGTGATCTTCCATTACACGCTGGATGGCGTGGCGATCCGTGAGACACTGCGCGCGAGTGACGAAGGCCACGGCATGATGCGCTCATGGTCGGTGCCGGAGGGAGTGGCGCTCTTTTTCCATGCGGAGACGCAGCCGGACGCGCATGTCACATTCGACGGTGGCGAGGAAATCGCTCCGGGAGTGTGGCGGCATGTGGGACAATCTGGCAAAAGCTTCATGATGGTCATCAAGCCCAGATCGAAGTCATGAGAAAGACCGCGATCACTCTCATCCCCCTGGCTTTGGCGTCGCTTGCGCTGGCGAACACCTACGAGATCGAGGAGATCCCGCTGCCAAAGGAAATGTCGCCGGAGTTGTCTGGCGTGGCGTTCACGCCCTCGGGCAAGCTGGTGGTGGTGAACCGGCATGGTGAGGTGTGGATCACAGCGGATGCGAAATCGGGGCCGTGGCGTCGCTTTGCCTTTGGGCTGCATGAGCCGTTGGGCGTGCTGGCCTTGTCCGAGGAGGAGATTCTCGTCACGCAGCGACCGGAACTGACGCGTCTGCGCGACACCAATGGCGATGGCAGGGCCGATCATTACGAGACAGTGAACGACGACTGGTGCGTCACGGACAACTGGCACGAGTTCACCTTCGGCCTGCGGCTGGATCGCGATGGAGAATTCATTCTTTCGACCGGCCTGCCGGATGTGGCGGGCGAGATCAACACGCGCTTCCCCCGTGTGCCACTGCACATGGAAAAAGTGCATCAGGAGGCCAAGCCTTCTCCAGGGCGCTATGAAGGCTGGGTGATGAAAGTCAGCCGCGACGGCCGCATGACGCCGCTTGCCTCGGGGTTCCGCGCTGCGGCAGGTGTCGGGGTGAGTCCCGACGGCGACATCTTCGTCACCGACCAGCAGGGCGACTACATCGCCACCAGCACGCTCGTGCATGTGCGGCCGGGCAGGTTTTACGGTCACGCGGCCTCGCTGAAGTGGCGCGACGATTATCGCGGGCCGGTGGATCTGGAGATGCTGACGCAACTGCGCACGCCGGAGGCCGTGGCACTGCCGCATGGCACCATGGGCGGCAGTCCCGGCGAGCCTGTGTGGGACACCACGGGCGGCAAGTTCGGCCCCTTTGCCGGTCAAGTTTTCATCGGTGACTTCACCAAGCTCATCAGCCGCGTGTTTCTCGAAAAAGTCGCGGGCGAATACCAGGGCGCGTGCTTTCCCTTCATCCGCGATGCCGTGGGCCTGGCCGCCATCCAGGCGAACAGCGGCGCGGACAACCTGACCATCCCCGCCGGCAAGGACGGTCTGAAATACTTCCGCGATGTGCCGCCGCGCACCGGAACGCCGCTGCGGCCGGGCAACATGCGCATGGCCTTTGCACCGGATGGCAGCCTCTACGTCGCGCAAACGACACGCGGCTGGGGCCAGGGCGATGGCTTGCAGCGCATCGTGTGGACGAAGAAGACGCCGGTGGAAATCGCGAAGATGGAGGTCACCCGCGATGGTTTCCGGCTCACTTTCACCACGGCGATGGAAGCGGCGCAGTTGCGCGACGCGAAAACGTATCGCCTCGGGCGCTTCCGCTTTCTCTATTTGCCGAAAGGCTCGCCGCGTGTGGATGAGACTTTGGCGGAAATCACAGGCATCCGCGTCGCTGCGGATCATCGTTCGGTCGAGCTGGCTGTGCGAGATCTTCAGCCCGGCCACATCTACGAGCTGGAGCTGGAGCATCTCCGCTCGGTCGGGGGCGGGCTGGTGGAAAACCCGCAGGCATTCTACACGCTCACGCGGTTGCTCGATGGCCGCACCTTCACCGGCCCGATGTCCGAGCCGCGGATCATCGCCGAACAAAAAGCGAATGGTGTCCCTGATCCCGAGGCCGGACGGCGCATCTACGGCACCTTCTGTGTCATCTGCCATCAGCCGGACGGCAAGGGTGGCGCGTTGCCCGGCACCGCAGACACACCGGCCACGTTGGTCGCGGCGAACTTCACCCTGCGCGACGCGGGATCACCACTTTCGAAGCCCGACATTGAGCTTTTGAAGATCATCACCGACGGCGCTCCCGGCAAACCCATGCCGCCCTTCGGCAGCGTGCTGAAGCCTGATGAAATTCGCGATGTGCTCGCCTATTTGCGGGCTGCTTTTGGCGAAACCAACCATTCCAGCTCTATCCAACGATGAAATTCATGACACACCTCCATTTCGCCCTGCTTCTCGGCTTTTCTGCGGCCACCGCCGCCGCGCAGGAAACCGCCGCCGCGCGCATCAATCCCTTCATCGCGCTCATGGAGTCCGGGAGGCCGGCCTTCGGCGTCTTTTCCTCGAATGTCTCTCTGCGCGCCGGTGCGAACATGGCCGGCAGCGGTCTGGATTTCGTCATCGTGGACATGGAGCACTCACCCTATGACCCCACGCGCCTGGAAAGCTACCTCGTCGGCATGACGAGCAAGGCGGACGTGCTCAAAAACGGCCTCCAGGTCCGCACCGCGCCCTTCATTCGCGTGCCCGCCGCAGGTCGCGAGCAGCTTCAGTTTATCATCAAGCAGGTGCTGGATCTCGGCCCGCTCGGCATCGTGGTGCCGCATGTGGACACCGCCGAGGATGCGCGCGCCATGGTGCGGGCCAGCCGCTTCCCGCAGCTCAAGGACGCGCCGGATTACGAGCCGCAGGGCAGGCGCGGTGTCGGCTACGGCTGGGCCGCGCGCCAGTGGGGCCTCTCCGGCGGCGACTACGCGAAGTGCGCCGATGTCTGGCCGCTCGATCCGCAGGGCGAGCTGGTGCTCTGGGTCATGATCGAAAGTGCTTCCGCCGTGGAAAACATCCGCGCCATCGCCGCCACGCCCGGCCTCGGCGGCCTGTTCATCGGCCCCTCGGACCTTGCCTTTTCGCTCGGCGTCCCGCTCGGCGATCCTGCGGTCGAAGTCGCCATCGAAACAATCGTCGCGGCCGCGAAGGAGGCCAAGGTGCCGCTCGGCACCCTCTGCGGCGGTGCCGAGGTGGAAAAACGCCTCGGCCAGGGCTTCAACTTCCTCGCGGTCGGCAGTGATGGCGGCGTCTCTGGTGGCGTGCAGGAGGCGGTGAAGAAAGGCCGGGCCTTCAAGCCCGCGAAGTGAGGCAGAAGTCGCGAACATCCGCCGCCGCATCAACGTTGACTGCCAATGACACGACTTCTGACCGCCCTCATCGCTGTTTCTCTCCTCGCCGCCGCGCCGACGCAGGCCGCAGGTGAAAAGCCCGGCCCGGTGGCCTACGTCACTGTCGAGACGCGCGACATGACCATCGAGTTCGCCGGGGATCGCGCCTGGACGATCAGCCGCATCCTGCACAAGGGGGCCGTCATCACCGACCGCACCGGATTCTACGGCACCGTCTTTTCACCCGTCGGAGGCAAATGGATCGGCACGGGCCACAACGAAGGTGGTGTGGAAAAGGTGGCGAGCGCTGTGCTGACCGTGGATGGCAAAGCCTGCGAACTGAAGGACAAGGCTGTCTATCGCGGCCAGCACGCGGAGCTGCGGAAGCAGTCCATGATGGGCACGATCAAGCTGGAGGCGGTTTATACCGTCATGGAGGACCGCGTGATCGAGCAGCATCGCTACGAGACCACCGAGGAGGTGAAGATCGGCGTGCTGTACGGCTTCATGCATCCCTTTCTGCCCACGACGACGGAGTGGATGGCTGAGAAAGCGGATGGAACGATGGTGGAAGGCGCCTTCGACAGCCAGGGCGGGCATCAATTGCGCGAGGATGTGAAGTGGACCGCGATTCACGATCCGAAATCCCAGCGTACGACACTGGTCTGGTATCCGAAGCCGCTCGTCGGGCAGGGCTTGAAGACCTTCTACTGGGACAAGACGGTCTATCACAAGCTCTACAACCACCTCTATTCCAACGCGACCGTCTCCGCAGGCGCGAAGTTCGAGGCCGAGGTCATCCTGCGCTGCATCGAGACCGACACGGCTGCGTGGAAGGAAAAGACGCGTGCGCTCGCCAAGGAAACCAGCGCGTCAGCCCAATAACCTGATTCACCTTTCCTCGCCAGCGGCTACACGCTCATGGGCATCCAAACCGCCGCGTATGCCGATGGCGCATGGTGGCTCGGCTGCTACGGCAAACCAACGATCCTGCTGCGTGCCGATGAAAACTACCGCCTCATCGGCAAGTGGGAGTTCGACGCCTCGGTCGGCATTGTCCCGCTGGATCGCGGGATCTTTCGCACCTGTGCTTGCCAGCGAGACCAGGATCGGAATAAAATAGACGGATCATGTCCCCGTCCCTCGATTCAATTCGTCAAAAGTTCGGCCCTGAGCCCCGGCGCATCGGGTTTTTCAGTTGGGGAGACAAGGTCTTTCCTATCCCGACAAATCTGCGCGGCTTGCAACCAGTGGACGAGCCGCTGATAGACACGCTGCTGCGGCAAAAGGAGATTTGGAAGCAGGGCAGCATCGTCTGGGGACATGTCATCGTGGCAAACCGGGCGCTCAAGCTCCCCGGTGAGACGGATCTGCCGGGCGAGGTGGTGTATTCACTGACCGCGACGGATGCGGAAGCTCTGGAAAAACTGCCCTTGATCGCCAATGCCTTGCATGATGCCAAGTTCGCTGATCAACCGACGGAGGTGTTTCCAGTGGAGGAGCAGGACATCGTGACGCATCTGCGCAACGAACGTGATCGCGCCTTCGGGATGCCGGTGCCAGCGTCCTTCAGCCAGGGGCTGACCTGCTTCACGAGCACGTTTTGGGGACATCGCGATCATTTGCCAGAGCGGGCGCTGGGCGGTCGTCTCATACCGCTCCTGGTGCTCGTGCGGAAGGTGCATGACATCCTCGTCCTCCCTGGGAAATTCTGGCCGCAGGAGCTGAGCGTCCCCTGGGGCACCGCAATCGGTGAGCGGAAGATGCGCCGCGCCATCTCGGAGAACCGGATCGCGGCGACGAATGCCTGGAGAGAGAGCCAAAAGACCGCGTCACCTCCTCTGCCATGGAAGGAAGCCACCCCGGAGGCACTGGCAGGCACCTGGGCCTGGGAGTGCGAGACCGTTATGCATGAGACCGAGGACGGCACCCGCGGCTCTCAATGGGTCAGCTCCGAATGGCGGCTGGACATCGAGCAGCGCTGCTGGCTCAGTATCACGGGCCGACTGCTCATCAATGGTGAGGTGCAGGAGGATGCGCCGAACTTTGAGCATGAATATGAAGGCACCTTCGAGCTTCAGGACGGCGTCCTCACCTGCACCCTGCCCGAGCATGAAGACAGTCCGCTGAAGCTCACCGCAACAGCCGCCGGCGAGCTGGTGAACGAGCACCGAGCCTGCTTTCTCCCTGTCACCTCCACACCGAAAGTCGCCGGAGTCAGCGAGGGCGGCAGCACGCTTTATAAACACCAGGCGCGCGCCCAGGGCTGGGTGCCGCCTGACATGAGCGAGTCAAACCTGCGTGCCATCGAAGAACACATCGAGGAGCACATCGGCAAGGTGGACTACGTCTGGCATGAGCTGGTGTCCGATCTCGTGCATATCGACATCCACGTCATCAAACCCACCGCCGAGCGCCCCTGGTACACGCTGGTGACGAGCGGCATGAGCGACCTGCCCATGCATCCACCCGAGGGAGCCGAAAACTACACCCATGCTGAAATCATGCTCTGTCTGCCGCCGAACTGGAAGCTCGGCCAGGAGGCATTCATTGATGAGCGGAACTACTGGCCCGTCCGCTGGCTGAAAACACTGGCCCGGCTGCCGCATGAGTACAACACCTGGCTGAGCTACTGGCACACCGTGCCCAATGGCGACCCCGCCGAGCCCCTGGCGAATGACACGGCGCTCGTGGGTTTCATGCTCGTGCCGCCGATGACGACCAGCGTCGAATTTCACGAACTCCTCGTGCCACCCGCGCGCAGCATCCGCTTCCTGGCAGCGATCCCGCTGACCAAGGACGAACTGGCCTTCAAGCTCAAAGCTGGCGCGGGCGAACTCCTGGATCGACTGGAGCAGGCAAAGGTCACCGAGCTGGTGAATCCCGCGCGGAAAAGCGTGCTGCGCTGACACAGTGGCTGCTTTGGTTGCGTGTGTTCGAGGCTTCAGATAGCCTCCACCTATGAACCTCTGCCTCCGTCTCCTGCTCGCAACCTTCCTTTCCGCCAGCGCACACGCCGAAGTCATGCGCATCGAGATCACTGAGCGCTCGTCGTTTGCAGATGGCAAGGTTTTTGGCCCTGCTGGAGCCTACGAGCGCATCAAGGGACGCATGTTCATCGAAACCGATCCCGCGAACGAAGCCAATGCCCGAGTCAGTGACTTGAAACGAGCGCCACGAAACGCACACGGCAAAGTCGAGAGCTGGACGGACTTTTTTCTGCTGAAGCCAATCGATGCGAAGAAAGGCAACGGCCAACTGCTCTACGACGTGAACAATCGCGGCAACATGCTGGCGCTGTGGACCTTCAACGATGGCGAACGCACGAATGATCCGAAGACGGAGGCTCATGCAGGGCATGGCTTCCTCATGAAGCATGGTTTCTCCGTGCTGTGGTGCGGTTGGAATGGGGAAGTGCAGGCGGATGACACGCAGCGCCTGCTGTGCGGTCTGCCCATCGCGACCGAGAACGGCCAGACGATCACCGGTCGGGCGCATCTGGAGATCACGAGCACGGAAAAGGTCTTCAGCCGAGCCTTCTCGTGGAGCCCTTGGGGCATCGGCGCGGCTTTTCCATCCGTGAGTCTGGACAATGCCGACGCCACGCTCACGATGCGGCCTCATCGCGGCGTTGAGGGCGTCGAGGTGCCGCGCTCGGAGTGGGCGTTTGGGCGTTGGGAGAATAACAAGCTCATTCCCGATGCCACGCATGTCTATTTGAAGACCGGTTTGCGGTCCGGTTGGCTCTACGACCTCGTTTACACGGCCAAGGAGCCCCGCGTGACGGGACTCGGCCTCACGGCGATGCGAGACTGCGTGGCGTTTTTTCGTCACGGCGATGCCAAAGAGAATCCGCTCGCGGGTGCGATTGAAAAAGCCTGTGTGTTTGGCATCTCGCAGTCGGGGCGCGTGATTCACCATTTCCTCTTTGAAGGATTGAACACCGACGAGCGTGGCCGTGCGGTGTTTGATGGCGCTTTGATCCACGTCGCTGGTTCGGGCAAAGGCATGTTCAACCACCGCTTCCGCATGAGCACGGAGTATGGCACGCAGCACGAGGGGCATCTCTCCGGCAGTGAGTTCTTCCCGCTCGCGCCGCTGCTGCAGACGGATCCCATCACCGGTGAAACGGGCGATTCGCTCGCCCGTTCGCGAAAGTCCGGCCACGCGCCGCGCATCCTCTTCACGCAAAGCTCCACGGAATACTGGAGCCGCGCCGCCTCGTTGCTGCACACTGATGTGGAGGGCAAAACGGACCTTACGCTTCCCGACGACGTGCGCCTGTATCTCGTGGCTGGAGCCGAGCATCTCGGCAAAAGCGACGGAACGCCCGGCATGTGCCAGCAGCCGCGCAACACACTCGATGATCGTGGTCCCGTGCTGCGTGCGATGCTACTGCATCTCGTCGATTGGGTGCAAAACGGCAAAGCACCGCCGCCGAGCCGTCATCCGCGTCTCGCTGATCAAACGCTCGTGACCTTCGACGAATGGAAATCGCAGTTTCCGAAGATTCCGGGCCTCAACCTGCCCACTCATGCCTACCAACCTCCACGACTCGATTTCGGCCCGCGCTTCCACCGCGAAGGCATCACCGACATCATCCCGCCGAAGGCCGGAAAGCCCTTCCAGACACTCCTGCCCGCCGTGAACGCCGACGGCAATGAGACGTGCGGCATCGTTCTCCCCGAAGTCGCCGTCCCTCTCGGCACCTACACCGGCTGGAACCTCCGCTCGCCTCAAGTCGGTGCCGAAACCATGCTCTCGCCGCTCGACGGCATGTTCATCCCCTTCTCCAAAACCAAATCCGAACGCGAGAAGACCGGCGACCCGCGTCTCTCCCTCGAAGAACGCTACCCGACGCATGCGGAGTATCTCTCGCGTCTCACCGAAGCCGCAAGGAAGCTCCATGTAGAGGGTTTTCTGCTCGATGAGGATGTCATCAGGATCATCGACCGTGCGTCAGGAAATTGAGTTTTGGATTTTGCCGCACATCAAAGTGGCGTTTGAAAAAGCAGATATTAAGACACGATCTCTCTCACCACATTCCCATACAGATCTGTCAGTCGCATGTTCCGGCCGCCGAAGCGGTAGGTGAGCTTTTCGTGAGCGAAACCGAGCAAGTGCAGCACGGTGGCGTGCCAGTCGTGGATGTGGACTTTGCCGGTGATGGCTTTGTAGCCGTGCTCGTCGGTTTCGCCGTGGGAGAAGCCGCCTTTGACGCCACCACCGGCCATCCAGAGCGTGTAGCCTTTGTGGTTGTGGTCGCGGCCATTTCCATCGGGCGAGTAGGAGGTGCGGCCGAACTCGCCGCCCCAGATGACCAGCGTGTCTTTGAGCAGATCGCGTTGTTTGAGATCGGCCAGCAGGCCCGCGATGGGTTTGTCGGTCTGGGCGCAGTTTTGGCCGAGCGCCGTCTGGATGTTGGCGTGCTGATCCCAGGAGCCGTGGCCTAGCTCGATGAAGCGCACGCCGGCCTCGGCAAAGCGCCGCGCGAGCAGGCACTGCCGGCCAAAACCATCGGTGGGGTCTTCATTGATGCCGTAAAGGGCGAGCGTCTGCGGCGATTCACCCGTGAGGTCCATCACGCCCGGCACGGCGTCCTGCATGCGAAAGGCGAGCTCGTAGCTCTCGATGGCTCCTTCGATGAGCGGCGCGTGCGTGTCGTGCGCGAGCTTTTCGCGGTTCAGGGCATTGATGAAGTCAATCTGGCGGCGCTGCTGCGCGGTGGTGAGGTGTTCATTGCGGAGGTGCGTGAGGCCGTCGTTGTTCACCTCGCCACGGCGTTTGATGTCGATCATGCGATTGCGCTGGCTGCTGTCGCTGATTTGGAACTTCGTGCCCTGATACGCTGCTGGTAAAAAGGCGCTGCCGTAGTTTTGCGAGCCGCCATTCGCGCTCGGTGGGTTGATGGTGATGTAGCCGGGCAGGTTCGCATTCTCCGTGCCGAGGCCGTAGAGCGTCCAGGCACCGAGGGATGGCCGCACGAACTGCGAGACGCCCGTGTGCATCTGCACAAAAGCCTGGGCGTGGCTGGGCTGATCGCAGGTCATGCCGCGCAGCAGGCAGAGGTCGTCAGCATGACGCGCCACATTTGGAAACGCCTCGGAAATCCACAGCCCGCTCTGTCCACGCTGCTTGAACTCCCACAGTGATGGCATGAGCTGCGATCCAGCGTAGCGTGAAGGTTTGCCCGCATCGTCGATGAGTCGCGGTTTGTAGTCGAAGGTGTCGAGATGCGACGGCCCGCC
>DNXB01000422.1:13910-14292 GCA_003506995.1 Verrucomicrobiales bacterium
CGATGTAGCCGCCGCAGCGAGGCTTTGGAAGGCGAGATAACCAAAACCAGCCGATAGCGAACTCAGTGCTTCCCGGCGAGTGACGGCGGCGGTGCGATTGAGGCAGAACGAGTTGGGTTTCATGTGATGAAGAGTGCTGAAATCAATCCACGACGACAAACTCCGCCGCGCAGAGTAGGGATTGAGCGAATGTGATGAGTGCCTCGCGTTGCGATTGCGTTCTGGGGCCTTCGAGGCTCGCTTCCATCTCGAAGGTGAACGCGTTGGCGAGTTCACGCTCCTTGGTTGTCGGTGGACGACCAAAGGCAGAGAGCCAGGCGTGATCGAGCTGCTCAAACACGGTGAGCTTGCCGAGGCGGTCGGCAAAGGCTTCCGCTTGCTG
>DNXB01000175.1:0-9802 GCA_003506995.1 Verrucomicrobiales bacterium
AGCTGGCGATGGCGGCGATGTAGCTTCCATCCCAGCCGTTGATCAACCCGCCAAGATAATGCGTGCCGAGCAACGCATTCGCCTGCGGTTCGTACAAATCCTGCACCCCGACGGGTAATCCATATTGGCGGGGGGTCATCGTCGCCGTGCCGGGAAGAATTTGCATCAGCCCGCGCGCATCGGCATGGCTGCGCGCTTTGGGGTTGAACTCGCTTTCCTGCCGGGCAATGGCCAGCGCCAGCCCCGGTTCGATCGGCGCCTGGGAAGGCAGGGTCATGGTGGGCCACCCAGCGCTCACCAGCACAATATTGCGACGTAGCGCCTGCTTAGCAACCTTCACTGCACCATGGCGGTAGTGGTTCGCTTCGGCGCGTTTCGCCAGGGCCGCAGCCTGCGCGCTGTCCGACTGATCGGTAAGGGTATTTAAAAACAGATTGGCCATTAACGGCTCATCCTGATGAACCAGCCACATGGCCGTTTTTGCAAGGGTTTCATCGGCCACGGAACCTGCGCTGGGCATATCGGGTAGCGCTAATGGCGCGCCCGGTTTTAAAGCCGCAGCGGCAAGCTGGCCATAAAAGACGGTGGAATACTCGGCGGCTTTTTCATACCATTCCGTCGCGATGTCGGTATTGCCGTTAGCGGTCGCCGCGCGGCCTGCCCAATAGGCCGCCCGTGCTTTGCTTACCGGGGTCGAGACATCCCCGTAAAGCTGATAAAAATCCTTATAGGCGTCACGCGGTTGGCCCGCGAATTCAAGTCGGATCCATCCTTTCATAAACAACGCATCGGCATTGTTTTCGCTATTCAACGCGCCGGCTTTTTTCAGCAGCGACAGGGCTTCGCTGTAACGGCCGTGCTCCACGGCGTCGCGTACGGCAATGGCCCGGTAATTATACCAGTAATCGGCGTAGGGCGGGTGCTCGGGAGCGCTCAGCAGCAACTCACGCACGCCATCCTCCAGCCCCTTGCGCGAGCGCCATTGAATCCGGTTAAACGTCAGTCCGGGATGGTTTTTCAATGCCGCGGGTACCGAGTAAATCTTCGCATTCACATTCTTCGCATCGGTAATCAGCGCTAACCGAGCCTCCGCCAGTAGGCGCTGGGCAGGGGTCAGCAGCGGCAGCATGCGCCTGGCCGGACTGGTTTTCCCCTCGAATAACAAACGGTCGATACGGGCTTCGTGTTCCTTGGCGGTAAAGCGGTGACGACGGCGGATCTCTTCCTCTTCGTAGCCGCTGAAATCGCCCTGAAGCCAGGCCTGCTTGACCCAGGCGGCCTGTTTAGCTGCATCCCCGGCTCCGGCCTCGGCGCACGCGATCATGCCGCGCCCGGAAATCGGCGGGTAGTCAGCACAAAAGCTACGTATGGTGCTGTCGGCTAGCCGCTCGCTCAAAGCGGCCTGTTCGGCGCGTAGGCGGATCACCTTCTCCTGTGGCCAGCCGCGATGGGTTTGCAAGAACCGGTACGCATCCGCAAATTGTATCTGCCCCGCTGATGGGTCGCGCAGTTGATCCCACCGCGCATAGCTTTCCTCTACCGACGCCATGGCGGGTAGGGCAAACAGGCAAAGCAGGACGGCAAGCGGCAGGCGAATCATGCGTCAGCGCTAGCTCAACCCGCATCACCACGCAATATGCTGTTACATTTCGATACCATCGCGATTGCCGATTTTTTGTGACTCTGGCATAAAGTCGCCATGGAAACCACGCTTAACCGCCCGGCCTTATGGACGCTGCCAGCACTTAATGCGGCTGATCATAAATATACGCGTGGCCATGCCGTGCTGCTCGGCGGCGGCGAGTTCACGGGGGCGGCACGGCTGGCTGCCATTGCTGCCCAGCGCGCGGGGGCGGGATTGGTGACGGTCATGGCACCGGAAATAGCTTGGCCCATCTATGCCACGAGCTTGCTCAGCGCCCTGACGCGGCCCTATACCGACGCGGCGTGGAACGAATCGATGAACGATGATCGCGTCACCGCCGTACTGGTGGGACCGGGCGCAGGCGTTAACGCCACGGCCAGCCATTGTATCGCCACAGCTCAGGCAACGGAAAAACCGCTCGTACTCGATGCCGACGCGTTGACGCTTCTGGCCCAGGAGCCAACCTTGCGCACGACATTAACGCATGCCGTGCTTACCCCGCATGAGGGTGAATATGCCAAGCTCGCGCGCGCTTACGATCTCGATGTAAGCGCTGAAAAATCCGCCCGTGCGTTGGCCCTGGCCAAAGCCAGTGATGCGGTGGTGGTGCTGAAAGGGGCCGATACCTACATCGCCTCGCCCGAGGGCAAGGTAGTGCACCATCATAGCGCGACGCCATGGCTGGCCACCGCCGGCACGGGCGATGTGCTGGCCGGGCTCATCACCGGCCTGCTGGCGCAGGGCATGCCATCCTTCGAGGCCTGTTGTGCGGGCGCGTGGCTGCATACACAAGCCGCCCAAGCGTTTGGCCATGGTATGGTAGCCGAAGATTTGCTGGCCGCTATCCCCGCAGCCTTCGCTGACTCTCACCCATAAAAAAAGCCCCGGATCGCTCCGGGGCCTTTCTGTTTGACAGACTGCCCGGCCAGGAGGCCGGGCGAGCCTTCAGCCCGATGATCGGCGCGCTATGGCGAGTTCAGGAGAACGAGCCGGGCGCATCGAACGTCTAATGCGCCAGTAAGGCCAGCAACAGAATCGCCGCAATGTTGGCGATCTTGATCAGCGGGTTCACTGCCGGGCCAGCCGTATCCTTATACGGGTCGCCCACCGTGTCGCCGGTTACCGCTGCCTTGTGGGCATCGGAGCCTTTGCCGCCGTGGTTGCCTTCCTCGATGTATTTCTTCGCGTTGTCCCAGGCCCCGCCGGCGCTGGTCATGGAGATACCGACGAACAAGCCGGTGACGATGGTGCCGATGAGCACGCCGCCGAGCGCCTCCATGCCGACGTAGGACATGCCGATGACAAACACGAGCGGCAGCAGCGCCGGGACGATCATCTGCCTCAGCGCGGCACTGGTGACGATGCTGACGCACTGCGCGTAGTCCGGGATGTCGGTACCGTTGAGGATGCCGGGCTTGGCGGTGATCTGGCGGCGCACTTCGAGCACGACGGCACCCGCAGCGCTGCCGACGGCGCTCATGCAGAAGGAGGTGAAGAGGAAGGGCAGCAGGCCGCCGACAAACATGCCGATGACGACCTTGTGGTCCATGAGGTCAAAGTACACCTTGTGGCCAACGAAGGCCTGCAAGTCCTCGACGTAGGAGCCGAACAGCACCATCGCGGCCAGACCGGCGCTGGCGATGGCGTAGCCCTTGGTCACAGCCTTCATGGTGTTGCCCACGGCGTCGAGCTCGTCGGTGATCTTGCGCACGCCTTCCGGCAGGCCGGACATGACGGCGATGCCGCCCGCGTTGTCGGTGATGGGGCCGAAGGCGTCGAGGGAGATGATGATGCCGGAGAGCGAGAGCATGGACACGACGGCGATGGCGATGCCATACAGCCCGGCGAGGTCGAAGCAGCACCAGATCGAGGCCGCGATGGCCAGGACTGGCAGCAGCGTGGCCTGATGACCGATGCTGATGCCCGCGATGATGTTGGTTGCGTGGCCGGTTTCAGACGCCTTGGCGATCATGCGCACCGGCTTGTGATGCGTGCTGGTGTAGTAGTTCGTGATCCATACGACGAGCAGGGTCATGATCAGGCCCACGGCCGCGCAGTAGAAGATATTCACGCTCGGGATATCAAGAGCGCCGATCTTGAGAGAAGCGCCGAAGATCGAGGAAGTGGCCCACCAGAACAGCGCCGAGGAGATGATGCCGGAAACCACCACACCGCACACCAGCGAGGCCGTGGCCTCCTGCTTCACGAAATTCACCCAGCCGATGCCGATCAAGGAGGCGATGATCGCCAGCCCGCAAAGCACGAAGGGATAAATCACCGCCGCGTCGGTGCCCACGGTCAGGTGGCCCACCAGCACGCCGCCGATCAGGCTCACCGCGTAGGTTTCAAACACGTCCGCCGCCATGCCCGCGCAGTCACCGACGTTGTCGCCCACGTTGTCGGCGATGGTCGCCGGATTGCGCGGATCGTCCTCATTGAGGTTCTGCTCGTTCTTGCCCACGAGGTCGGCACCGACATCTGCCGCCTTCGTGTAAATGCCGCCGCCGAGACGGGCGAACACGCTGATGAGCGAGCTGCCCAGCGCCAGACCGACGAGGGAGTCAATCGCATGCTTGGCCGCGTGCTCGGTGCCATTGGTCATGCCTTTGACGATCAAATAGAACACTCCGACCGAGAGCAGGCCGAGCGCCACCACGAGCAAACCCGTCACCGCGCCGCCGTTGAAGGCCACCTTCAGCGCCGAGTGGCTGCTGACCGAGGCCGCCTGCGCCGTTCTCACATTGGCGCGCACCGCGATCATCATGCCGATGTAACCCGCCGCCAGGGAGCAGACCGCGCCGACCACAAATCCCGCCGCTGTGATGCCATCGCGCAGCCACCAGACCGCGGCAAAGATGACCACGGCAATGAGGCTGACGGCCATGATCTGACGGTTGAGGTAAGCCTTGGCACCCTGCTGGATCGCGCTGGCGATGGCATGCATCTTCTCATTGCCCGCGTCCGCGCCGACGATTTTGCGGATCAGGATCAGGGCAACCACCAGACCCACGATGGCGAGGGCGATGGCGAGAGCGATTCCGTTGGTAAGCAGGAATGAGGATGGAGGCATGTGGGGGGTTAGGGTCGGGTGGTTGGTCCGGGGCGGGTAAAACCGCGAAGTTTAACGAGTCGAAAAACAGAGGCAAGAACTTGCTCCGCTTTTGTGCGGCGTTCCCCTACGGTCGAAAATCGGCTTCCCTTGCAGTCCATCCTTGCCACCGCTCAAACATTCACAGTAGCATCCGCATTTATGCGCGTCATTCCGTTCATTTTGCTGCTCGCATGGAACGCGCCTGCCCAGGAATCAAGCCAGATCTCCGTTGCTGCGAATGCCCACGCCTGCGATCTGTTTCAATTCTTCCGGCAGATGACTGACGGTAATTTTTGCTTTTCACCGTTCAGCTCTCATCAAATCGCCGCCATGCTTACAACGGCGGCGAAGGGTGAAACCCTGGCCGAACTCGCCACAGTCGCTCATCTGGCCGACGACACTGCCAAAGGGATCGACAGCGCTGGAGCACTGCGTGCCGAACTCGCCGCCACCGCAGGCAGAGGCGCACTTTCCCTGGAAATCACGAACTCCCTCTGGGCCTCGGACACGGTTGTCTTTGAGCCAGCCTTTCTCGAATCAGCCGGCTCAAAATTTGGCGCGGCGCTGCATAAACTGCCCGTTGGTGACGCCGCAGCCTGCGCTGCGAGCGTGAATCTCTGGGTGCGTGGGAAGACACGCGGACGTGTGCCGCAGATCGTTGGTCCGGCGTCGTTTACATCACCGGAACGTTCTGTGGTGGCCGTGAACACGGTGTATCTTAAAGGACGCTGGTCGAATCCCTTCAAGCCCCATCTTACAAAGCCACGCTCATTCCAGACGCCCAGCCAGGGCGCGGTCATAGTGCCCACCATGTTGATGCCGCTGGGCGCGTTTGATTACGCCGAGGCCGAGTCCTGGCAGTGCCTCGAAATGCCCATGACCGGTGGCGAGGTCAGCCTGCTGATCCTTCTGCCAAGTGATGAGGCAGCACGTCAAAAAATCGAAACAGGGCTGACACTGGAGCGTTGGAATGCCGTGCGCAGCGGCCTCGAAAACTGCGACGTGAATGTGATGCTGCCACGCTTCGGNNGTTTGTTTGAACCGGGTGCCGCCGATCTCTCCAACGGCCTGTCCGCAGGCGGCTGGTTCATCAGCGACATATCCCACGAGGCGACCATAGAAATCAACGAACAGGGGGCCGAAGCCGCCGCTGCCACTGCCGCCCCGGCAGATCCCTTTGGAGCCGCCCCAGAGCAGCCTAAACGTCGCAAAGTCAGCTTCTTCGCCAATCGTCCGTTTCTCTGGCTGTTGCGGCATCAGACCACTGGCTTGATCCTGTTCATGGGGCGTTACACCGGAACTTGAGCTTTGACCATGAAACGCCGCCGCCTGATCCAATCCGCCGCGCTCGCGCTCTGTCCGGCGTCCTGTGAAAAAAAACTCAGTCCGCCAGCGCCCTTCGCGACTCTTGCCGATCTCGCGGCCATGCTTCAGGCGGAGCAAGCGACGCCGCAGCTTCTCGTGGAGCACTTTCTGGAGCGCATCGCGCAAATCGACCGCTCTGGGCCACAAGTGAATGCGATCATCGAACTCAATCCCGCCAGTCTCGAACTCGCCCGTGATTACACTTACGATTTGCGGAATGGCAAGCCACTCCGCAGCCCGCTTCACGGCATTCCCATTTTCATTAAAGACAACATCGACACCGCCGACGCCATGCACACCACTGCCGGTTCGCTGGCCTTGCGTGGGCACAAACCGGCGCGGGACGCGGCTTTGGTGACGCGATTGCGCGAGGCGGGAGCGATCATTCTTGGCAAAACGAACCTCAGCGAGTGGGCGAATATCCGCTCGCCGAATTCAACGAGCGGCTGGAGCGCCCGTGGCGGCCTCACGCGCAATCCGCACAAGCTTACGCACAGCGCCAGCGGTTCCAGTTCCGGTTCTGCGGCTGCGGTCGCGGCAGGGCTGGCACCTGCGGCGATTGGGACGGAGACGAACGGTTCCATCATCAGCCCAGCGAGCGCCTGCGGCATCGTAGGCTTCAAACCGACCGTCGGGTTGATCGATGGCACGGGCATCATTCCCATCACGCATCATCAAGACACTGCCGGACCGATGACGCTCACCGTGCGCGATGCCGCATTGCTCATCTGGGCGATTGGCGGAATCCTACCCTTCGACTTGCCTCCCGACGCTCTCAAAGGCGCACGACTGGGCGTGCTGCGGAAGCAAAGCGGCAAACATCCGCAGGTGCTCGCGCTGTTTGATGCCGCATTGGTGAAACTGCGCGAGGCTGGTGCGATCATCGTCGATCCGGTGGCATTGCCGAATGCGCGTGAAGCCGGTGGCTTGTCCTGGAAGGCCATGCTGATCGAGTTGCGTGCTGATTTGAATGCCTACCTCGAACAACGCGGTGGTGATGTGCGCTCGCTGGCCGAATTGATCGCCTTCAACGAAAAACATCGCGACACCGAGATGCCGCACTTCGGCCAGGAGTTCTTCGAGCAGGCCGAGCAGCTCGGTTCGCCGGAAATCATCGCCGCAGGCCAGGAAGCCCGGAAAATGGCCCGACAGCTTGCCGGGCCGGAGGGAATCGATGCCGCGTTGAAGGAACATGATCTCGACGCCCTGATCTGCCCCACCAATGATCCCGTGGGCATGATCAACTTGAAGACGGGCGACACCAACGAGCGCGTTGTCAGCACTCCGGCTGCGGTGGCCGGTTACCCGCATCTCACGGTGCCTCTGGGCCTGGTGGACGGCCTGCCGGTCGGTTTTTCCTTCATCGGCACCGCCAAAGCCGACGCTCGCATCCTGGCGCTCGGTCATGCCTTTGAGCAGATCACACAGGCACGCGTGGCTCCGGCGCTCATTGCAGGATAAGACACAGATTAGGCTGTAAAATGCCACGTCGTCCACCGTAACACTTTCATACTGGCCCCGGTCATTTTCATACCACCCATTCCTCTGCATGCGCATCGACATCACCTTGCTCTTCACGCTTCTGGCCGCCTCATCTGCTGTTGCGCAGCCTGTGGGCTTTAACCAGGACATCCGCCCCATCCTGGCGGAAGCCTGTTTCCACTGCCACGGACCTGATCCAGGCACGCGCAAGGCTGGGCTGCGACTCGACACCGAGGCGGGATTTTTCACCTCGAAGGACGGGGAGCCGCCCACGGTCATCAAAGGCCAGCCGGACAAGAGCAGCCTCTATCAGCGCCTGATTTCGAGCGATGAGGACGAGGTCATGCCACCGCCGGAGGCGCACAAGACCTTGAAGCCCGCCGAAATCGCCAAAGTAAAGGCGTGGATAGAGCAAGGTGCGCCCTGGCAGCCGCACTGGTCGCTCATCGCTCCGCAGAAGGCGTCTTTGCCGACGGTGAAGGACAGCGCGTGGGTGAAGAACCCCGTGGACCGTTTCATCCTCGCCAAACTCGAAGCCATCGGCCTCAAACCCGCGCCTGAAGCCGATGCGCGCGCCCTCATCCGCCGCATCAGCCTCGACCTCACCGGCCTGCCTCCTTCTCCTGAGCTGCTGGCACGTTACACTTCGCCTTCTTCCCATCTCTCAGACGCCCAGCTCACCGCTCTCGTGGACGAACTCCTGAAGTCCCCCGCCTACGGTGAGCACCGCGCCCGCTACTGGCTGGACGCGGCGCGTTACGCGGACACGCACGGCCTGCACTTCGACAAACCGCGTGAGATGTGGCCCTACCGCGACTGGGTGGTCAGCGCCTTCAATCGCAACCAGCCCTTTGATCAGTTCACCATCGAGCAGATCGCGGGTGATTTGCTGCCGAATCCCACCGAGCAGCAGCTCATCGCCACCGGGCTTCAGCGTTGCAACATCACCACCAACGAGGGCGGCACGATTGATGAGGAAAACCTCGCCAACTACGCCTCCGACCGCGTGCAGACGCTCGGCTGGGTGTACATGGGCCTCACCACGAACTGCTCGCAGTGCCACGATCACAAGTTCGACCCCATCACGCAGCGCGACTACTACTCGATGGCCGCGTTCTTCCGCAACACGACGCAAAAGCCCAAGGACGGCAACGTGAAGGACGGCCTCGGTCCCATCCTCGTGCTGCCTGCGGAAAAAGACCGCCCGCGCTGGAAAGCGCTGCCTGCGGAGATCGCGGCGGCCAAGGAGCAGATGCAGGAAAATCGCAAACTGGCGGGCGGAGAGTTCGCGCAGTGGCTCACCTCGGCCAAGCCGGAGGATTTGGACAAGGACGTGCCGACGAAAGACATCGTGGCGCATCTGCCGCTCAATGAAGGAGCGGGCAGCGAGGTCACCGGCACCTGTGGCGCGACGAAGACTTTCAAGGCGCTCGGCGAAGTCTCGTGGAAGGCCGATGGCAAGATCGGCCCCGCGCCGGTGATGAAAACGAACGGCACCTTTGAACTCGGTGACGTGGGTGATTTCGAGAAGAACCAAGCCTTCAGCTACGGCGCGTGGGTCAGGGCAGGGAAGGTGGGCATGTCCGGCGGCATCCTGGCGCGCATGGATGAGAAGGGCGACTTCCGTGGCTGGGACTTGTATCAGAACGACCGCAGCTTCTCCGTCCACATCATCAACACCTGGCCCAGTGACGCGCTCAAGGTCAGCACCCGCAAGCCCAGCATCCGCCCCGGTGTGTGGCAGCATGTTTTCGTGACCTACGACGGCAGCGGCAAGGCGCAGGGCGTCAAGATCTACATCGACGGCGTGGACACCGAGTTGAAGATCGACACCAACACGCTCAAAGGCAGCATCAAGACCACGACGCCCACACGCGTGGGCCAGCGCAGCCATGTGCAGGTCTTCCACGAGGGCAGCGTGCAGGACGTGCGTATTTACGCCCGCAAGCTGGCCTCCGCCGAGATCCAAACCATCGCCAAAGTCGGACCGCTGCGTGAGATCCTGGCCTCCAGCAAGCGCGGCCCGAAACAGAAGGAGGCGCTGTTTGACCACTACCTCGTCACGCGTCATGCCGGTTATCAGAAGGCGAACGGCTTGAATTTGAAGCTCGAAGCCGAGCAAACGGCCATCAAGACCCGCAGCCCCATCACGCATGTGCAGGAGGAGAAAATGGACAGCCAGCCGATGGCCAACATCCTCATGCGCGGCCAGTATGACA
>DNXB01000175.1:9928-11938 GCA_003506995.1 Verrucomicrobiales bacterium
CCCGACGCATCCCGAGTTGCTCGACTGGCTCGCCGTGGAGTTCCGCGAGAGCGGCTGGGATGTGAAACGCTTCTACAAACTGCTCGTCACCTCCGCCGCCTATCGGCAAGCCGCCTTGATCACCCAGGAGAAGATCGAAAAAGACCGTGACAACTCGCTCCTCAGCCGTGGTCCGCGTTTCCGTATGGATGCCGAGATGATCCGCGATTACGCGCTTGCCGCCAGCAGCACGTTGTCTCCACGCATGGGCGGCCCCGGCACCATGCCCTACCAGCCGGAGAACGTTTGGGAGGTCGTCGGCATGGGCACGGAAAAATATGCGCAGGACAAAGGCGAAAATCTTTACCGCCGCACGCTCTACAACTTCTGGAAGCGCATGGCCCCTCCCGCCAGCATGGACATCTTCAACGCACCTTCTCGCGAGGTGAGCTGCGTCCGCCGCGACCGCACCAACACGCCGCTGCAAGCGCTCGTCACCATGAACGACCCCCAGTTCATCGAAGCCGCCCGCAACCTCGCCCAGCGCACCCTCAGCAACGTGAAAGGCGATGACTCGGTCAAACTCAACACCATCGCCGAGCGCCTGCTCGCCCGTCCGCTTCATGCGAATGAGTTGCCCATCCTCCAAACCAGCCTCACGGAACTCCGTGCCCACTACGGTGCCAGCATCGCCGACGCCGACGCTCTTCTCAAAGTCGGCGAAACCACGATGGATTCGAAGCTGCCAAAGTCCGAGCTTGCCGCGTGGACGATGGTCTGCAACCAGTTCATGAACCTCGACGAGGTGCTGAACAAATAGTCGGATTTCCAAGTTTTAGGTTTAAAGTTTCAAGTTATCCCTCACGAGCACGCCATGGCTAAAATCGAAAAATTTGAGGACGTTCTGGCCTGGCAAAAAGGCCGTGAACTGACGCAGTTGATCTACAAGGCTTCGCGTCAGAACGAGTTTGGCAAAGATTTCGCGTTAAAAGATCAGATTCGCCGTGCGTGCATTTCGGTGACCTCAAATATTGCCGAAGGCTTCGAGCGAGGTGGAACCAAGGAGTTCATCCAGTTTCTCGGCCACTCCAAAGGCTCCTGCGGTGAGGTTCGCTCCCAACTATATGTCGCGCTCGATGAGGCGTATTTGACTCAAGCTCACTGGCGGGAGCTTCATAACCTCTGCCTCGAAGTCAGCCGCCTTCTCGACGGCTTTATCAAATACCTCCAACAAACCGAGATCAAAGGCCGCAAATTCCAAAGCGCTCCGGCAACTTGAAACTTGAAACTTTAAACCTGAAACCTTAAACCGATTTTCCTCATGAACCTCCTCCAAGAACACAATCTGCTACAAACCCGCCGCCAGCTCTTCGCTCGCGGTAAAAACGTCCTCGGCGGTGCGGCTTTGGCGTCCCTGCTCGGCGAATCCTTCGCCAATGCTTCTCCTGGCGCTCCAGGCCCGCATTTTGCCCCGAAGGCGAAACGCGTGATCTACCTGCACATGGTCGGCGGCCCGTCGCAGATGGATTTGTTCGACTACAAGCCGCAGATGCAGGCCTATTATGACAAAGACCTGCCGGAGAGCATCCGCAACGGTCAGCGCCTCACCACGATGACCAGCGGGCAGGCGCGTTTCCCCATCGCGCCGTCGAAGTTCAACTTCGCGCAGCGCGGCCAGTGCGGCATGTGGATGAACTCCGACCTGCTGCCGTTTCTGGGCCGCAATGCGGACGACATCTGCTGGATGCGTTCGTTGCACACGGAGGCGATCAATCATGAGCCGGCCATCTGCGCCATGCAGACCGGCAATCAGATCACAGGTCGCCCGTGCCTCGGCTCATGGGCCTCGTATGGTCTGGGTGCGATGAACTCAAATCTTCCCACCTTCGTCGTCCTCATCGCCACGCCGACGAATCGTGAGCAGGAACAGGCCATCTCTCCGCGACTCTGGTCCAGCGGCTATTTGCCCGGCGAACACGCGGGCGTGAGCTTCCGCAGCAAGGGCGATCCCATTCTCTTCATCAACAACCC
>DNXB01000293.1 GCA_003506995.1 Verrucomicrobiales bacterium
CAGTGTGCCGCAGACACGTCCGTCGATCACGCCACCGCCGAGTTCACGTCCCAGTGCGCCGCAGACACGTCCGTCGTTTACGCCACCGCCGAGCTCGCGCCCCAGTGTGCCGCAGACACGCCCGTCGATCACGCCGCCGCAGCCGAGCACGCCACGGACCAACGCACCTTCAAGCGACCCCTCAGCGGACGATCCAAGAAGACGCCGACGGTGAGACGGTGAAAGGGTGCTGGAGAAAAATGGAAACAAGAAAGCTGAGGGCGACGCCTGACTGATTTCCCGAAGCTCTCGGCAATGAAGCGGAGGCGGGTGAGCCAGATGAAGGCGGAGATGCAGCCGCTTCTGAACCACGAGGAGGATACAGCACGTTGTGTCAGCCGGGGACCGCTGTGCCGGCCTGATAGCGGAAGCGGGGCGGATTTCCAGCGTCCTGGGGTGGTTGGTGTCCTGTGGTTCTTGCAACGCTGCCTGGCCGGGGCTGCACCAACGCTTCGCTGTCTGGTTGCAGGGTGATCGCGCCTGCTGACGGCCGGCCGTTCACGTTTCTCCGGGAGTTGGGTGCATTTTTTGCTTGTGGTAGGTGAGCCGATTTTTTTATCCTCATCACCTATGATCCACGGACGCACTCCTCTCTTTCGCCAAGTCATGAAGCTGCTGCTGCAAAGCATGCCAGAGTCGGAGGGGAGAAGAAGGTTCATCAAGCAGGCCGCGATGGCGGGAGCGGGGATGCTGCTGCCTGCCTGCGCGACGACCGGCGGGGGCGGCAAAAAGACGGTGGCCATCGTGGGCGGCGGCATCGCCGGGCTGACGGCGGCGTGGCGGCTGGTGAACAAGGGGCACGCGGTCCATCTTTACGAGGGCAGCAACCGCACCGGCGGGCGCATGTTCACCAAGCGGCAGTTCAACACGGACGGCCAGTTTGTGGAGCTGGGAGCCGAGCTGGTCGATACCAATCACAAGCACATCATCGCGCTGGCGAAGGAACTCGGTGTGAAGATGCAAAATCTCCGCCGTGGCGAGAAAGGAGTCGATTTCGTCTGGCTGGAGGACCGTCTGCGCACGGATCATGACATTCCCGCGGCCTTCAAGCCGCTGGGTGCGAAGATCGCGGCGGATGCGGACGGCTTGTATGACGCGGAGGGCAACTTCACGGACAAGGCGCGCCAATTCGACCGCATGTCGCTCTCCGCCTACCTCAAAGATCGCGGGCGTGGCATCGAGCCGTGGGTGATCCAGCTCCTCATCGCCGCGTACGAGCCGGAACTCGGCGCTTCGGCAGAGAAGCAGTCCTGCCTGAACCTCATCGACTTCATCAATCCCGATGTGTCTGATGGATTTCAGATCTTTGGCGACAGCGACGAGGGCTGGCGCATCCAGGGCGGCAACGACACGCTGCCCACCGTGCTCATGGAGCGCCTGCGCAGCAAGATCACCCTGCATCTGGGGCACAAGCTCGCTGGCATTGCCGACAAGGATGGGCGCGTGACGTTGAAGTTCGACACTCAGGGCGGTGTGCAGACGGCGGACTACCAGCGCGTGATCCTCGCCATTCCGTTCACCGTGTTGCGTGGTGTGCCGGGGGTGTTTGACCTGCCGCTGACGGCGTCCAAGAAACGCTGCATTCGCGAGATGGGCTACGGCAGCAATGTGAAGGTCTTCCGCAGCTTCACACGCCGCCTGTGGCGTGAGCCGGTGCCGGGACGCGATTTCATCGGCAATGGCAGCGTGTTTGCCATGGAGCCGACTTATCAAAACGTGTGGGAGACCAGTCGTGGTCAGCCGGGCGAGCGCGGCATCATCACGAACCTGCTGGGCGGTCGCCGCGGGGAAAATTATTCCGAGGGCATGATGGCAGGATACTTGGACGAGCTGGACGCCGCCATCCCGGGCTTGAAGAAGGCTTACGATGGGAAGGCCGCCGCGATGAACTGGCCGAAACAGCCTTTAACCAAAGGCAGCTACAGTTGTCCCTTCGTCGGCCAGTACACCTGGATGTATGAGGAATCGCCCAAGCCTGCGCTCGATGGTCGCCTCATCTTCGCCGGTGAGCACACCAGCACCGTCTCCCCCGGTTTCATGAACGGCGGCGTCGAGTCCGGTGAGCGCGCCGCTCGTGAGGCGATTGGCTGAGGGTTGGCACTGGCCGGTCTCAGGGATGGCCGCCGCGTTGCTTTGAGCGGCGCAGCGGCCAGTTGAACCAGGCCAGGAGGCTGAAGAGCAGGAACACCGCCAGGCCGATGAGCAGGCGGCGGCCTTCGTTGTAGTCTTTGATGCGCAGCGGGTCTTGGCGCATCTCGGTGAGAAATTTGCCCCACTGCGACTCCACCGCGACGATGGCGTCGAGGCTGTGCGGGTTCAGGGCGGCGGCCTCGTGACGTCCTGGGGCGCTGAGGGCGACGGTGCGGCCGGATGCCTGGTCTGGATGCACGTCGAGAAGGCCTTCATGCAGCGTGGCGAGCACCGTGGCCTCGCCTTTGGGATAAAACGCGTAGTCCATGCGCCAGTGCCCTTCTTTGTCGCCGCTGCCGATGAACAAGGCGCCGTTTTGCACGCTGATCTCCCCGCGCAGAGGCGAGGTGATGCGCTCCATCGTGTCCTGGCCGGCTTCCAGCAGCATCGTGGCATTTAGCCGCCGGGCAAGGGTGTTGGAAATCGGAATGACACCGATGCGGATGCCGGGCGCGGGAAAACGGGCGTCGTCCACGCGGCGCTGGTCCGGGTGGACGGTGTGCGCGGGTTTCCAGGCGAGTGAGCTGCTGACGCTGGTCGTGGTGCGGAAGCGGCTGGGGCGTTGATCAAAGCCATTGTCGCCCAGCCATGGCTGGAAGCCGGCGGGATCACGCTCGCGGGTGGTGGTGGTCATCGAGACATTTTGCAACACCGCGACATCCCGCCGCAGCAGGACGGCATTTTCGGCCACGATGCCGAATTCTGGATCGGTGGCGGGCGCATCTGCGGTGAGGCTGCCAGTAACGACGACGAGGCGGCCCTCCAGCGCTGACTCAGGCGCACGATCCGCGTCGATGCGCACGGCGGCGCGGGCGAGTTTGAGAAATTCGTCATGAGCGGCCTGTGTTTCCGCGTTGGCCTCAACACTGCCCGTGGTGCTGGCGACGAAATCCATCAGTGATTTGAGAGCAAAGACAAAACCGCCTGCGGCGAGCAGGGAGCAGATGATGAAACCTGTCCAGTTCGGGCGGCCGTGTGTGAGGGCCGCATGCTGACGGTCAAAGGGATGGCTCATGGCAGGTCACGGATTTTTTGGTTGTGCTGTCTGGACTCGACCGTCAGTTTTAGCGCATGATCGCAAAACTGCCATCCTGGGTGTTGTTGCTGGCTGCCGCTGGTTTGAATTTCGGAATGTCAGATGTGAAGGCGGCGGACGCGCCGCTGCTGAGCTACCCGGTGATGCCGGTGGAACTGGTGCATTTCCAAGAGCACAAGGATCGTGGTGTGCTGATCTTTGATGGTGCCACGGACGGCGCTATCATCACCCTGCAGGAGATGAAAAAGGCGGGGAAGGGGCATCTGGCACAGATTCTGAAACTGGCACCGGAAGGGGACATGAACCCCGTGCGACTAAAGACCGAAGGCGCGTGGTGGGAGGCGGAGTCGTTGATGGTGGATGAAAATCACGATTTACTGGTCATCACGCAGCAGGCCGGGGCGGAGCGCAGTCTGGTTTTTGTGCGGGGGCGCGAGCCTTTCCGCGAGGTACTGCGCATTCCCCTGGGCAAACCGCCTGCGGACGCGGCGGCGAAAGCGGGCGGAGACTGGCCCTTTGCCACCTGGCCGGCGGCTGTGGAGGGGAAGCGGGTGCATTTCGCGGAACAGGTGCCGACGGAACTCGCGGCGTATTTTTCGGCGGGCCGTGGTCTGGCGCAGTCTGACTACTGGTGGCTGGAGCGCATCAACCCGGAGCATCTGCATCTGGCCGACGAGGGCGTGGACAGAGGCGTGAGCGTGGCGCTGGAGGGCGCGGTGGCGGATTTGCAAACACTCATCAAGACCCGCAAGGCGACGAAAGACGACCGCGAGGCGCTGCTGATGCTGCAAAAAATCATCGCCTCAGGCAAGAAGCCAGCCGTGCTGTCCGCGCCAAAACTCATGGGCAACTGGAAAGTGCGCTCCATCCAGTCTATCCGCGTGGAGGAGGGGGCGATCCTCTACCCGTGGTTCAAGGCGGAGATCAAGGAAACCAACGGACGCGCCTTGTTCTTTGCCAAGACCACCGGTTCGCAAAGGCGCAGCGGGCTGCTGCTGCCGACGATGAAGGGCGGCTGGGTGTTCCTGGGCGGGGTGGCGATGAATGACGACCCGCAGACGAGTTACAGCCGCATTCTCAATCCGCAGGCGGAGTGGGAGGAACATGACAGCGTGGGCGTGCTGCGCGTGCTCGGTCCTGACCACTGGTGCCTCATCCTTGACGCGGGGGACAACCTCACCTGGGAGATTTACGAGCTGAAACGCTGAAAGCGTGAGGACTCACTTGTAAACGAAGCCCAGTTCAAAGAACACGCCGTCAGGCTTGCCGGACATGGGGAACTTGAAGGAGTCGAAGGAGGCCGAGTCGGATTCGTAGTGGAGGCGAATTTCTTTGGGCAGCGTCCACTGCTCGCTGTCAGGCTCACGGCGCAGGCAATCCACGGTCACGATGAGATTGGCCCTCGCGTAGCGCATGATCAGCCGCTCTGTTTCAGCCCCGCTTTCATCACGGATGATCTCCGTGGCGCTTTGCTCCGCTCCTTCGGGCGCTTCCCATTCTTTGAGGCAGACTTGATTCACATGGCGCAGTTTGTCACGCAGGGAGCGGGGATTGACGGGCTTGTCGGAGGGACGCGGGCGCTCCAGAGTCTGCTCCACTTGGTAGCGGATGAATGTTTCCGGCCACGGCGGTTCCCAGGTCATCTCCAGGCCGATGCCGAGGCAGTGCTGTTTGAAGTCCTGCCAGAACGAGCGGAGCTGCTCCTGACGCTTCGGCTCTCCCTCAAAGTCGGTGCTGATCAGCCGTGCGCTGTTGTTGGCCGGCCCCAGGCACTCCACCATCTCGGCGGGAAAGCCGGTGATTTTCATCAGGGCGTCGGCGGCGTGGAAGCGCGTGAGGTAATCATCACAGGCGCGCTCGGCCGGGGTGACGAGCAGTGTCATGATCTCGCGCACGACGCGCTCATCCAGCTTGCGCTCCCGCAGCACGTCCCAGATGCCGCCGGTGAGGTCGATGCTGCGGCGGCGGACGAGTTCCAGCAGTTCGTCATCGCTCCGCTCACGCAGCGCATCACGCACCTGC
>DNXB01000168.1 GCA_003506995.1 Verrucomicrobiales bacterium
GATCGATGCGATACCTGCCCACCGGCAGGCCTTTCTTCGTGGTGAGCGATGAGGTGATCTGATCGCTCACGGCGGGCTCGATGTCCGCCGTCGCGATGACCTGTTCTTTCTCGCCTTCCGCCTCCACCAGCACCCAGACAAACTGCACTCCTTTGGCGAGCGCCTTCTCCTTCAGATTCCAGCGCGCGTGGAGCACGGTGTCGTCGGCGGAGAAGGCTTTCACCTCCTTGCCCTCCTCGCCGTTGCCGTCGTCGCGGAAAAGCCGCGATGAATCGAGCACCAGCTTCGTCTTGCCGGCCATGTGCGCGCCAACTTTCACCGTGAACTTCTCGTTCGCGACTTCCTGGCCGTCGAGCACCAGGGAGACTTCATGCGTGCCCGCCGGCCAGCCGCCCGCAGGCACGAAGGAAAAGGAGAACGGCACGTCGTTCTTGTTCTCCTTCATCGTGAAGCTGCGCGTGCCCGCCTCGTCCACCTGGCCGCCGACCTTCCAGCTCGCCTCCAGCCATGAGGACAGCCCCAGGTTTCCCACGCCCACGAGAACCGCCTTTTCAGTGCCCGCGAATTCGCGCGTTTCGTCCACCGCCCGTTGATCCTCGTCCGCGTCTTTGGCCATGGTGACGCGCAGGACTTTGCTGGGGATGGCGTCCTTCGGCGGCGCGACCTTGAAAGGGAACCTGCCGAGCGGCTGGTCGTTGAAAGTGACGTCGGCGGTGTAGCAGTCCCCGACGGGCAGCGGCTCCTTGTGGGTGACGTTGAAGCCAACAAACGTGTTCTGACCAAACGAAAAGATCACACCTTCATTGACCGTGGCCACGTCCACCTGGGCATCGGCCAGCACGTCGTCGCGAAACAGAAATTTGGCGGCCACAATGCCGGTCTTCGGCCGGCCTTTCAATTCGATCGAGAGATAGACCGTTTCGTCGTTCCTGAAAAACTCCGCCGTGTCTTTCGGTGACTGGTCTTCTTTCAGTCCGTGGCAGAAGGTGGCCTTCTTGAGCACAGCTTCCTCCGCTTGAGTTGAAGTGACGACACACGCCAAGTTGAAACCCAGCACCCACGGCAAGAAACGAGGTGTTTTCATGCTGCATATCCAACCACAAGCCGCGCCAAAGGCAAGATGCAGGCCGTCCCCGCCCGGCATTTCCCATTATGCAAGAATCAGTGTTTCTCTAGAGCTGCGGCCTCCATGCGATCGGCCATCTGATTTTCACGCGGTTCCACCGCCTTCGAGAGTCCACACATGCGCTCTGCCGCCGCCAGGAACGCGCCGCAGTCCGATTTCCCGTTCCAGCTCGTTGACCCAGGTGGGACAGGGGCGGTCATACGGCAGGCGAAGCTGCGTCTGCAACTCCCGCCACGTCAGCCCGTCCGGGTGCCGGGCAAGCTGGCGCTGGATGCGGTCTCTGAACTCGTTGTAGGTCATGGCGGCGCAAGGAAGCGCGAACCCTTGGGTCCGCCATCTGAAAAGCGTGGCGGCGAGGGCACGAGGAAAGAGTCGAGAAGGGAGCAACGAAGCGGATGAATATGAAAAAAATGGCCGCGGGTGCCTGCCATCATTGCGTGCCGGTTGCTCGGAGAAGTTGCAATTCCGGCCGCGATCCCCTAAAACCGCCCGATGAAAAAGCAGCTTTTTCAACTCACGGTTCTTCTGATCGGACTCGGAGCGGGTCTTGGGCATGGCAGAACTTGGACGGAGGCGGCCACGGGCAAAAAGATCGAAGCCGAGTTTGTTTCGGCGGATGCGAAGAGCGTGACGATCACGATTCGAGGCGGGAAGACCTTTGCCATCGAGCTTTCGAGGCTTTCCCCGGAAGATCAGGCCTTTGTGCAGCAGCGGCGCCAGCCGACGGCCGGCGGGGCTCCAGGCAAGGCGGTGGCGAAGGTGGAGGACTGCTTTGAGGAGTTGAAAAAACTCACGGCGGACAAGATCCCGAGCGCGGGTGAGAGCCATGCGGCGCTGGTGGCGGTGGATGAGGCGATCCGCCAGTTCATGGCCGAGAAAGGCATCGGCGCGGTGACCTTTGCGGTGAGCAAGGACGGCAAGGTGCTGCATGATCGCGCCTTTGGCTGGGCGGACGCGGATTTGAAACTGCCGTTGCAGCCCGGCGTGAAGATGCGCGTCGCCTCCATGACCAAACCGGTCGTCCACGCCGCCATCACCACGCTTTTCACCGACGGCAAGCTCAAGCCCGAGGATCTCGTCTTTCCACTGCTCGACCTGGCCCAATACAAGGAGGCCAAGGGCTGTGACGCGCGCTGGCAGCGTGTCACGATCCAGCATTTGCTCGATCACAAGGGCGGCTGGGATCGCGACAAGTCCGGCGACTTCACCTTCAACGCGGATATGGCCGACACCATGAAGGTGCAAGTCGATGAGCTGACGCCGGAGCATGTGATGCGCTACGGCCTGCTGCAGAAGCTCGATTTTGATCCTGGCGAACGTGAGGCCTACTGCAACTACGGCTACATCCTGCTGGTGCGTGTCATCGAGAAGGTCAGCGGGCAGAAATTCATCGACTATCTGCACGCCACCGTGTGCAAGGAATCCAAAGCGCCTTCTTTCAGCCTCAGCAGCACAGATGCGCGTGATCGCCAGCCCGGCGAGGTCTGGTACCACTATCATCCAGAATACCCACGGAAAACCGTGCCGCTGCCCATCCGCACCGAGGCGCGTGACGGCGCGGGCGGGCTCGCCTGCACGGCCGCCGATTACAGCCGCTTCCTGGAGAAGTACTGGATCAGCGGCGACCCGCGAAAGCCAGGTGTAAATTATCGTTATTCCTTCAATGGCAGCCTTCCTGGTGTCTCCGCGATCTGCGCCCAAGGTGAAGGGGGCATCAACTACACCGCCATCTGCAACCGCCGCGGAGGCGGCACCACCGACTGGAACGATGACCTGCGCAAGGTGATCGACGCCGCGCTGGAGAAGGTGGCGGCAGAGCTGCGCTAAAAAGGCGGCTGAGGTGACTCAGCCGCCTTTAAAGTTGTCCAGTTGCTTCGCAACTGGGGTTAGCGGGCACGAGTTGCGAAGCAACTCGGCTACTTTAGCCAATCACCTCAGGCCATTCCGTATGGAACATCTGTCCTTCCGGCTTGTCGGTGCGCTCGTAGGTGTGGGCACCGAAGAAGTCGCGCTGGGCTTGCAGCAGGTTCGCTGGCAGGCGCTCGGCGCGGTAGCTGTCGTAGTAGCCGAGGGAGGCGCTGAAGGCGGGGCATGGGATGCCGTTGAGCGTGGCGATGCTGACCACTTCACGCCAGTTTTGCTGGGTCTGGCTGAGCACGTCTTTGAAGAACGGGTCGAGCATGAGGTTGGCGAGGCTGGCGTTGGTGCGGTAGGCGTCGGTGATGCGGTTGAGGAAGCGGGCGCGGATGATGCAACCGCCGCGCCAGATGCTGGCGATGCGGCCGAGGTCGAGGCCCCACTTCTTCTTCTCGCCCATGGTTTTGATCAAATCGAGACCCTGCGCGTAGCTGATGATCTTGGAGGCGTAGAGGGCGTCGTGGACTTTCTTCACGAGGTCGGCCTTGGCGGTGGTGATGTTCACCTTCGGGCCGGTGAGCTGGGTGCTGGCGGCGACGCGCTGCTTCTTCTGGCTCGACAAGATGCGGGCCTCGACGGCGGCGTTGATGGTGCTGATGACGACGGCGTTTTCGGCGGCGTTGAGCAGGGTCCACTGGCCGGTGCCTTTCTGGCCGGCTTTATCGACGATGAGTTCGACGACGGGCTTGCCGGTCTCGGGGTCTTTTTGCTCCAAAGCCTTGCCAGAGATCTGGATGAGGTAGCTCTGCATGTCGCCCTCGTTCCATTCGTTGAAGATGGCGGCCATCTCGTCGGTGGTGAAACCGGCGTGCTTGAAGATGTTGTAGGCCTCGCAGATGAGCTGCATGTCGCCGTATTCGATGCCGTTGTGGATCATCTTCACATAGTGACCGGCTCCGCCGGGGCCGATATGGATGACGCAGGGCTCGCCATCGACCTTCGCGGCGATGGACTCAAAGATCGGCTTCATGACTTCCCAAGTGGAAGCAGGGCCGCCAGGCATGATGCTGGGGCCTTTGCGGGCACCTTCTTCACCGCCGGAGACGCCAGCGCCGATGAAGCGAAGGCCTTTTTCGGCGAGGTAAGCGTCGCGACGCTCGGTGGTCTGGTAGAAGCTGTTGCCGCCGTCGATGACGATGTCGTCTTTGTCGAGGAGGGGGATCAATTGCTCGATCACGGCGTCCACGGCGTCGCGATCGGTGTCCTTCACGGCGGTGGATTTCACCATGATGTGAATCTTGCGCGGCGTGGCGAGGCTCTGGACGAATTCTTCGAGTGTTTTGGCTCCGACGAGGGCTTTGCCGGGGTGTTTGGCGAGAAACTCATCCGTCACGCTGGTGGTGCGGTTATAGACGCTCACCTGGAAGCCGCGGCTCTCCACGTTGAGGACGAGGTTTTGGCCCATCACAGCGAGGCCGATCAATCCGAAGTCACTTTTTTTGCTCATAATTTGGGGCGGCAGACATACCCGCCCCCTCCGCCTTGGCAAAGGGGATTTTCCTCATGGCTGGCATGAGCGGGATTGATGGAAACGGCGCCCTTTTGTGATTGTGCCGGGACGGTGGATTCGAGTAATCCTTCACTCAGTCAAAAATCGCCCCCAGCAACTCATGCAAATTCACGTCGCCCAAAATGGAGAGAAAACCGGCCCGTTTGAGCGGGAAGAAGTGCTGCGCCGCCTCGTCGCGGGAGACCTGAAGGGTTCGGACCTCGGCTGGCATGAGGGACTGGCCGACTGGGAGCCGCTGTCGAAGCTGATCCCGCCCCCGGCACGGGCACCGGTCGCCATGCTGCCGCAATCCTCGGGCATGGCGATCGTCAGTCTGGTCTGCGGCATCTTGGGCTTCGTCACACTCGGGCTGGGTTCGATCCCGGCGATCATCACGGGCCACCTGGCAAGGTCACGGATCAACAAATCTGCCGGGGCTCTCGGGGGCGGAGGCCTGGCCCTGGCCGGACTGATCCTGGGCTATGTGTGCCTGGTGCTCACCTTTGTCGCGATCCTCGCCTCGCTGGCGGTGCCGGCGTTCAGCAGCATTCAGCAAAAGGCAATTCAGACGAAAACGATGAGCCAGGCCAAACAGATTGTCGTCGGCATGAAGCTGTATGCAGCTGAACATGAAGGCAGCCTGCCGCCCACACTGGCAACGCTCTACGAGGAAGACATCCTTGATGACGGACGCATGCCCGACTCACCGGTTGGAAAGGAAAGTCCGGCAGCCGCCTGGGACTATCGCGGCGCAGGACTGAAGGACACGGCAGATGGCACCGCCATCGTTCTCGTCAGCCGCAAGGCAGATCGCGCCAAGAAAAAGATCGTGGCGCGTCTTGATGGCACAGTCGAGTTGTTGCTTGAAAGCGAGGTGCCTTGAAGTCGCCTCAGTCCGCCAGCCCCGCCGTTTTGAGACATTCCTGCTCCCATGCCTGATCTTCCGCGCTCAAAGGCGGTGTGAGCGGACTTTGGTAGTCGAGCTTCCAATAGCGACCGGTTTCGTGGCAGCGGTTCACCAGCGCCTGGATGTCGAGCGGCACATCGGGATCGGTGAGACGCAGCGGCACGCGGATGACCGGCAGCCGCTGCCGCAGCGGGCAGGCATAAAACTCACGCCGGGCCGGGATAGCGGCGCGTGTCACGCAAACAGCATACTCCTCGCCCTTGCCACGCTGCTCATGACCGGTGCCCTCGATGTTCACGGTGAGCCGTCCCTGCCGCAGCAGGTCGATCTCCACCACGTTCACACCAGCGGAGAGGTAATCATTGCGTTTGGCGGCGTAAGCCTCGCGCTGGCGAGTTTTGTTCACCGGACTAAGCACCTCGATCACGGTGATCAGTTGTCCCTGATCGCTGAGGATCTCCACCCAGCGATGCTTGATCTCCTCGACCTCCAGCAACTCAGGCTCGGTGACCACCAATGCCTGCGAAGCCGGATCAGGCGTCCAGACCGGCGGCAGGCCATGTTTCCATCGGTCCTCGCTCAAAATCGCCACATCTGGCCGGTAGGAGCCATTGCCGCCACCCAGCACATCCACATGCAACTCTCCTTTTGCCTGGAGATCGTCCGGAAGCTCGCTGCCCAATGAATCTAGGATATAGCCGATCAATCGGAGGTGCACATCCGGCCATGTCCGCTCCATGAACGGATTCATGCCTGGAAACGGATTCTGTTTGTTCATGCGGGATGCATCGCACAATTCACCAAGACTCGCAACGCGTCACCTCACGGCACCGGCTGTCCCTTGGCACCAATGCTGTAGAGCGAGTTCGCGGTGCGGACGTAGAGGCGCTTGTCGCCGATGGCGGGGACGGAGTTCACGGGGCCGTCGAGCTTGCTGGCGGCGAGTTTTTCGAACTTCGGCCCGGCTTTGATGACGATGAGGTCGCCCTGCTGGCTGGCGCAGAAGATTTTGCCATCGGCGGCCACCGGGCTGCTGAAGAACTTCGCGCTGCCCTGCATGCCTTCGATACGCTCCTCGTAGATGACCTTGCCGGTCTTGAACTCAACGCAGCGCAGGATGCCGCCATCGCCGAGGAGGTACATGTGCTCGCCGATCACCAGCGGTGAGGGCACATAGGGCAGACCCTTGGGAATGTCGAACTCCACGGACTTCGGCTTGCCGCTCTTCAGATCGAGCGCGGCGATCTCCTTCACACCGCCGCCGGTGCCGAAGGTGCAGAAGTAGAACTCGTCGCTCAGCACGCCGGAGCCGAGGCTGCGCTGGCTGTAGCCGGGGTTGTGCTGCCAGTTGAGCCTGCCGGTTTTGAGATCGAGACCCATGACGCCGCTGGTGGTGTTGGCGCAGATGATTTCCTTGGAGCCGTTCTTCAACTCATGCACCACGGGCGTGGAGAAGGTGTTCAGGCAGTTCGGCATCTCGTGCTTCCACACCTGCTTGCCGGTTTTGGCGTCGAGACCGATGATGGCGTTCTTCCAGTCCCGCTGCTCGGGCGAGGTGGTGAGATCCTTGCCGTTTTTCTCTGTGTCGAACTCACTGCGCACGATCATGATGCCATCCACGACGAGGGCGGACACGCCGGTTCCGTGCTCGTGGATGTAGCCGGTCACCTGGTCGTTGCGCCAGACGACTTTGCCGCTGTGGTCGAGCGCGAGAGCTTGGATATTCGGGCCGCTGCTCCAGTTGACGTAAATCCGCTCCGCGTCCACAAACGGCGAGCTGCTGGCGAAGGTGTTGTACTGCGGATGAATGTGATGGGAGACGAACTCCTCCTCGTGCCGCCACAGCTCCTTGCCGTCCTTGGCGGAAAGGGCGAGCACCGCGCGCTTGTTCGCGGCGGTCTCGGCGGTGACGATGACCATGTCTCCCCACAGCACGGGCGAGGACCAGCCTTTGCCCAGCGGTGCTTTCCACAGCGTGGTGCTGTCATCCACGATGGACGGCAAACCGGTGGTTTCGACGACACCGCTGCCGTTCGGGCCACGGAAGCGGGACCAGTCATTGGCGGCGAAAGCGGAGACGGAAATCAGTGAGGCAAGGGCAAGGGTGAATTTCATGCGGGCGAGTAGAACGAGAGCTAAAGGGAAAAAATTACCAGCTTGGCTGAAGGCGCGGCCTGCATCCAAACGAAGACCACTAAACAGCAGGCTTCGCGGCATCCGCCGGAGCTGTGGCCGGGGTTGATTGCGGCTCTTGGGAGGACTCAGCCATCTCCATGACGAGCTGCACGGCTTTTGCTGGCGCTGCCACAGGTGATTCGGTCTTCGCCGCCGCCACAGTTGGTTCGACTTCAGGCGGCTTCACCGCTGGAGGTTCGGCCTTCGTCACCTCCACCACAGGAGCTTCGACTTTGGCCGCCGTCACGGCGGGTGCTTCAACCTTGGCGGAAGATTCCAGGGCCTCGCTGAGGCGGTATTCGAGCTCGGCGATCTTGTAGCCGTCCTCTCGCGCACGTTTGCGGGATTCGGCCTCCAATTGAGTGAGTTTCTCCTCCAGATCGCGCACTTTTTTGTCGCTGGAAGGCGCGGTGCCCGGCATGGGAGCGGAGGCCACACCGACGGCGTTCATGAATTCCTTCTGCACCATCTCGATGCGGGCCTCCGCGGCTTTCAAGGCGCGTTGCAGGTTGGCAATCTTCGCCTCGGACTGTTGATGCGCCTCACGCGCCTTCGCCAGCTCGGCCTCCGGCCCGCCCGCAGACAGATAGGCGGCCTGCTCATCGCGAACTTTTTTCAGTTCGGTCGCCGCCTCCAGCATCTCGGCCTTGTGCTTTATCACCAGATCCTGCGCCTCGGCCAGACGCTTTTCGAAATCGGTCGCACGGGCGTTGGTGGCCTCAATGGCCTGGTCCTGGGCCTTCACCCGGCCCTGCTCGGCGGCCAGGGCGATCTCAAGATCTTTGATGCGTGACTGCGTGGGCACCAACTGCGCCGCGATCTCCCGCACGGCGGCCAGATCAGCCTCCAAACGCGTGATCTGCTGGGTGGCGTCCGTCTGGCGGCGGTCCGCCACCTCACGATGCGTGGTGAAGCGCTGCTCGGTGTCGGCGAGCTTGGCCGAGGTCTCGGTCAGCGTCTTTTTGACCTCCGCCAACTGGGCGGCCGCGCGGCTCTGCTCGGCTTTCAGCGCCGCCTCGGCCTCGGTGCGCTGTTTTTCAGCGGCAGCGGTGGTTTCGGCCTGCAACCGCTGCATTTTTCCGCGCATCACGAGCCAGACCACCAGCAGCGGCAGCAGGACGGAAGTGGCGGCCACAGCGGCGAACTCTCCGGTGGAAAGAGGGCCGATCAAAGCGAGCAAAACGGGCGCGAACAAGGTTCCTGCGGGCATGCGCCATTCAACCCCGCGCCCCCTGTTCTGTCCAGCACGCATTGGTAGTTGAGCGCGAAGGAAAGGCGGCTAGTCTGCGCCCCCTTTTCCCCCAACCCACCCCATGTCCAAGTTCAACATCCTCATCGCCGGCAACAACGACCCCATTTCGAGCAAGGGCATCGACCTGCTCAAAGCGGAGCCGTCTTTCTCCGTCACGGTGGACATGGACCTCAAGGCCGAGGACAAGATGATCGAGGCCTCCCGCAGCGCCCACGCCATCATCGTGCGCAGCGGCGCCAAAGTGACCGCCAAGGTGCTCGAAGCCGCCCCGAACCTCAAGGCCGTGGGCCGTGCCGGTGTCGGCGTGGACAACATCGACGTGCCCGTCGCCTCCAAGCGCGGCGTGGTGGTGATGAACACCCCCGGCGGCAACACGATCTCCACCGCCGAGCAGGCCTTCACCTTGATGATGGCCCTCTCCCGCAAAACCCCGCAGGCGCACGCCACCATCGTCAGCGGCAAGTGGGACCGCAAAAACTTCCAGGGCACCGAAGTCTATGGCAAAACGCTCGTCGTGCTCGGCATGGGCCGCATCGGCGCGGAGTTCGCCAAGCGCGCGAAGGCCTTTGGCATGAGCGTCGTGGCCTACGATCCGTATTTGTCCAAAAACCGCGCCGAAAGCCTCGGCGTGGAGCTTTGCGAGGATCTCGACTCTGCCATCGTGCAGGCGGATTACATCACGATGCACATGCCGCTCACGCCTGAGACGAAGCACATGATCAACGCGAAGCGCCTCGCCTCATTGAAGAAGAGCTGCCGCATCATCAACTGCGCACGCGGCGGCCTCATCGACGACGCGGCACTCGCCCAGGCCCTCACGGACGGCACCATCGCCGGAGCCGCGCTCGATGTCTTTGAAGTCGAGCCGCCGCCCGCCGATTACCCGCTGCTCAAGGCCCCGAACACCGTCTTCACCCCGCATCTCGGTGCCTCCACCGAGGAAGCGCAGGAAAACGTCGGCATCGAGATCGCCGAGGTCATCAAGGCCCACCTGCTGCTAGGCACCGTCGTCAACGCGGTGAACATGCCGAACGTCGATCCCAAGGTGCTCGCCGAGATCGGCCCCTTCCTCAAGTTCGGCGAACTTTTGGGCCGCCTCGTCTCCCAGATCGCTCCGGCGCGCTCCAACGTCGTGCGCATCAACTACAGTGGCAAAGTCGGCAGTGGCGACACCTCGCTCATCTCCCGTGCCGTGCTCAAAGGCTTCCTCGAGCGCGCCGTCGGTCCTGAACAGGTCAATTACATCAACGCCAACGGCGTTGCTGAAAACCTGGGACTGCGCTTCACCGAAAGCCGCCTGCCCGACGTCAGCGAGTTCACCGACCTCATGGAGGTCCGGGCCAGCAACGGCACGGAGACCGCCAGCATTGCCGGCACCTTCTTCGCCGGCGAGCCGCGCATCGTGAAGGTGAACGAGCGCCACATCGAGACGCGCCCCGAAGGCACGTTGCTTCTCATCGAGAACCAGGACCGCCCAGGCATGATCGCCGCCTACAGCACCATCCTCGGCAAAAACAGCGTCAACATCGCCGACATGTCCCTGAGCCGGAACAAGGAAGGCGGCACCGCCCTCACGCTGCTCACGCTCGACTCCACCCCCAGCACCGAGGTGCTGGCCGAACTGGAAAAAATCCAGGGCATCACCCGCGTGCATTGCGTGGTGGTGTGAACCTTGCCCCAACATCCGCTCCTATGTTCAAATCCGTCACAATCATCCTTCCAGCCCTGCTTCTTCTGGGGTGCAGCCAAACGCCCAAATCCCAGCCAAACAAGACCCGGGCACTCTCATCCTCCGCCTCGGTTGCGCCTTCGGCTGCTGCCACGGCCAGCGTGGGCAGCGGCTTGCACACCACCGCGTCAGGACTGCAGTACGAGGTCTTGCGGCGCGGCACCGGCACGGTTTCACCGACCGCCACCGACACCGTCAGGGTCCATTATCACGGCACCACGCTCAGCGGCGCGGTCTTCGACAGCTCGGTGGAGCGTGGCGAGCCGATCAGCTTCCCGCTCAACGGCGTGATCCGCGGCTGGACGGAGGGCGTGCAACTCATGAAGGTGGGCGACAAGTTCAGGTTCGTGATTCCATTCAACCTGGCCTACGGTGCCAACAGCCCCAGCCCCAAAATCCCGCCCTACAGCACGCTGGTGTTTGAGATCGAACTGCTCGGCATCAACTGACTCGCTCGGTGAAGCCGCTGGCTCGGACATCCGCCAGACGGTTGAACATCGGGCGCAGACCAGGGCTTACGCGTGAAATGGGCAACTGATTAGGGTGGATAACGCGAATCCAAGCCGAATGGGCCGCGAATGACCACGAATCAGGTGGAGAAGCCGGATTTGCGGCCATTCGCGTGTCATTCTTTTTCATTCGCGTTGGTTTGGAAGCCTTCCGCTGGGTTGATTGCATCATCGGCGCTCCATGTCTTGACAGAACAGGCTCTCCGCGCCTGTTCAAGTTCCCGCCATGAAGTTCCGCACGCTCCTCGCGTTCCTCGTCCTCGCCACCACGCTCGTGGCTCAAAAAGCCGCGCCAGCCCCCCCGCCATCGCCATGGAGAGACTTCGTGGAGAAAGATTTTCCATTTTTCAGCAGCGTGCTCGACTGCCGGGATCTCGGCGAAGGCTTTCCGAAGGACAATCTCACGCCCCGTGGCCTCATCCTGAACCTCGGCCACAATCTCTGGGCCTGCTTCGATACCGACCTCCTCCGCATCGCCTGCATCTGGGAAGGCGAAGAGGGCAAACCGCCCGTCACACCTGAAGCGCTCGCACCGGGTTCTTATCACATCGCCGGACAGAAGACCAAGGATGGCCAGGACTTTCTGCCGAAGCCGATTGGCAAGGTGTGGCTCGCGAATGGCATCTATCCGGGCTGGCAGATCGGCGACAAGCCGAGCTTCACCGATCCGCGTGAGCCTGCGCCGAGTCCCGAGGAGGTTGGAAGAGGTGCGTCACCAAAACTCTCCTTCAAATCGGCCAGCATCAACAAGGATGGCGGGGTCGCACTTCATTACGAGGTCGCCGGGATCAGAATAAGCGAGAGTATCTACGTAGGGATGGGTGGCTCCGGGATCGAGGTGGTACGCGACATCTCTGTTCAACCACATAAGGAAACCTTAAACCTCCAGGTTGGAATCAGCAGAGGCGACTCACAGCAATCTGGCATCTCGGCTGTCGCTCGCCCTATAATGATCGTAACCCCCGTGCGCCGCCCAGATCAGAGAATCAAAGTATCATCTTCACCCGAGAATTGCCTGATCGCCTCACTTTCGCCCAGTTCTTATACGTTCGGACTCTCGGCAGATGTATTGAATAATAAAATGAAGAGCTTTCCAGGAGTGCGTCGAGGATCTGTTGCCTGGCAAGATGTCCTCACCACCACCGCCACGCTCGGCACCACCAAGAGCTCCTACGTCATCGACGACATTCCCCTGCCCTTCGCGAATCCGTGGAAGCGCAATGTACGGCTCGCGGACATCGCGTTTCTCAATGACCAGGGGGATGCGGTGGGCGTGACCTTCGATGGTGATGTGTGGCTGATCTCCGGTTTGAAGGGCGATCTGGAGAAAGTGACATGGAAGCGTTTCGCCAGCGGGCTGCATGAGCCGATGAGCATTGTGGCGCGGAAGGGCGAGATCTTCGTCTTCGACCGCAACGGTATCTGGAAGCTGGTGGACACGAACAACGACCGCGAATGCGACCGCTATGAGATGTTCTGCAACCTCTTCGCGCAGACGGCGGAGACGCGGGAGTTTCCGAATTCGATGAAGCTGGGGCCGGATGGAGCCCTGTTCATCTCCAAAGGTGGCCAGGAGGGCACGACGCGCGGCAAGCACAACGGCACGGTGATCAAGGTGGCGGCGGACGGGAAGAAGATTGAAGTGATGGGTTATGGGTTAAGGCAGCCGTTCATCGGCGTGCATCCGCAGACGGGGCTGGTCACGGCGAGCGATCAGCAGGGCAACTACGTGCCCTCCACGCCGCTGCACATCATCTCCGACCATCACTTCTACGGTCATCTGCCGACGATTGCGCCGAAGGAGCAGTATCCCGAGACGATCACCGAGCCGCTGACCTGGCTGCCGCATCCGGTGAATCCCAGCGGCGTGACGCAGACGTGGCTCGTGGGTGCGAAGATGGGACCGGTGAATGATGAACTCATTCACAACGGCTACAACCGGCCCGAACTCTTCCGCGTGCTCATGAATTCACGCTTTGCCAAGCCGCAGGCGGCAGTGGTGAGCTTTTCCCGCGACTTCGACTTCCCCACGCTCAACGCGACGGTGAATCCGGCGGACGGACAGCTTTACGTCACCGGCTTCCAGGTCTGGGGCACGGTGGTGAAGAAGTTGAGCGGTCTGGTGCGCGTGCGCCACACGGACAAACCGCGAGTACTGCTCAAGGAAGTGACGCCAACAGACAAGGGCCTGCTTTTGCGTTTCAACGCGAAGCTGGATACCAAACTGGCCACTGATCCGAGCAGCTACAGCGCCGAGCGCTGGAACTACAAGCGCACCTTCGACTACGGCTCGCCGCATTTGAAACTGGACGGCAGCACCGGCCAGGAATTCATGACCGCCAGCAGCGCCTACCTCAGCAAGGACGGCATGAGCGTGCTGGTCGGCTTCCCCGACATGAAGACCTGCCATCAGATGCGCATCGGCTGGGGATTGAAAAGCAGCGACGGCCTTCCCGCGCAAAACACCGCCTACTTCACGCCTTGGGAGCTCATGACTTTTGATCCGGCCAAGGAAGGCTTTGAAGCAGGCTTGAAGGTCGATCTGACACCGCGCCAGGCGCTGGCGACCACGCAAACGAAGCCGACGGCGGCGGAAGGCGAGCGCCTGTATCAAATGTTCGGCTGCATGGCCTGCCACAGCACAGACGGCACGCTCGTCGGCAAGGTGGGACCGAGTTGGAAAGGCTTGTTCGGCAGCGAGCGTGACATCGCCAAGGGCATGAAAGGCAAGGTGAAGGCGGATGAAGCCTACCTGCGCGAGTCCATCACGAATCCGAGCGCCAAAGTGGTGAAAGGCTTCGAGAAATTCGACACCGGCATGCCGATCTATGCGGGCATCCTGAACGAATCGCAGATCGAGAGCCTGATCCTCTACATCAAGAGCTTGAAGTGAGGCGGGCAAATGGCTGCAAAGTAGCCTTGTTCCTGCGGAACAAGGGATAGCTGTCGCATCGCCCAGCCGCCTACAAGGCCGTGATCCGTTGTCGTTGCGGAGCATCCCTTGTTGCACAGCAACAAGGCTACTTTAGTTCATGCTCCGCAGCGCCTCGCGGATGAGTTTGTCCGCTGTGTCGAGCTCGGGCTGCTTCGCCAGCTCGTTCACGGCTTTGATGGCCTCGCCCTGCTTGTAGCCGAGCGCGATCAGGCCAAGCACGGCGTCGCTGTGCGCCTCCTGCTTTGGATCGTGCGTGCCTTTGGCGGTGCGGGCGTTCTGCCAGGCATCGACGACACCGACCTTGTCCTTCAGTTCCAAAACAATGCGCTCGGCGGTTTTGCCGCCCACGCCTTTGATGCGTGAGAGCGCCTTCACGTCTCCCGCAATGACCGCATCTTTAAATGCCCCCACCGGCAGGCCGCTGAGCACGCTGAGCGCCATCTTGGGGCCGATACCGGACACGCGGTCCATCAGCAGGCGGAACAAATCGCGTTCGTCCGAGGTCATGAAGCCGAACAACGTGTGATCCCGGTCCGTGACGTGATAATGCGTGAGCAACTGCACCTCCACGCCGGTTTGCGGCAGCTTGTCGAAGGTGGTCAGCGGAATGAGCGCGACGTAGCCGACGCCGTGAACGTCGAGGGTCACACGATGAGGCAGGGCTTCGGCCAGGATTCCACGCAGAAAGGCGATCATGCGCCCCATGAAGCCGGTGCGGCGCGAAGGTGCAAGCGCAGGTTTGTCCGAGCGCACTGAACTTACGCCTTCAGGCGGTTCAGCGCGGAGCGATGCCTGTCCCCCTCACCCCACCCCTCTCCCCGAGCAAAACGCTATCTGGAAAGCAATGTGTCAGCGGGGAGAGGGAGATCGTGTTCAAGCCGTCCAACGCAAACCTCCTCTCCCCGCCAAGGACAAAGTTTGCTGCAAATGGAACTTCGGGGAGAGGCTGGGTGAGGAGCCAATCCGTGTCCTCGATAGGACCATGACGACTGAAGCAGGAAGCACAAAACACGCGTCTCGGTTTGCCTCTCGGCCATTCCTCGTGCGGCTGGCCAAGCAACGCGACTGGGCAGAAATTCCGCGCCGCTTGAACGCCAAGGGCGTGTCTCTCCTCAGCCCAGGGTGAAACCCTGGGGAATCGCCATGACACGTCAATCACAGGAAGGTCAGCGCTGAAAGCGCGGCACTCGACACCGTGGCCGCCATTGCCAATTGAGGCCCGTGAGTCGAGTCCCGCGCTTTCAGCGCTCCACCTTCGGGAAAATCATGCTGGAGGCATGCGATCCCGGAGTTTCACTCCGGGCTGAGGAGGAGCGCGCCGTTGACGCTCCGAGGCAGCATCAGCACTCGGTCTGTCCACTTTCATGCTTCACAGGTTTGCTTCACGGCCAGTTCCGGCCACAATCTAACGCATGCGCCCGCTTTTCTGCCTTCTGCTCCTCGCTGCAAACGCCCTGCACGCCCAGACGGAGCGCAAGCTCGAAACCCTGCTGCTCATGCCGGAACCGAAGGCGATGCGCGGAGCGTATTCCATCGTCCCCGCCGGGGCAAAGCAGACGGTGCTCACGCCGTATCGCGAGTCCGCCGTGTCTCCAAGCGGCATCGAGCCGTACTCGCAGGCATCTTTCGCCAAACTCGGCCTGAGTGTCGAGACCTTCGCCGAACGCGCCAAAACGGCCGCTGACAAGCGCCTGACACAAATGCAGCCCGAACTGAAAAAGGGCGAGGACGGCAGGATCGCCTACGCCGTCTATCGCGGTGAATCATCGCTGTTCCCCACCCTGCTCATCGCCCCTTCCCTGCCGAAGATTTTCGAGGAGCTGTTTGGCAAAGAAATCTGGGTGGCCATGCCGGACCGCCACGCGCTCTACGTCTTCCCCGCCCGATCCGACATCCTCCAGGAATTCACCGCCGACCTCGCCGAACGTTACGCCACCGACGCCTTCGCCGCGAGCTGCGAGGTGTTTTCGCTCAAGGCGGGCGAGGAGCCAAAGGTGGTGGCGAGTTTTGCGGGAGAGGAGTGAGTTTCATTTAGCCGCTGTGCGTAGAACTCATAATCGACAGATTTTCTTCACATCAGCCAGTTAGACGTATTCCCATGTCACACCGCACAGAGACCATCGCTCCACTTGCACACGACGTTCCCTTCGACTTCGAGCCTGTTGCGGGTGTTCCTTTCCCGGTCCTGTTCCAGACCGAAGATGACACGGTCTTGATTTACCGTGGCTATGGCGTTGTGGTCGCACATTTCGACGGATGTCTCATTACACGGTTTGGGTATCCGAACGACGAGGCTCTTGGCGGCCATCCTTTGTATGCGAGTGGGTTGCGGCACTATGGAGTATTTGAAGTGCATGGCTCATCGTGGCCTGAGGAATTGGAGACACAGAATCGACGTGTATTTCCTGACTCACATTCCTTCGACTATCGCCACTTCATTTTTACGTTCCACGACAGCACATTCGAGTGCCTCGCCGCAGCCATTCGTTTAGAATCGTTCATCCAGCCATTGGCCGAGGTAGTGGATCGCGTTCAGCGCGAGATGTGCGCCCGACTCGTATGACTTAATACGACCTGAATACGCTTCTACGCGCTTTAGCGAACCCGCCATCGTGCTCCTGTTGCAATCCACACATCCGTGTGTCGGATCGCTGAGCTTGAGACATTAGTTTTCCATCAGGGCCCATCGAACACCACGACATCATCACCGTCTTTGGCTGCGCCCTTTTTATGCTCCAGTCCTTCCGCTCTTCGACGGCGGGCTTCGGCGAAGAATTCTTTGAGGATGCCGACGCAGTCGTCATTGAGGACGCCGGCGGTGATTTCGCAGCGGTGGTTGAGGTTGGGGGCTTGGAGGAGGTTCCAGTAGCCACCGGCGGCACCGCCTTTGACATCGGGGCAGCCGAAGATGACACGGCGCACGCGGCAGTGGATGATGGCCCCGGCGCACATGGGGCAGGGTTCCTTGGTGACGTAGAGATCGCACTCGTTGAGCCGCCAGTCGCCGAGGGCGCTCTCGGCCTGGGTGAGCGCGAGCATTTCGGCATGGGCGGTGGCGTCCTTGAGCGTCTCGACCTGGTTCCAGGCGCGGCCGATAACTGTGCCCTGATGCACGATGATGGCTCCGATGGGCACTTCATCCTGTTTGGCGGCCTTGCGGGCCTGCCGCAGGGCATCGCGCATGAAATGCTCGTCGTCGAAAATTGAAGTTCCAAGTTCCAGGTTCAAAGTTTCAAGTGGGTCTGCCACGCTGTAGCCGTAGAACTTGAAACTTGAAACTTGAAACTTGCCGTCACGGCAGCCTTATGAGCGAAATGGATCACACGACCGACCTCATTCTCCCGTCCCTGCTGGCCTCCGACTGGTCAAAAATCGGCTCCGAAGTGAAACGCGCCTCCGACGCCGGGGCACAGTGGCTGCACCTGGACGTGATGGACGGTGCTTTTGTCGATAACATCTCCTTCGGGCCGCAGATGGTGCAGACGGTGCGCAAAGTGACTGAGATGTACCTGGATGTGCATCTCATGATCCACCGCGCGGATCATTATCTGGAGCGTTTCATCAAGGCGGGCGCGAACAACATCACGATCCACGTCGAGGCAAACTACGACACTTCGGTGGCGGAGACGCTGAAGCGCATCCGTGCCGCCGGGCTGCACTGCGGCATCGCGCTGCATCCGAGCACGCCGTTTGAGGCGGCGCTGCCGTTTGTGAACGACATCGACCTGCTGCTAGTGATGACGGTGGTGCCCGGATTTGGCGGGCAGCCTTTCATGGAGAAGGAAACGATGCCAAAACTGGCCGCCGCGCGTGATTACCGCGACGCGCACGGCTTGAAATTCCACCTGGAGGTGGATGGGGGGATTTACACAAACACCGCGCCGATCGCGAAGCAGAACGGCGCGAACCTGTTTGTCTGCGGCACATCATCGTTCGGCCCGCCGGACATGAACCAGTCGATGCGTGATCTCGCGGCCTCTGTGGCCTGATATGAAAAAGGGCAGGAGATGAACTCCTGCCCTTCGTGATTGTTTAGCTCGCAGGCGGCGGAGGCGCTGCCGGCTGGGGCGCCGGAGCCGCGTGATTGTCGTCGTGATGCTCATCGTCGTGATGATCCTCCTGATCGTGCTTGTCCTCGCGCGGATCGTGGCCTTCCTGATGCTTGATGTCCTGATGCTCGGTGACGCCCTTGAGGTGTGTCTTGAACTTGCGATGGCGCTGCTGGCCGGGCAGCGGGCTGATCTGCATGTTGATGTTACGACCCGCCATCTTCGGCTCCTGATCAACAGAGCCCATGGTGAGGAGGTCCGCTTTGATCTTCTGCGCCAGTTGATGGCCCAGCTCCTGGTGCGCCATCTGGCGGCCGCGGAACTGAAGCTGGATGCGCACCTTGTGGCCTTCGGCGAGGAAGTCCTCGGCGTGCATGATCTTGATCAGGTAATCATGCGGGTCGATGCCGATGCGGAATTTCATTTCCTTCACCTTGCCGGCCTTGTGATGCTTGTGAGCCTCCTTCTTGTGCTTCTCCTGGATGTACTTGTATTTGCCGTAGTTGACGATCTTGCAAACGGGCGGGTCGGCGTTCGGCGCGACCTCGACGAGGTCCAGACCACGCTCCTTGGCGATGCGGATGGCCTGGGAGGTCTGCAGGATGCCGAGCTGATGCGTGCCATCCTCCTCAACGACACGCACCTTTGGCGCACGGATGCGCTCGTTGATGCGGGTCTGATCGACAAAACGACCGTTCGGCCGGTCACGGCCTCCTGGACGATTGCCACCGGGACGGAATGGACCATTATTTGAGAAACCTCCTGGACGTGCCGGTCCCGAGGGGCGCGGCGCACCGGCGGCTGGTCCTGCTGGACGCGGAGCGGCTGGATTGGCCGGGCCGGCAGGCCCTGCCGGACGCGGAGGCGGTGGTGTGCCGCCTTGGTTTTGCTGGGGGCGCGGCGCGAAATTGCCGCCGCTCAGTTGCTGGAATGGATTGCTTATGGGTTACCTCCGTGTGGGTTCAGGAATCCAGGAGGCCGTGTGGCGATCACCTGGAAAATCGAAAGGAAAAGACGCGCTGCGAACATCATATCAACGCGGACTCGATTCCGACATGCACGCGCCCTCAACCTCCCGGTCATGCGGGGTCTGGAGACGCGAGAAAGAAAAAATCATGCAGGGAAAATCGAATAAAAAGCGCCTTAGGAAAAGGCACTGGCGGAGCTACTGACTCAAACGCCGCAGATTAGTAGCGACTTTCACGAAGATGAGCAAGTCGATTTATTGACACACTGCGGCCCTGGCGGAAAGCCCCTGCCCGGCGGGAACGGGCTTGGGCGCGAGCCTCAGCTTTCCCGGATTTTTCCAGCCAGGGAGTCGAGCGTGCGCTTGAAGTCGTTGGAGCCGTTGACGAGGTTCGTGACGACTTTGCAGGCGTGGATGACGGTGCCGTGGTCGCGGCCGCCAAATTCGTCGCCGATCTGGACGAGCGGAAGTTTGGTGAGGCTGCGCACGAGGAACATGGCCACCTGGCGGGCCTCGGCGATGTTTTTGGGGCGGCGCGGGCCGGTGAGGTCGCTGACGCGCAGGTCGTAGTGCGTGGCGACGATTCGCTGCACCCGGTCCACCGTGATGGTCTTGGACTGGTCGTCGTCGATCACGTCATGCAGCAGCGTTGCCAGCGCGGACTCGGTGGTGACGGGGCCTTCGAGGGAGACATGAGCGGCCACACGCATGAGCGCACCTTCGAGCTTGCGCACGTTGGCGCGGATGCGGTGGGCCATGAAGTCGAGAATCCAGGAGTCGAGCGCCACGTTGAAATCACTCTGCTTGCGGCGCAGGATGGCGATGCGCGTCTCGAAGTCCGGCATCTGGATCTGCGTGGCCAGACCCCATTCAAAACGAGAGACCAGGCGGCTTTCGAGATTTTTGATGTCGCTGGGCGGCCGGTCGCTGGCGAGCACGATCTGCTTCGCGTTGTTGAACAGCTCGTTGAAGGTGTGAAAGAACTCCTCCTGCGTGCTGTCCTTGCCCTCGAAGAAATGCACGTCGTCGATGAGCAGGACATCGACCTTGCGGTATTTCTGGCGGAACTGGCTGAAGGTCTGCTTTTTGATGGCGTCCACGAACTCATTCGTGAACTGCTCGGAGGTGACGTAGCGCACATTGGTGCGCGGTTTGCGGGCCAGCACCTCCTGGCCGATGGCCTGCATGAGGTGCGTCTTGCCGAGGCCGGTGGGGCCGTGGAAAAACAGCGGGTTGTAGATGCGTCCGGGCTTTTCGGCGACCGCACGGGCCACCGCGAGCGAATAGCTGCTGTTCGGACCGGCAACGAAGCTGTCGAAGTTGAACTTGGCGTTCAAGCCGGCGTCACTGAAGAAGCGGATGGGCGGCTGGTCGGCGGCGGTGACACGCGCGGCCTTGATTTCCGGCATGGGCGCGAACGCGAGACCTGCGGGCACCGGCTCTGTGGCGACATGAAACTCGATCGCGGCGGGAACGCCGGTGACCTCGGCCACGGCATCGGCCACGGCGGCGGTGTGATTGCTCTCGATCCACAACTGATGAATCGGATTCGGCACGGTGATGATGAAGCGTCCATCATCCGCAAGGCGTCCGCTGGTGCCGCTGAAGCAGCGCTGGAAGTTGTCACCACCGAGGCGCTGACGCAGCACCTCGCAAACGCGGTCCCACAGCGTGGGCGTCAAAGCGAACAGTTCCGTGGGAGCATGATGATTGAATCCGTTGGTGGCTGGTTGATTCGTGCTTTCATCGTTGCGCGCCATGTTGGGGTTTCTCCGGGAAAGTGAGGTCTGAAAAAGTTGGTTGAGACAGATTTGAAAGTCATTCAGCGGCACTCAGGAGAGCATGACATGAATTTCAAAAACGTCGGTGCTTTGTATGACGAAACCGACACATCTCACAAGCTCTTCTTCGATATATTTTTGAATTTCCAGCGCATGGTGGCGAAAGTTTCAAAATCAGTTTGCGCTGAACACATCAAGATGTTCACAACATGCGGTGAACAAGTTGTGAAAAGCGTGGGAACTGCTGTGTACAAACACAGACAGGCACGAAAAATGCACGCAATCATGCTGCATCAGAGCTGCCACACAGGGCGGGCGCGTCTGATGTTGCAGACATCAATGAGCCTGCTTCACATGCTCACCGAGGAGATCGCGGCCAAAGTCGCCGTCAAAGCTGCGCCAGACGCTGTGAACGTGGTTGGCCTCGTTTTGCGTGTTGTCGTACTCAATGAGGAACGTTTTTCCCTGCACACGGTAGTAGTGAGGCTCGCCACGCTCTTTGCCGCCGGCCCAGGCGAAATGAACAGGGCCGCTGTTCTTGATCTCGGCACGCGCCTCGTCGGCGATCTCCGGGCGCATGCGTCCGAGATATTCATCGATCAAACGCGTGAGCATGGCCTTCTGCTTTTCATCCAGCGAGGAATCAGGCAGGCCCGCAGGCGACAGAGCACTGACCTTGTGCTCTGCGGCGGTGATCATCTCCTTCGGAGCCTCCGTGGCCACAAAAGCCGTTTTGAACTGCTCAGGCGTGAGTGATTTGACCAGTTCGCGCCCCATTTCCTCCTCCACGGCCAGCACACGCAGGCCGGTGAGCGGTCCCTGGCGGATTTCACCCGGATTGCTGCCCATGAACGCGGGCGTTGCGCGCAGCAACTGACCGTCCTTGATGGTGAAGTTTAAAGACAGGTGATGCCCCTCAACCCGCCAGCCCCAGGCGCCTTTGTCCGCCGGCTCGCCGAAAATGGAGACAAAATATTTTTCAGGATCGCGCTTCTCGCGCACGGCGGCGCGTTTTGACTCGTCCGCTCCCTCCATTTGATAGAGCACCTCCTCCAGGCTCATGATGGTGACGGCTTTGGCGGCGCCACGAAGGCCGAGGCCGGTGTTCAACAACGCATGCGCGAGCAGGCGCTGCTGCGGAGTCATGTCCTTCATGGGAAGGCCTTTGCGCTCGCGCGGGATGAAATGCCAGTTCTCGCGCTCCGCGTCGGCGAAATCGAAAGCCGCCCGTGCTTTCTGCTCCGGCGTGAGGGAAGTCACGAAGACTTTGGCGATGGCCGCCATCTGCGCGCCTGCCTCATGTGCATGAAGGGAGCCTGAAACGCTGAGGCAAAGACCGAGGAAAGGGAGGGCAAGGCGACGGAGAGAGTGCATGAATGTGGCGGTGGTTGGCAGAATCGTGGGCAAGTCGAACGCCGACGGCAACAACTGTTTGTCATTCAACATCATCATTTTTTCCGCCGCGAGCGCCGAGTCGTTGACACTTTCCTGCGCGAGGCTGTAGTCTGAGAATTATCGGAAAAAAATCCCGCGCCCCCCGCCCCACCCGTCACGATCGCATGTACTCCAATGAAACATACCTACTCGAACAGCTCCAGGAATCCGGACTGCTGAACGATCATGACATCCAGCAGGTGAAGGGCGGTCAGAAACCAGGGGAGAGCACCCTGGAGGCCCTGATCAAAACCGGGGTGATCACCGATGAGCAGGTGGCGCAGACCGTGGCGGTGAACGCCGGCATGGAGTACGTCGATCTGAACGGTTTCGAGCCGCACCAGGGCCTCAAAGGTCTCATTACTCTCGAGGTTGCGCTTAAATACAAAATTGCGCCGTTGGGAACGAACGGAACCGCGTTGCAAATCGTCATCTCCGACCCGTTTGACTTCGAGACGCTGGACGCGCTGCCGCACGTCTTGCAGCCAGAGCTGGAGTTTTTCTGCTCCACCCCGGCGCTGATCAAGACGCTCCAGGCCAATCTCTTCGGCAACGAGGCCGTCATGGGGACGCCGAAGGCCAAGAACATGGATGGCACGGCGACGGATGATGACGCGCCAGTCATCAAGCTGGTGACGAACATGCTGATGGAGGCGTTCAAGAACAAGGCCTCTGACATTCATGTGGAGCCGCTGGAGAAGGACATCCGCGTGCGTTACCGCATGGACGGCGTGCTCGTGGATGTGGAGCACCATCCGAAGCGCCTGCACTCCGCCATCATCGGCCGCATCAAGATCATGACCGGCTCGATGCAGCTCGACGAGAAGCGCGTCCCGCAGGACGGCCGCATCCAGATGGCCTACAATGACAAGGAGATCGACATGCGTGTGTCGATCATCCCGACGAACAACGGTGAAAGCGTGGTCATGCGTGTGCTGGACAAGAGCAGCCTGCGTCTCGGTCTCGTTGATCTCGGCTTCCTCAGTGATGACCAGGCCGCTTTTGAACGTCTGATCACCCTGCCGGACGGCATCATCCTGGTGACGGGGCCGACCGGCTCCGGCAAGACCACCACGCTGTACGCCTGCCTGAACTTCATCAACCGCCCGGACCGCAAGATCATCACCGTGGAAGACCCCGTGGAATACGAGCTGGCAGGCATCAATCAGGTGATGGTGAAGGAGGACGTCGGCATGACCTTCGCCGCCGCTCTTCGCGCGATGCTGCGCCAGGCGCCCAACATCATCATGCTGGGAGAAATTCGTGACTTGGAGACTGCTTCCATCGCCATCCAGGCCTCGCTGACCG
>DNXB01000004.1:0-3109 GCA_003506995.1 Verrucomicrobiales bacterium
AAAGGTGTCGAGATGGCTCGGGCCGCCTTCCATGAAGAGGAAGATGACGCTCTTGGCCTTCGCGGCGCGCTGAGGCAGTCGCACAGGAGCCGCCTGAGCTTGGTCGCCCATCAGTGCAGCCAAAGCCACGGCACCAAAGCCGCAGCCGGCGGTTTGCAGGAACTCACGACGAGTGTTGGGTAGGTCGAATCGGTTGCAGTTCATGGTCTTAGTGGAGGTAGAAGAACTCGTTCGTGTTGAGCAGGATCTGGCAGAGGTCGTTCATCGCTTGTCGATAAGGATCATCCGCCTCGACGGTCTTTGTGTCCGAGCCGTTCCAGGCAAACTGCGAGGTCAGCGGATCAGCACTGCGCCAGGTGACGAGACCCGCGCTCCATTTCTCTGGATCAGCGTTGAGCGCCTTGTCGGCGAGAGCACCGCTGACGATGCGCAGAGCCTCGATCTGACCATCCCACTGATGCGTTGGCGCACGTTTGTTCAAGCCGCCGATCACGAGCTGTGAAGCGCCGAGGCTGAGCTTGGAGCGGATGTCCATCGGCACCACGGCAGACTGCACGGCGGCTCCAGGCGTGTCGAGATCGCGCACGCTGAAGGTGACGTTGTGCCCGACGCAGGAAACACGCGCGGCGATGTGATAACGGCGGCCCAGCTCGATGTGGATGTTTGAAGGCACGACCTGGTAGCCGATGTTGGCGTTCTCATCCTCACCGACGACCTGCACGATGACGTTGCGCGGTTTGTAGCGTGATTTCTCACCGGTGACTCCGAGACTCCAACCAAATGCCTCGATACTGTCTTTGCCGCCATTCCAGCGCGAAGCAATGGTCCGCACGGAGGCGTTCACATCAATGCTGTTGAGACTGGCGACGGCCTCCACCGTGAACTCATCCCCTTCCTTCTCACCGCTTTGAACGATGAGGCGCTCATGTGGCGAGTTCTCTTTGAATCCGCCGAGTTCCTCGGTCGCTTCAGCGCTCTTCCCCGCTGGTGGCGTGGAGGTGCCAGCGCGTTTTTTCAGGAAGCCTTCCGCCGTTTCGCGTTCGCTCTTTGATGGCGGCCTGCCGAGCACCGCAAGCCAGGCGTCGTCGATGCTTTCAACGCGATCCGCCAGCTTGCGCGCACGGGCGAGCAGCCAGTCGCCGTTGAGCAGTTGCAGTGCCTGTGTCGGCGTGGTGGTGCTCTGACGTTCGGCGGTGCTCGCAAAGCCCGCCGGCATGTCGAGCGCACGGAGAAGCTCGTTCGGATTGTTGCGCTTCTTAATCGTGTAAACCGAGCGGCGCGTGGCATTGCCATCGCCCGCAGGTCCACCGGCCGATGCGTCAAGCTCGCCACTCACCGCGAGCAGTGCATCACGCACCTGCTCGGCATCGAGACGGCGCGGATTGAAGCGCCACAGGTAGCGATTGGATGGATCGACCTTCGAGGCGACCTCATCCGGCTCCTGGCGTGCGGTTTGACGATAAGCGGCGGAGAGCATGATCTCGCGATGCAGCGGCTTCAAATGCCATCCGCCTCTCACAAACTTCGCCGTGAGGTAATCGAGCAGCTCAGGGTGCGTCGGCGCCTCGCCCAGCTTGCCGAAGTCGCTCGCTGTCGCCACGATTCCGCGTCCGAAATGATACTGCCACACGCGGTTAACGATGACGCGGGTGGAAAGCTGGTTGTCAGGGCGCGTGATCCAGTTTGCCAGAGCCGTGCGGCGGCCAGTGGAGTTCTTCGTCGGTTTGATCTTCGGCAGGCTGGTGTCGATGATCGAGAGGAAGCCCGGCTCGATCTGTTGCTCGCCTTTGCGTGTCTTGATCGCCACCGCCGGGGCTTCCGGACCTGCGTCGGTCGCCACGAACGCCTCCATCAGCGGCTTCGGCTTCAAATGATCGAACTTCTTCAGCTCGGCCTCCAGCGCCTTGTATTCCGACTTGGCCTCGTCCGTCTTCAGGCTCTTCATCGGGTCAAAGGTCTTGCGCTCATGTACCATCTGGCGCTCGACGAGGCCAGCGAGCTGCTTTTCCAAAGCATCACGCTTCTCCGCAGGCTTGCGCGTCATCGTTTGCAGATCCTCGGTGAAGCGCGTGAGCGCCCGCTCGACCCTCGGCTCGATGATCGGATTTATGATGGCGTCCATTTTCGCGCGGATGTCAGTCGTCGCGGCCTCCCATTTCGCCTGTTGCTCGTCGAAGGCCTTCTTTTCCGCCGGAGTCGCCAGCTTCATGTCATCACGCCACTGCACGGGTGCCAGGAAGGCGCGGAGGCGGTAGTAGTCCTTTTGCAGGATGGGGTCGAACTTGTGATTGTGGCAGTGTGCGCAGCCCATGCTCAGGCCGAGGAAAAGCTCGCCCGTGGTGTCCGTCATGTCGGTGAGAATGATGTCCCACTGGCCGCGGGCATCACGCTGGTTCCATTCATACACCGGATGGCGCAGGAAGGCGGTGGCGATGAGCACGTTCGGATCGTTCGGGGCCATTTCGTCGCCCGCGAGCTGCTCGCGCACAAACTGATCATACGGCTTGTCGTCGTTGAGCGACTTGATGACGTAATCGCGATACGGCCACGCTGAAGGACGATACGCGTCCGCGTTGTAACCATCGCTCTCCGCATAGCGCACGAGGTCCAGCCAGTGCTGCGCCCAGCGCTCGCCGTAGCGCGGCGAGGCCAACAGCTCATCGACGAGCTTCTCATAGGCCTTCGGGTCCCGGTCGTTCAGAAAAGCGTCGATCTGCTCCTTCGTCGGCGGCAGGCCGTGGAGGTCAAAATACACGCGGCGCACCAGCTCATGCCGGTCGGCCTCCGGCGCGGGCTTCAGCTTCATCTCCGCCTGCTTCGCCGCGATGAAATGGTCCACATCGTTGCGCGCCCATTTCCCATCCGCCTTCGGTGGCGACACCTTCGTCACCGGTTTGAAGGCCCAATAGTTCCGCTGCTCCTCGGTAAAGCCACCCTCGATCACCACCACCTTCTTCGAGGCATCCTCCGGCCATGGAGCGCCCATCTTGATCCACTTTTCGAGAACTGCGATCTCCGCGTCCGGCATCTTCCCGCCGTTGTTCTTCGGCGGCATCTGGAAGTCCTCATTCGTCCACCTCACCGCCTCCATCAGCGGCGACTTCGACGG
>DNXB01000004.1:3173-7757 GCA_003506995.1 Verrucomicrobiales bacterium
CGCACGTCCTTCTCAAAGAACGTCATTGCCGCCCGCTGCGCGTCATTGTCTGCGGCAAAAGCGCTGCCAGCAGCGAGGCCGACGAGCAGGAAAAGAGTGTGTGTGAGATTGGAACGGTGCATTGCAAAACAATAAGGCGGATAGGTGTGGTCTTTGGACGCGAAAATTGGTGAAACCTCCGCATTCTCAGCGCGGCCTATTTCGGCAGCGCCTTCACGATGGCCTCGGCGATGGCGGCCATGCCTTGATCGCCGGGATGATTCGCCACGCCAGCGTGTTTGTAGGGGCGCTCGGAGCGGGCGTAGTTTTTCTCGTCTTTGCCGAGGGCGCTGATGTCCACATGGATGCCACTCACGGCGGTGCAGGCTCCGCGCAGCGCCTCGTCTTTGGCTGCATTGGCCCAGAAGCAACTGCGCACGATGATGGTGGGCTTGCGATCGCCTTTGACCGTGGTGAGCAACTTGGTGATGCTCTCCTGAAGCTTCGCCTTGTCTTCGGGTGTCTTCAATCCGGGCACGTTTTCGCCGATGGCGAGGATGATGAGGTCCGCTTGGAAATCGACGGCCTCCTTGAGCTTCGTGGCGATGTCGTAGCCCGCATACGCCCGCTCAAAGTCGGCGATATTCTTCACCAGCACCTCGGGTGCGGCACCTTGTTTCTCGGTGAGGGCCTTCGTGACAAGATGCACATAATCTTTCGCCTCGGCGCTGGCCGCCATGCCCCAGTTGCCCGACCAGTCGATGTCGGCCTTCGGGCCGTGCTTGGTGATGCTGTTGCCGAGGAAGAGGACTTTGCGGAAGCTGCTTTGCGCGGAGGCTTGAGTGATCAAGCAGGCGAGAAGGACGAGGATGAAATGAAGGCGGATCATGATGAAGTATGGTGGATGTTTACGGAGCAGAAGGACGCATCACCCAATCCCAGCGAGCGGTGGCTTGCTTGAGTTGGGATTCGACGTCGGATTCGGCCAGGAGGCGTTGATCGATGAGTTTCAGCACGACGGCTTTCACCTTGGTCAGATACTCTTCTCTGGAGGCATAACGTTCCTCCAGCGAGGGTCGCGGATCGTTCGTCGCGTCACGCTGTGACTTGGTCGTGGCAAACGGCACCCAGGCTCCACGCAGGAGATAGAACTCGTGTGGCGAGCCGAATTCGGCCGGACGAAACACCCAGCCCGTGGCCGTGCCCAGCGGCACCGCGATGTCAGGCATGCGAATGCCGCCGAGATCATTGCCATCGGCATCGACCTGCGGCACTAGCAACGGCAATTCGGTGCCTTCGCCCGCGCCATCGGCCAACTGCGGATTCCTCACGCGACCACCGGCCTTCACTGCATTCGGCGCAGCCATGCCTGGAATTGTGGGAAAGCGCACTTTAACGACCGGCGTCAGCGTTCCATCGCTCAACTTCGGATACACGCTCGCGGGTGGTTCGATGCCTTCGGTGACCCAACGATGCATCGCCAGTCTCAGTGCGAGGATCGACGCATTCGCGCTCACCGGGTTCGCCAGCGGCGAGCCTTTGACCTGCGACGTCGGCGGAAACGGTGCTGGCCCATGCGAGGTGCCTGCAAAGAAATAGGAGCGCACATTTTCCGGCAGCTCGATGTCCTTCGTGCCATCGGGTGTCGTGTGCGTCAGCGCCGCCACACGTCCCGCACCCCAGTATTCGGCAGCCATGTTCGTGTAAAAGATCTTCGGCGCGTGCTTCACGCGCGGGTTTTCCAAAATACCCTCCGCGTGACCACTCACCGGGTCTTTCTGCGCGGTGTCGGCAAACGGATACGAGGCCGTATAATAGCCCGCCACCGCACGCGGCGTGGACCAGCGCTGATTCAGCACCAAACGGCCCGCGCCCGCGACATGCGACATGATGCCATCAAGCGCCATGCGGTCCTGCTCATCGGTGTTGAAACCGAGATAAACAAAGTCACGCAGGAAACGGCCGCATTGCGACGAGCCAAAAGCATACGCGTGTTTCACCTTCGCGAGCGAGGTCGGATCATGCTTCATCCACGCCACCGCATCACGTATCGCCGCGTAGCCCAGTCCGGCCACAGGCGGACCTTCGGCCAAATAAAACACTTCATAAGTCTTCCCCGGTTCAAACCCGCCTTCGAGACGGAGTCGTCCATTTTGAAGGCTCCACTGCTTGCGCGGCACTTCCTGGCCGCCGGGGAAGGCTGCGCGATCTCGCACGATGAGCCGACTGTCGGCTCCTTCGATGTCCACCGGCGGATAATCGGTCAGATCGGTGAGCGCCTGCTCGTCCGCACGTTTGTCGGGCGTGAAGACGGCGCTCACCACGCCGCGAATCGGGCTGCCGTCCTTGTTTCGCGCCTTGGGCACCTCCAGGCGCAGTTTGTCGGCAGAGACATCGAACTCCCAGCCGACATTCAGCATCGTGAAGCCCTGCGCCATCATCGAGCCTGGCAGGCTCGATTTGCCACCGCGATTCGGAATCTCCACCCACGCCGCACCATTGCTGTGCGAGTCATCTTTCGGCCTCCACAGCCTCAAATCGGCCACAAAGCTCACTTTGCCCACCGCATTCACCGGAGCCAGATCGATATCCGCGATGATCGCATTGCCCGGCAACTTCGGATCAATCTCGAAGTGTAGTTTGCCAGTGATCTGCTCGTAGCCCGCGTTGCCGACATCGGAACGCTCCAGCACCACCACCCGAACGACGGCGGCGAAGGCAGGCGACAGCGCAGCGAGAAACAAACTGAGAAACAGGAGACGCGAGGACCAAGACATCTCTCCAATACGCCAAGGAAGGCGTGGCTTGGCAATGGTGATGTTCATCAACAGATCAAACTGTTGACCATCACGTCAGAGGAGGGAGCGGATACGCGAGGGTAGCATAGGCTTTCTAGCCTGTGCCGAGCGTCTCCAGATTCAATTTCAGTCACGAGGCACACAACACACAGGCTAGAAAGCCTATGCTACGCCAGCCCCACATGCTTCAGCGCCTCGACCGGCGGGCCGTCGAAGGTCGCGCTGGGCACGTTGCCGACATAACCGATGGCCTTCATGCCTTCTGGCGTGGTGTAGTAGCCTCCGGCGGTGAGATCGCGGAAGCGTTTGAAGAACGATGCGGCCTTCTTATGCTCGGGCTTGGGTTGGCCGGTGGCGAGGTCATCGCAGATCGCCGTTTGTTGTTCGAGCGTGAGATCAGCGAAGGTCTTCTGAAAGCGACGCTTCGCCTCCTCGTCGATCCATTTCAGGCCATCGAGAATGATAGGCCGATCACCGGCCTGCGCTGGATACGGCGAGCTGATCCACTCATCAATGAAGTCAGGCACGCCGACTGCGGAAGCGCTGGGTGAGGTGTCATCGGCCGGGATGATCACATCACACAACGCACGCGCGGCGCGCTTCTGCGGCTCGCTGAACGTGAGCGGCCAGACATCGCCTGGCTGGTAAATTTTGACCATGCTCGGGTCAGTCCCGTAGCCCTTGGCCGTGATGGGAAGCTCGGCGGCCCATGCCTGCGGATCGCGCACTGCCACAGTGGCTGCGGCAGTGAGCATCCATTGGATCGCCACGCGGCGGTCGATGCGTGGAAGGTTGTCGGACAAGTGCATCAGATGTTATGGCGTTTGAGTTCGTCGATCAGATGATCCGCCATGCGCCAGGCAAGCGCCATGATGGTGAGCGTGGGATTCTTGTCCGCCGTGCTGGCAAAGGGCGCGCCATCCGCCAGAAACAGGTTCTTCACGTCCCAGGTCTGGCTCCACTGATTCGTCACCGAGGTCGCGGAATCAGCGCCCATGATCGCGCCGCCGACCTCGTGGATCACCGTGCCGCCTTGCTTCATGGATTTGAGCACATCGGCCTCGGGCTTCTTCGCCACCTTGCCGCCCAGCGCCTCAAGCAGCTCGCGAATGCGTTGTTGCTGATGTTTGACCTGGTTGATCTCGAAGTCCGTCCACTTCCAATGAAAACGCAGCACGGGGATGCCCCACTGATCCTTCACCTCGGGATCAAGCTCGCAAAACGAGCCATCATTCGGCAGCATCGTGCCCTGCGCGCCGAAGCCGAGACTGCAACCGTAGAAGCGCCGCGCCTCCTCCTTGAGCTTGCGGCCATAAAGCACAGCCGCACTGCCCGCTCGACTGTCGATTCCATTCACCACGCTGAGCGATGGCATCTGCCGTCCGCTCGTGAACTCCAGATGATAGCCGCCCGGAAAACCCAGCTCGCCCTGGCGATTCTGATCATGCAGCGTCCACGGCACATAAGCATGCGGACCTCCCGCGCCGTCTTCGTTGTGAATCGGCATGTTCTCAAACGCCGGAATGTGTGCCCCGACACTGCTGGACACGGAATCCGTGATGTATTTGCCCACCTTGCCGCTGGAGTTCGCGAGACCTTGCGGAAAGAGATTAGACTTCGAGTTCAACAGCAGGCGCACCGATTCCTGCGAACTTGCGGCGAGCACCACGACGCGTCCATTGGCGTGGCCTTCACGGCCCGTGGTCTTGTCAATGTAAGTGATGCCCGTGGCTTTGCCCTGCTTGTCGATCGTGACCTCGCGCGCCATCGCATTCGGCAGGATGTCGAGATTGCCCGTCGCCAGCGC
>DNXB01000009.1 GCA_003506995.1 Verrucomicrobiales bacterium
CTGCATGAGGATATGGCGCGGCTTGTAGCGCGATTTTTGGCCCGTGACGTCGATGCTCCAGCCAAAGGATTCCAGGCTGCCCTTGCCGCCATCCCAACGCGAGACCAGCGTGCGCAGTTCGGCGTTGACGTCGATGCTGTCGAGCTTCACGACGGCCTCGACGGTGAATTCATCACCCTCCTTCTCGCTGGCATTGACCAGCAGGCGTTCGTGCCGGCTGTTGATTTTGAAGACCCCGTCCGGTTCTCCACTTTCAGCGACCTCGGAGTCGGTGTGGGCGGGTTTGGCTGCTGCGACACGTTTTTTCAGGAAGGCATCCGCCGTGGCTCGCTCCTCGTCCATCGGCGGGCGTCCGAAAACCGCCAGCCACGCATCGTCGATGCTTTCCACACGGGAGGCGAGCTTGCGGGCGCGTGAGAGCAACCAGTCGCCATTGAGCAGTTGCAGCGCCTGCGTCGGCGTCGTGGTGCTCTGACGCTCGGAGGCGCTCGTAAAACCAGGCGGCATGTCGAGGGTGCGCAGCAGTTCGTTCGGGCTGTTGCGCTTCTTGATCGTGTAAATCGAGCGGCGTGTGCCATTGCCATCGCCAGATGGACCGCCGAGCTTCGCCTCAAGCTCGCCGCTGACCGCCAGCAACGCGTCGCGCACCTGCTCCGCATCGAGACGGCGCGGATGGAAGCGCCACAGATGGCGGTTGGACGGATCGACCCGCGCCGCAGTCTCATCAGGCTCGCGCCGCGCGGTCTGGCGGTAGGTGGCGGAGAGCATGATCTCACGATGCAGCGCTTTGAGATGCCAGCCTCCGGCCACGAATTTCGCCGTGAGATAGTCGAGCAATTCGGGATGCGTCGGCAGCTCGCCCAGCATGCCAAATTCGCTCGCCGTCGCGACGATGCCGCGCCCGAAATGATACTGCCACACGCGGTTCACGATCACTCGGGTGGAGAGCTGGTTGTCCGGACGCGTGATCCAGTCCGCCAGCGCCTTGCGGCGACCGGTGGAGGTCTTCGTTGCTTCGATCTGCGGCGGGGTCGGGTCCACGATGGCAAGGAAGCCCGGCTCGATCTCCTGCTCGCCTTTGCGTGTCTTGAGCTTGTTCGCAGGCGCCTCGGCTCCCGCGTCCGTGACGACGAAGGCTTCAAGCAGCGGCTTCGGTTTCAAGTGCTCGAATTTCTTCAGTTCCTCCTGGAGCGCCTGGTATTCCTCCCCGCCCTTGTCGGGCTTGAGATCCCTCATCGGATTGAATTCTCCACGCGCATATTTCAACTGGCGCTCGCAGAGTCCGGCGAGCTGTTTTTCCAGCGCATCACGCTGGTCCGCAGGCTTGCGCGTCGTGGCTTGCAAATCCTCGGGGAAACTGGTGCGCCAGCGCTCGACCCGCACCTCGATGCCCGCCTTCGTCAGCGCGTCCATTTTAGCGCGGATCTCCGTCGTGGCCGCTTCCCACGCAGCCTGTTGCTCGTCGAAGGCCTGCTTCTCCGCCGGAGTGGCCAGCTTCATGTCATCCCGCCACTGCACCGGGGCGAGGAAGGCGCGCAGGCGGTAGTAGTCCTTTTGCAGGACGGGATCAAACTTGTGGTTGTGGCATCGCGCGCAGCCCATGCTCAGGCCGAGGAAGACCTCGCCCGTGGTGTCCGTCATGTCGGTGAGAATGGTGTCCCACTGGCCGCGCACGTCGCGCAGGTTGTATTCATACACCGGATGACGCATGAAGGCGGTGGCGATGACGACACTTGGATCATTCGGCGCGATCTCGTCACCCGCGAGCTGCTCGCGCACAAACTGGTGGTAGGGCTTGTCGTCGTTGAGCGATTTGATGACGTAGTCGCGATACGGCCAGGCAGACGGACGATACGCGTCCGCGTTGTAACCATCGCTCTCCGCATAGCGCACGAGGTCCAGCCAATGCTGCGCCCAGCGCTCGCCATAGCGCGTGCTCGCCAGCAGCTCATCCACGAGCGTTTCATAGGCACGCGGGTCCGTGTCCTTCACAAAGGCGTCGATCTGCGCCTTCGTCGGCGGCAGGCCGTGCAGGTCAAAATACACACGACGCACCAGCTCATGCCTGTCCGCCTCCGGCGCGGGGGTGAGCTTCCATTCCGCATGTTTCTCCGCGATGAAGCGGTCCACATCATTGCGCACCCAATTGCCACCCGTATCGGGCGGCGAGACTTTCTTCACTGGCTGGAAGAACCAAAAGTTCCGCTGCTCCTCCGTGAAGCCTCCCTCGGTCACAACGACCTTTTTCGAGGCATCCTCCGGCCACGGAGCGCCCATCTTGATCCACTTTTCGAGAGCGGCGATCTCCGCGTCCGGCAGCTTCTTCTTCGGCGGCATCTGGAAGTCTTCGTTCGTATAGCGCACGGCCTCCATGAGCGCGGAGCCAGCCGGGTTCCCGGGCACCAGGGCCGGGCCGGTGTCGCCGCCTGTTTTTAGGTAGCCGATGTGGTCCACCCGCAGGCCGCCCTTCTGCTTCGTGTTGCTGTGGCAGTCGTAGCACCGCTCCACCAGGATCGGGCGCACCTCTTTTTCAAAAAAGGTCATCGCCGCACGCTGCGCATCATCGGCTGCCAGGGCAGGAGCAGCACCACCCAATCCCCACGCGAGCGAAGACAGGCTCCACAAGGCCAAGCATCCGAGCACTCGTTTTGCCGAGCGGTTTTTTCGAGGACGAGGTGTGGCTGTGGGAGGCGGTTCCGCTGCTTCGGGAACGGACCATTCTAGCGAGCCTGTGATGTGCTGGGCCATCACTTTGGCGGCCACTTCCGGCTTACGGGCGGCCAGTGCCTCAAGCACCTTCCAATGCCAGTCCACGGTGAAGCGGCGGAGATCGTGAGCCAGCTCTCCCTGAAGCCGGTGGATGAAAGCCAGCGCCATCTCGAACTGCCAGCGCACGCATTGCCACAGCACGACCAGCCGTTCATTCCCGCCGCGCTTCATGATGTGTTCATGCATCGCGATGTCCAACCGGCTGAACTCCGCGCCAGTCAAAGCCTTCTCCTGGGCCGCGATGCTTTTCTCGATCCAGCGGCTGTCTTCCGCGGTCCAACGCATGGCGGCCAGTCGCGCCCCCATGGATTCCAGGGCGATCCGGGTTTCGAGGATCTCGGCGATGTCCTTTTCCTCCAGGATCCTGACGCGAGTCCGCCCGGACGCCTCGAACTGAACCAGACCGGCGCGTTCCAGCTCGATCATGGCTTCACGCACCGGCGCGCGGCTGACGCCAAAGCGTTTCGCCAGCACCGGCTCCGCGAGAGCTGCACCCGGCTTGAAAGCGCCGGAGATGATCTTGCCGCGCAGTTGCAGGACGATTTCATCGGCCAGATTGCGCCGGGGCTGGAAGTGAGCTTTTGGCATGTGGTGAACTAAAGTGCCGACAGTTTCGGCTCAATAAACACAAAGTGTCGACACTTCATTTCAAAAAAACTCGCCATGACTGAAGGATCTGGCGGCAGCTCTCGCTCAAGATCTCGACTCCGTGGAGCTGACGATGGGCAACGACGGCGCGCAGTCGCATAGCGCCATGATCAGCCTCGGCCACCCGCGTCGCGCGTGGGAGTTCACCTCGCTCTCCAACGAGCGCGACCGCCCCAGTCTCGCCATTCCGAAGGCGCAGGCCATCGTCGATGTGT
>DNXB01000572.1 GCA_003506995.1 Verrucomicrobiales bacterium
TCCTCGATGCTGTATTTGTGGTTTTCGATGCGGGCCATGTTTGTTTCTTGTTCCTGTCTCGGTTTTTCTCGTGATACGGCCTCAGCCGAGGTGACGATTGAACACTTGGTACCCGGTCAAATCAGCCGCAGGGTTTATCTCCAACGCACGGGCACGAAGTTCCCTATGGTCTCTGTAGGCTCCGCGTCGCTCCCACGTCTGCCCGTTTTGTTCGATGCCTCGAATCAGCTCAATGCAGTCGTCCAGATCAAATTTCGGCAGCAGAGGTCGGATCGCCTCATTGAAGCGCTTGTCCGCACCGTCGTAGCTGGTGCTGGCCACGTAGTACGCGCTCGCAAGACGCACTACGGTTTTCTCCCATTCCGGTGAGTCCGATATTTCCCGCAAAGCATCCCAGGTTTCTCGCCCGATCTCCGGATACGCTTCGCCAACAAGCCATTCACGCAAGCGCTCGGCGTGCTCCGGCAAGGACGCTGCGGTGAACCACGCCAAGCATCGGGACGCTACGTCGTTGTCCACGACATGCTGAATCGCGGTTTTGGCGTGATCTGCCAACAGTTCGTAGATAGGGCCCGACCGCGATAGAAAGTGGATCAAGAAAACCAGCGCTGTGCCGCCAGTCGCTATCGTGCTGAAGTAATCCCTGTCGGCTTCGATCTGCGCCCGAAACTGGCCGGGGTTGCGGCTATAGAGCAGGTTCAGTGCGCTGTAATTGATGGCGCGGTTCTTCTCGCATTTTTCGTCTGTCAACCGGAATACGAATTTCCAGAGGGCTTTGAATACGGCCTTTTCGACCTCCGGATTGAAGCGTGAGAAATACTTGCTCTCCAAGTACGCCTTCAGCTTTTTGTCATCGATCAGGATGCCTGATGCCTGTTCAAGGTCGTCGACCAGATCACCCACAATCTGCTTCGAAAGGATCGGAGCCTTCGTGAGCAGACCGTCAAGTGCGTTGCGAATCAGGGCGCGGGCTGTGTCCCGGTTTGGCCGATGCAACTGAAAATTCGCGTTGACCACCGGGTGCGCTGCAAGATGTCGCTGCCGTTGCAGGTGGAGAAGATTCTCACGCTCGGCAATGTCCAGTAATTGGGTCTGCTCGGCCACCGATTCCACCAGCTTCGTTTCCCACACGGGCGACCGCTCGTTATCCTGCTGCATCTGTCCAATATCGGCCAGAATGCTCTTGGCCTTGGCATCCCCGTAGAGATCAACCAAATGTTGAAGTTTGAACAGCAGGTCACAAACCACGACCGACCAGAGCATCACGACCGCTGACCTATGGTTGCCTGCTGAATAGCAGCTCAACACCTCAGAGAAATATTCCTTGCTGCGCGCATCGAAAATCTGCGTCGCGCGCTGCTCGATGGAGTATTCGTCCAACATCACGCCCCCTGGTTCATGATCTCAACGTATCCAATCAGCTCAGCCGAATAGCTACCATCCCCATTCGCTGCACCCTTATGCTTCAGCTCCCGCTGCAGCGTCGGCTCAACCACCTGCTCGAACAGTTCCTGCCGCTGTTCTGGCGCAAACTCAGATGACGTTACCGGCGCCTGCAGGTATTGCTCCGCCAGCCGCTCGACCGCAGGAACCCGTGTGCCATCCTGCTTGACCGCAATGGGCTGAACGACGACACGGCGTTCACCGTTGCCTGCGGACGCTTCGACAATCCAGAGAGACAGCACAACCGGCGCGTCCACATCCCCTGAAACCGCAATACCGATATCCTCGGGTGGAACGCTGCGCCAGCGTCCAAGCTCCTCCTGTATCAGCGGATGATCCAGGCCCATCAGTTCCACGTTATCGCTGCTGGTAGCTGTATCGCGGTTCAAGGTAAATCGTGCCCGACGTGTGCCATCAGCAGTCACGAGGTCGTAGGTCTCATCGTCGATTTTGACCAAGCGCTGCTGACGATCTGCCACTGCAGCTGATAGGAAGCGCACCAGCCGATCCAGGCTGGACGACACGTCGGAGAACGGCTTGTAGTCATCAAGGCTGAAGCCTTCAAGGTCTTGGAACAGATCAAACACCACTTGCCGTGCTTCGCGTGAATTCGAGAGCGCCGCTTCCAGTTCTACCTGTGTGCGTTTTAATTCAGGATCGGACAACGCCTCCTGGTACAGGCGGTCGTAATTGAGACGCTCGGATAGCTGACCAAGAATCTGTGCGCGCAGGTCTTCGGCCACGTTGCCTTGGTCGTCAACCTTACCGACTGTCTTGGCAATTTCCGTCAGCTTCTCATCGAGCATCAGGAAAATTCGCCCTTCGATGGTGTCTGACAAGACGAGGTTGTAGACCTGCGCCGTGTGGTTCTGTCCATAGCGGTGGATGCGCCCGATGCGTTGTTCCACATCCATCGGATTCCAAGGCAGGTCGAAATTGAACAAGATGCGCGCAAATTGCAGGTTCAGGCCTTCGCGGCCAGCCGCTGTACACACCAGAACACGCGGCCCGTCTTTCAGGCGGAATTTCCGCTCTGCCGCCAGCTTGGCACCGTGGTCACCGCCACGCAGCACCACCACGCCCTGGCCGGGGTAGGCCTGTTCAATCTCGCGGGCAATCAGATCGACCGTGCCGAGGTAGGTGGCGAAGATGACGATCTTCTCGCTGGCATTCTGCCGCCACAAATAGCCCAAGCCATCTAGCAGCTTCTGCGCCTTGGTCTCCCGCTGCTGCGGGAAGACCTTGAGCAAATCGCCGATGCGCAGGCGCTCCTCGGGCAGGTGAAGCTCCACGACAGCCGACGCAGCTTCCTCTGCGTGCGTTGCAGAATATTCGCTGCCGTAAGGATCGGAGGCCATTTCCAACGCCTCCTCATCCAGCTTCTTGACCAAGCGGTATTTGAGGTCGGCCAGCACGCGATCCACCTCGCTGCGCCCAATGCTGTCCTGCGGCAGCCCGAATTCTTCGTGAATCAGCGCCCGAGCTTCCTCAGTCAAGCACTCACGGCCTTCGATATCAAGCTCCTTGTCACGCAGCAGCGCCTCGTGCAGCGTCAGCATCAGTAGGCGGCGTTTCATGGTTCGACGCACGGCAGCGAAACTCGATGCAGCAATCTTCTGGAAGATCGCCATCAAGAAGCCGAGGGCACGCCCCTGGCCGCCCTGGCGACGCGCCAGATCGAAGCCATCCTCCAGATACTCGCGCAGCTTCTCGTAGAACAGCCGCTCCTCCTGATTCATCAGGAAAGACTCGGTATGCACCCAGCGCCGCGCAAACAGCGGCGAACCATCGGGCTGGCAGGCATCGGCCTTGGTGCGGCGGAACATCACCGTATTGAGCCGGTGGCGGTTCTCCAGCATTTCCTCGGGGCTGCCAAACAGCGTGGGGTTCAAAAGCTGCGCCAGCATCCAGAACTGGAAGTGATTGCCTTGGTGCGGGGTGGCCGACAGCAGCATCAGGTCACGTGAGTGATCCTTCAATGCCTCGGCCAGCTTGTAGTTCTCAGTTTTCCGCACCTTGCCGCCGGTGCGGTACGCGGTCAGATGGTGCGCTTCGTCGAACACCACAAGATCCCAGCGTGGCGCATCGAGCAGGCGTTTGATACGTGCCGGGCGCTTGAGCGTGTCGATGCTGGCGATCAGGCGGTCGTGCTTGGCAAAAGCGTTGGTCTTGCGGTCGGTAATATCGCCCTCGGAACCGAACACCTCGAAGTCGAGGTTGAACACTTCGTTCAGCTCGCGGTGCCAGTTGTTCACCAACCCGGCAGGCACCACCATCAGCGCGCGGTTCAGCTCGCCCCTGCTGGCCAGCTCTCGCAAAATCAGCGCGGTTTCGATGGTCTTGCCCAACCCGACCTCGTCGGCGATCAGATAACGCCGGGGAGACGCGGTGGCAATGCGGTGCGTCAGCACCACCTGATGCGGTAGCAGGTCAATCTTGGCCGAGGTCAGCGCCGATGCGCTCTCCATCACCGGTAGCGCGTGTGCCTCATAGGACAACCACGCTTTGCGCGCCCGATCTGCGCCGCCCTCGACGGCACGCAGGATGCGCTCGGTGCGAGAACGCTGACGACGCACTGAACCAACCGGCACGCGGCGTTCGCCCACGCCGAAGAAGGCGCGCAGGTAGCCGTCGCGCGCCGGGTCAAGAACGACACCTTGGCCGAATTCGTGGTGGGTGATCCGTTCGCCGGGTTGAAACTGAGCCTCTGCTTCCACGCGCTGCCCTCACGTAATTCGCAAGTGGAAGAGACCTGCCGCTTTTGCGCCCTCGCGCAGCAGAATTTCCTGCGGGTACTCGTTGGCCTCGCCCCAGAGCAGGCGGCCGAAGTCGAGCTGCTGGCCTCGGTGTGGCGCTTCGCACAACCACGATACCGCGTCAGTGGACGCCTGCACCCTGAGACGACTATCTCCCTGTGGCAACCAGAAGATCAGCGCAGCCTCGCCCGCGTAGGCATCCTGGAACGAAAGAATGGCGCGTTTGATCGTGTCCCCAAGCCAAATTTCTGCCTGATCGGGAGCCAGCAAATCAAGGCTGCCTTCCAGCCCGGCCACCACCAGCGTCTGGTTGTCGTTGCTGGGCAGATCTTCTGGCCAGCCATTCCCGTTCGGAATCGCGGCCTGCAAGAACTGCCGCAAACTCCACACTTCGCCAGCCGCGCACGCTGTATTGCGTGCCTCCTCGTCCCACAGCCAGCTGGTGCCGCGCCGTTGCCACACCGTATCGAGCACCTGCCTCATTACGCATACTCCCCATCGTCATCAAACAGCGAACCTTGCTGCGGCTTGGGTGCCTGACTGGCTTGCCAGGTGGTGAAGATCGACACCGCGCGCGAGGCCGCGTTGCGGGTGATTTGATCCGGCCCGTTTTTCTGCAACCATTCCAGCAGTGGTTTGAGCGCCACGTGCGGTTTGAAGTTATCGTTCTTCAACGTGTCCGAGGCATTGATGCCGCTGCCATCGACGCAAGCGCCGATCAGCACCAGTGCCTGATCAAGGTCGGAGGTGAGCTTGCGCTTGTGCTTGCCTGACCAATCACGGGCGAAATCGAGCGGATTGGTGCGCGTGAACACCTTCTTCACCTCAGAGCACCA
>DNXB01000412.1 GCA_003506995.1 Verrucomicrobiales bacterium
AGTTTGAGCGCAGTGGCTTGAAGGGGCTGCCCTTCGCACGCATGGCCGGGGTCAACTACCAGACCTTCGCCTCGTGGATTCAAAAACGCCGTCGTGCGCGTGGCGATTATCAGCACAGTGCCGCGCAGCCCGCCCGCTCCTGCAGCAAGGCCGGGTTGCAGCTCGTGGAGGTGGCGCTGCCAGCAGCGGCTCACGCATCGCCGGCGCCAGATGCCTCGGCGACGCTGGAACTGCTGTTGCCAGGCGGGGCACGCCTGCTGCTGCGCGACGCGCGCCAGACGGAGCTGGCGGCTCATTTGCTGCGCAACCTTAACGCCCCTGTGTCATGCTGAGCTTTCCCGCCTCGCTGCGCATCTTCATCGCGCTGGAGCCTTGCGACTTGCGCGCGGGCATGAACACGCTGCACGCGCATGTGGCGGACAGGCTCAAGGAGAACCCGAAGGACAAGGCGCTGTTTGTCTTCACCAACAAACGCCGCCGTTTGATCAAAGTCCTGCACTTCGACGGCACGGGGCTCTGGCTGATGACGAAGCGATTGGAGGAAGGCACCTTCTTCTGGCCGCGTGTGGCGCAGGAGGGGCAAGTGAAGCTGGAGCTCAAGCCGGAGGCCTTCGCGATGCTCACCGACGGCATCGACATGCACGGTGCGCGGCCGCGCGGCTGGTATGAGCGCTGAGGCGTGGAGCCAAGGGCAAAGGGTCAGAGTGATGGCTGCGATGAAGTTTTTTTTGTGCATGAATGCAATGGGCTGATAAGCGCATGAAGTTCCTTCGTTCAAAGGCGCATCACTCACGCGATGATGCCCGACTCCACCAGCGAACTGATCTTGCTCCGGCAGGAAGTCGCGACGTTGCGTGAGATGATCAAGCTGCTCACGGAAGAAAACGAGCGCCTCAAGCAGCACAATTATGTGATGAAGCTCAAGGTCGATGCGCTGGCACGGCGGCTCTTTGGCAAGTCGAGCGAAAAGCTCGATCCCGCGCAGCTCCAGATGGTCTTCGAGGCGATGGAGCGTGGCGAGGATGACACGGCAAAAAAGCCGGAAGCCTCCGCAGACGCCCTGTGCGGCTCGGAGGCTGAAGAAGAAGGTGTCGTCGCCGCAGCAGCGAGAGTGAAGCGCAACAAGCGCGGTCTTGATGACCTGCTCGCCGGACTGCCCGTGACCGAAGTCATCGTCGATCCAGAGGAGGTGAAGGCTGAGCCTGATGCGTGGAGCTGCATCGGCGCGGAAGTCACCAAGCTCATCGGCTACACACCGGGGAAGTTCAGCGCCGAGCACATCATCCGGCGCAAGTATGTGCGCAGAGATGAGCGCCACCTGCCGCCCATCATCGCGCCCACGCGGCAGTTGCAGGACCGCTGCATCGCATCGCCCCGCCTGCTCGCTCATTTGATCACCAGCCGCTTTGAGCTGCACCTGCCCTACTACCGCATCGAGCAGATGTATGCGCGTGCATGCCTGCCCATCTCACGCCAGACCTTGTGCGGCTGGGTCGGCATGACGCACGACGCCTGCCGCCTGGTTATCGAAGCCATCAAGGCGGAAGTCTTTGAGGGAGGCTATGTGCAGATCGACGAAACGCCGGTGAAGTATCAAGACCCCGGGCGCGAAGGCGTGTGCGGCACCGGCTATCTCTGGAGCGTGCATAATCCCGGCAGCGGCATCGGCCTCATGCAATGGCACACCGGGCGCGGCGCGGCGTGTCTGGAGCAGCTTGTGCCGCGTGAGTTCACCGGCCTCATCCAGTGCGACGGCTACTCCGCTTACGAAAGCTTCATCAAAAGCCCCGCGCGCAGCGGCAGCATCCAGCTCGTCGGCTGCATGGCCCATGCGCGGCGCAAATTTTTCGAGGCCCAGGCCGAAGGCGAAGACGCCCGCTGGGTGCTTTTGCAAATGCAGCAGCTCTACCGAATCGAAGCGCAAATGCGAGAAGCCCGCGCCGGGCCGCAGCAAGTGCGAGCCGCCCGGCAGCAGCACAGCACACCGATTCTCGAAGCCATCCACGCCAGGCTGCAAAGCCTGCAGCACAGCCGCATCCACATCCCGCGCAGCCTCACTGGCGCCGCCATCAGCTACACCCTCGGGCAGTGGGAGAAGCTCTGCGTGTATGTGCGGGACGGCCGCGTGCAGATCGACAACAACCTCGTCGAGAACTCGATCCGCCCCAGCGCCATCGGCAAAAAGAACTGGCTCTTCATGGGCGATGCGAAAAGCGGCGACCGCGCCGCCACGTTCTACACCTTGATCGCCAACTGTCATCGAGTCGGCCTCAACGTCGAAGCGTATCTGACCGAGCTCTTCGAACGCCTGCCAAGTGCCACCACAAAACAGTGCATGAGCTGACGCCCCAAGCCGTGGCGGCCCAACGCCGGGCCGCCTCAAAAGCCGCCGTCGAGCTGAACGCCCGCAGCCTGGTCACCGCGTAACCCGCCGCCCAAAGTCAAGCGGCGGGGCTATGGCGCTACGCTTGACGGATACAAATGAGCATTGCCGAGGCCATTCATAACCTTGAAATTGAAGTGACATCAGTCACAAAAAAGGATGTGAAAGCAGCCTATCGAAAGTTGATGCTTGTTTGGCATCCTGATCTGCACATCGGAGATGAGGCCGTTCGAGAAGCCACTCGCAAGGCGCAGCAGATCAATGGCAGCTACGAGGTTTTAGCGCGCTATTTCGAGGGCTGCGATGTCTTCACAAACACAAAAGTTGCGCCTCAAGCCGAAGGTCACGGTCACGGTCACAGACCGCAAACACCTCCGAGAGCCTCTACAACTGCCGGTTACAGCAAGGGACGTCGCTTTTGGAATGACCTGGTGGAGCATGGTTTCCCTGATGAGACCGTTTTTGAAGTGTTCCTCGAATCGAGTCATCTCGTATCAGCGGGATACAATGCGAAAACATCAGTCCTTTATCAGAAGTTCCACAATGGTGGAGGCCATACAGCGGTTTATCGGTATATCAATGTCCCAGATGCTATCTGGCAAAGATTGCTTGGCGCGGTCTCTCACGGCAGCTATGCGATACACAACATCAATTACTCATTCCGTTATGAGAGATGTAGTGAACCAAACCGCCCATATAACCCAGCTTGGCGCCTTCATGAAACAAAGAAGAATAAACACGCCTAATACGCACGAAGGGTGTCGAGCGTGGAAGTCCTGGTGAGCTGATTGTTGTTGTCTAACTGAGTCCACCGCGGTCACTGTTCAGCGACGCATCGCCATACTTGGCACCTGTGGTCGGTGTGAAGTCCAGCGGCGTCCAGGCGGCGTTGTTGGCGGAGGATGCGACGACGGCTTCGATGAAGGCCATGCCGGCGACGCCTTCCTCAATGGATGGGTAATCCATGTCGAGCGGATTCAGTTTTGTGCTAGCGTCGGAGGGGTAGCACCAGTAATCCTGCTCGATTTTCCAAGTGCGAGGCATAGCCTGTGGCGCGTGAAGCCGTTCATCGCTCCTAACATTCTGATGCCAGCAGGCGACCGCCGAATGCCGATTCGATTTGGCGTTCCAAGCGATGCGGATGGGCTGAAATCCTGGCGAGCAGGCCGAGGGCACACCTTTCCCGCCGCTGCCAAGGATGCCGTTGAGTATGCCAAGCTCGCCAGCAAACGCTGGCGCTACTATTCCCATCGCGATGAAGTGGCTCGGACGATGGCTGAGTTCGAGTCCCGCGTCGGAGGTGGCACCAAGAGCGAAGTGGGGTTCGATGGCGTGGTGCCGCCGGACTTGGTGTCACCATCTGGTGCTAGATTTCCTCGCCTGCCATCCCTTCGCGTTTGATGCACGCTCAGGCAATGGCGGTGTCGGCTCCGCCATGCTCCTCGCGCTCGGCTTCGTCACCGCCAGATCAAACATCGGACTCATCTGGGGTGAGGCCACCGAGGTTTCCGCCAGCTTCTACAGCAAGCGGGTGCTTCGCGGTCAGCCTGTAAAGGATCACTTTTTCATCCAGGACGAGAACCTTGCAACCCTGCAACAAGATGGTAATCGTTTTGCCATCGAATCCTGAGCTTATGAAACCCAGCGCCATCACCACCGCTCCCGAAACATCCGCCTTCATGCGCGAGATGTGGGCAGCCGAAGCCGAACATCCCGTGTTCGCTGGCAGCCTCCAGAATTTCAGGCTCATGCTGGGTGCCGAGCGCCCCAAGGTGAAACGTGCGGCAAGGGCAAAAAAGAAGATCGGCCCTTGCCGCTCCTAGCTGAGACCGCCACGGTCGCTATTCAGCGACACATCGCCATACTTGGCCCGCGTGGTGGGTGTGAAGTCGAGCGGAGTCCAGGCGGCGTTGTTGGTGGATGAGGCCGCCACGGCTTCGATGAAGGCCATGCCGGCGACACCTTCCTAGAGTCCATCCTCTCAGCCATTCAAACCCTCCTCACCAAACACACATGAACCGTCTCCGCTTCTCCACCATCGCCCATCGCGATCATGTCTTTTGCAGTCCTTTGAGTTCAGCCAAGGCCGACCAGTTGGTCGATCTGCTCGATTTGCCCAAGTCGGGGCGGGTGCTGGATGTCGGTTGTGGCAAGGCTGATCTGCTGCTCCGTGTCATGGCACGATACGGAGTGGCCCGCGTCGGCGTGGATCCGAACGGCGAACTCGTGAGAGCAGCGCGCGCCAGCGCTGAAGCCCGTGGTATCAGCGGATTCGTGGAGTTGCACGAGGCTCGGGTGGCCGACGTGGCATTGGAACCTGAATCCTTCGATGTGGCGCTGTGCATCGGCTCCACTCACGCTTACGGCAAGTTTGACCAGGCTCTCACTGCTCTGTCCCATCTGGTGCGTCCAGGTGGTCAGGTGCTCATTGCCGATGGTTATTGGAAGCGGGAACCGGCAGCGGAGTATCTCGCGTTCCTCGGTGCCGGTCTGACGGACTACTGCAAGCATCAGGGCAACGAGTCCGCAGGCATCGCCGCCGGTTTGGTGCCGCTTTACTCGTGCGTGAGCAATGACGATGAATGGGACCACTACGAGGGGCTGTATTGCCTCTCGATGGAACGCTTCGTCCGCGACCATCCGCAAGACCCGGATGCGGGACCATTCCAGGAGCGGATTCGTGCCTGGCGAGACGCCTACCGGCGCTGGGGTCGTGACACGCTCGGCTTTGGCTACTACCTTTTTTGCAAGCCGCGATAATCCCAGATGATGCCTGTCATGACCACTGACTCAGGACACAACGAATGAACACAACCACAGCTCGCCGCTTCGTTTTCCTCGCCATCCTCTGGCTGGCCGTCCCATTTCAGGCTGCGGCACAAGACAGTTTTGAGAATCCAGACGCACTCAAGGCGTTCCTGACCGCCAACTTTGCCAACACCAATGCCGGCATGGTGGTCGGGCTTCTGGAGNNAAGCGCCGGGAAGTTGGACAACGGCACGGATGCGAAAGTGGATGGCGACACGATCTTCGAGATTGGGTCCGTCACGAAGGTGTTCACGTCCCTGCTGGCGCTCGACATGGCGCGGCGTGGGGAGGTGAAGATGGACGACCCGGTGGCGAAATATTTGCCGGAGCGGGTGAAGGTGCCGGCTTTCGAAGGGAAGGAGATCACATTGCGCCACCTGGCTGCGCAGGATTCGGGGCTGCCTTGGAATCCAGACGACCTCGACAAGATTCTCCTCCAGGAGCCAAGGAAGCTTGCGCTCAAGGAATTCAAGGAAGCTTGCGACGCCTGGACGGCGGAGGACTTGTATGCGTTTCTTGCGCGACACAAGCTGACGAGCGCGCCTGGGACGAAGTTTCAGTATTCCAACGTCGGCATGTCTTTGCTGGGACACGCGATGGCACTCGAGGCGGGCGAAAGCTATGAATCGCTGGTCGTGAACCGGATTGCGCGTCCGCTGAGGATGCACAGCACTGGCATCACGCTCACATCAGAACAGAAGACCCGTCTGGCACGAGGTCATTGGGCCGACGGCACACTGTCCGAGAATATAAAGTTTCAGGTCTCGGCCAGCGCTGGGGCCTTGCTCTCGACCGCAAACGACCTGCTGAAGTTTCTCGCCGCCAATCTCGGCCTCACTCCCACCGACCTGGGTCCGCTGATGGAGGAGATGCAGGTGATACGACATACGGACTCGCCGGGGTTTGGAACGACCGCGATGCCGTGGCTCGACGAGGGGCTGTATCAACCGCCCGGATCGGAACTGTTGGCACACGGCGGCGGCGGATTCGGCTATCTGGCATTCATCGGATTCGACAAGAAACAGCGCCGCGGGGTCGTGGTGCTGTCCAATCAATTGGCGGTGAATCCTTCTGGCGTCGGCTGGGCCGTTCTTCAGGGCATGCCGCTGAGCCGCGAGAACGTGACTTATCTCGTGCGCGAAGTCATCGGCATCGGCGCGGCGCTGGTCTCTGATGACACGACTGGGGCGGTGCGGGTCACACGCGTCTTTCCGAAGTCACCGGCGGGAAAGGCGGGGCTGACGCCCGGCCTCCTGATCCAGAAGATCAATGGCACATCCATCGTCGGCAAGCCGCTCAAGGAGTGCCTGGAGATGATGGGCGGACCGGTCGGGACGAAGGTGACGCTTGAGGTGCTGGATCCGAAACTGAAAGAAACGAAAACCGTGGAACTGACGCGTCAGAAGTTCGTGACGACGAGCGATTGAGCGCATGATGTTGCCCATGAATACAAACACGAATCATTCCTCCGTCGAGACGGACACTCGCACGGGCCTCGACCCGTGGGCTTACTGAATGAGTCATGAACATCGAGCACATTCGCATACGGGAACTGCGGCCAGATGACTCCGTCGCGGCCATCACCGAGTTGCTGCACATCTCCTATGCGTCGTTGGCAGCGATGGGCTTCAAGTATCTCGCGACGCACCAGGATGAGGCGACAACACAGCAGCGATTGCAGGGCGGCATCTCCATCGTCGCGGAGCTTGATGGCGCCATCGTTGGAACGGCGACGTTGCGTGCTCCAGAGGCCGAATCTCGCTGTGCCTGGTATTCGCAGTCTGGCGTTTGGTCGTTCGGTCAGTTTGCCGTGCGGCCTGATCTGCAACAAAAGGGCCTTGGGGCACGGTTGTTGCGCGTGATTGAGCAACGCGCGTTCCAGAATGGCGCTACGGAACTCGCGCTCGATACCGCCGAGGGAGCAACGCATCTCGTACGATGGTATGAGCGGCTGGGCTTTCGTTTCATCCAGCATGTCTCGTGGATGAGACGAACTACCGCAGCGTGGTGATGTCGAAGCGATTACCCGATCCCAATCCGTGGCTGCGCATCCCGCTCAGCGACTACGAAGGGCACATGTCGTTGCCTGAGGTCGCGCAGGCTCAGATGCTGGCCGGTTTGCTGAAGGGCATCGTCACCCGCTTTCAGCCGCGCTCGCTGGCGATACTCGGCGCGGCGGGAGGCAATGGGTTGGAGCATGTTGATTCAGCCATTGTGCGCCGAGTGGTCGCGCTGGACTTTAACCCCGACTATCTGGCGGTCTGCACGAGCCGATACGCAGCGTCTTTTGCCGAGTTCCAGCCGGTGCTGCACGATTTGTCGCAGGGACCGCCAGCCATGGTCCCGGTCGAGTGCATCTTCGCCGGCCTTGTGTTGGAGTATCTTCATCTGGATGCTTTTTGCTCCTACCTGCCGTCGCTTCTTGGCGACGGCGGCATCTTCGCCACATTGCTCCAACTGCCGTCTGATGGCCGTCCAGAAGTCAGCGTCTCACCCTTTCCCAGCCTCACGCAGCTTCAAACGGCCTTCTCATTCGTCAGCCCGACACACCTGCACCATTCTCTCTCTGCTCACTGCTTTTCGCGGCTCACCGACGAGCAATACGACCTCGACACTGGCAAGTCCTTCCACTTCGCCTCATGCCAACTCACGAAACAGCCTGACGATCGATGACATTCCGACCTTCCACTCCTGATGACTGAGCGCTGCCAGCCGAGTTGAATCACCAACTCATCCGCGACGAGGAACCTCGCGATCCCATGACCGTTGCCGAACTGGAGCAGCGTATGCGCGCATGGCTGTCGAACGGAGAATATAAGGCCATCTTGTTCCTTGATGGTCGGGTAATCCATGTCGAGCGGGTTTGGCGTGGTGCCGACGGTGACGGCGCATCAAGCTCGATCCAACTTGTCGCGAATCGCCAGCACCTTCTTGGCCCAGCCACGCACGGCGAGGGGGCGAAACCGAGTCTCCGTATCGAACTCCGCGAGACTGATGGTGGCGAGTTCTTCGATGAGTTGAAGAAGGCGTAATATGCGCTTGTAATCAGCGCATATTGCGCTGATAATCAGCGCATGAAGCGACTCTCCAGTGCAAATCTTGAGGAGGCTCTCACGGCGCTGGCTGCTTTCCTGGAAGAATCAGACAGCCCGCGAGAGACCCTGGTGATCATCGGCGGCTCCGCATTGATCTCGCTGGGGCTGATCTCCCGCGCCACCAAGGATGTGGACATCATGGCGGGGGTGGATGCCGAGCGGGGATTGGTCGATCCCCGCCCCATGTCGGAGGCTCTGCGCATTGCCGCCGCGAAAGTCGCCCGGGAGATGCAACTCGACCCTCATTGGCTCAACACAGGACCGGCGGATCAAGTGCTGGCCGGATTGCCCGAGGGCTTTCTGTCACGACTGACACGGCGCGACTATGGACCCGCCTTGACTCTCTGTTTCCCTGACCGCTTCGATTTCATTCACCTCAAGCTCTTTGCCATCATGGATCAGGGGCCAGGCCGTCACACGGCGGACCTTACCGCGCTGAAGCCCACGGATGATGAACTGCTCACGGCGGCACGCTGGGTTCTCACTCAGGACGCGGGCGAAGTCTTTCCTCAAATCGTACGCAACGCACTCACCGACCTCGGCTATGGACACGTCGCTGCCCAGCTTTAGAGCGCGCTGCCTGGAGGCCGCGCTGGATCTGCTCTGGCGGCAGTGGTGCAGCCTGGGCGTGGCCGGTCACGCCATGCCGGCGAATGTCGCCCACCTCATCGACCCGGAAGCCCTCCTGCTCGCCACCACCTCGGTGGGCCGTCATGATCCGCGTTTGTTTGACGAAGCCCTCGACTGGCTCGGCACCTATGGCTCGATCTTCAATCTCCAACGATTGAAGAGCCTGCAAAAGAGCACCGGTCTCGGCGATGCCCGTGTGCTCGCTGCGGTGGCCGACTGGCTCGCATCGCACGGGGGCCAGCCGAAGTGGAAAGCGCTTGCCAGGCAGCGAGCAACTCCAGCGCCCGTTCTCTTGTTTTCGGGTGCGCCGCCGCGTGAAACGGACCCCACCTTCCTCGCGCACGGTCTGCTTCGCAGCCCGGTGCGACCTCGCGGCATGAGCCGTGATCCCCACCCGCTGCTGCCGCCGAATCTCGTCGTTTCGCTGCGCGCGCTCATCGGTGTCAGCGCCCGAGTGGAGGTCATCTTATGTCTCGCTGGTGGTGCCGCAGCCCATGCGTCCGAGTTGGCCCGATTGACCGGCCACGCCCCGCGCACTTTGCAGGCTTTGTTGCAGGAGATGACGCTCTCTGGTCATCTGCTCACCCAGGAATCCGCAGGCCCCGGCACCGGGAAAGTGAGGCGTGGTGCCAACCGCCGCTTCCATGTCCAGCCGGGCGACTGGGCCTTTCTCACCAGCGGGCAGCCGCTGCCGCAGTGGGTGCCATGGGGCGCTGTCTTCAGCCTTGTCCAGGGCGTGCTCGCAGCCATCCCCGCGCCCGGTGAAAAGGCCAGTCATCACGCTGTGATTTCCTCCAAACTGCGTGATGCGCTGACGACCCACGGTCAGGCACTCGCGTCCACCGGACTGCTTCCCGCCCTCGATCTGCGTTCCCAAGCGCCAGGGGCAGAATTGATCCAAACGCTCGCCGAACGCCTGCCTGCATCCATCGCCTGTCTTTAGACTGCCACGGATGAATCACCGCAGAGCAGCAGACCGCAGGGAAATACTCTTGAAATCGAGTCTCTGCGTTCTTCTCAGCTGAATGATTCAGCACTTCCCTAGTGTAGTCCGTCCAACAGAT
>DNXB01000482.1 GCA_003506995.1 Verrucomicrobiales bacterium
TATTCGGACTTGCCGACCTCGAGGGTCTTGCGGGACTTGAAGCTGTCGAGGGATGTGCCTGTCACGGGAGAGCCTGCCATCGCTAGGGTTTTTGCCGAGGGCGTCTCTCTTGGGGACCAGGCCGATAGGGGGCCGTGGCGACCAGCGGACGCCTTAGTCTTTGCTGGAAACATTCCAATCTCCCGCGGCTTATAGAGAAACAATTTCGCCCTTGCCAGTGCCGACGTGATGGCTCACCAAGTCGGCCCATGCCGAATGCCCGTCCCGAGCGCCCGAAAATGCCGCCCATCCGCCTTGCCGCCGCCGGCCTGTCTGCCCGGCGGGGCGAGCGCCTGCTGTTTTCCGGGCTCGATTTCAACCTCGGCCCCGGCCAGTTGCTGCTGATCACCGGACCCAATGGAGCGGGCAAGACGACGCTTTTGCGGCTCCTCGCCGGCGCGCTCGCTCCCGAGACCGGCACGCTCGTCTGGCAGGGCATCGACGACGAGACGCGCCCGCAGGCCCTGATGCACCTTCTCTCCCACCGCGCCGCCATCAAGCCGCGCCTGACGCTGAGCGAGGACCTGGCCTTCTGGCAGGCGGTCAACGGGCCGGGCCCCGATGCCTTCGAGGCGCTCGACCGGGTCGGACTCGGCGGGCTGGAATGGCTCGAGGCGGGCCTGCTCTCGGCCGGGCAGCAGAGGCGCCTGGCGCTGGCCCGCCTCATCGTCTCGCCCCGGCCGGTCTGGCTTCTCGACGAACCCACCGCCGCGCTCGACAGCCAGCGCGGCCGGCAAGTGATGGAACTCTTCGCCAAAGTCGCCCATGAGCGGAATGCCGGCGTCCTCGTCGTCACCCACGACCACCGCACGCTCGATGTCTTCGACCGCATCGTAGATGTCGAAGACGGCGGCATCACCGAACGTCCCCTTCCGCAACCGAAGTGATCGCCGCAGGCTTGTGGAGCGCAGGGGGAGAGGAGAGAAAAGCGATGCTATACGAGCGCGCTCAGCCCCGCATAGCCAGAATGATCACAAGAAACTGGCATTTCATTCATCAGCCTCCTACATTCACAACATCATGGGCAGATTTAATCTCCACCAGCGCCACGAAGACGATTTCGAGAATATCGTCTGGCATCTGTGTGTCAGGATTTTCGGAAATGGGACGAAGAAGTTTGCGCCTGGCAAGGATGGTGGGCGAGACGCGCTGTTTGAAGGGACCGCCCAGGCATATCCGAGCGTTGTGGATCCGTGGAAAGGTAAAATCGTGATTCAAGCCAAACACACGAAGAGTCCGGTGGCCAGTTGCTCCGATAGTGAGTTCAAGCGGCTTATGGAGGCGGATGAGGCCCCCAAGATCAATAATCTCAAGGCCAGGGGCGAACTTGATCATTACATTTGCTTCACGAACCGAAAAGAATCTGGAGTTGCAGGACGCAACCTTGAGCTTGCCCTACGCGATGTCACAGGATTGCCAACTCTCACGATTGCCGGGATCGACACCATAGAACATCTGCTGACACATCACTCAGATTTGATCGAAATGCTGGGCCTACGAATGCTTGCACCCGGTTTGACGATCCATCCTCAGGACCTTGAATCCTTGATAAACTACTTCGACGCAAATGTGGACCTGTTTTCGGATTCCCTGGAAGCACCGGCAGAGCCAGCATTCCAAGCGGCCTCCTTCAAGGACAAAAACGAGATTAACAGCCTGAGCAACGACTACTTCCAATCTGGGATCGTGGAGGATTCCATGCCTCATTTCAAAACCATCAATGCGTTCCTCAGCAACCCTCGAAATGGAGCTTGGAGGAAGCGCTACACCAACGTGGCAAGGCAGTTCAGAAACAAGTATCTGGCCCACCGAGCTGACTTCGGCTCATTCGAACAGATCTTTGAGAACATTTTCGACAGGCTCCAGATTCGGGGCCAACTCCAGGGCCAGGATGCCTTGATCTACATCTTTCTGCACTACATGTATTGTCAGTGCGATTTAGGGCGTAGAACCCCAGACGAAAAGCAATGATTACCCCGGAAAAGCATCTCGACCTGAACCGCTGCGTCCTTCGCGCAGGGGCTGAGATGCTGTCTTTTTTGAAGCGCGAGCGAGTTTCGTCGTTTGAGAAAGTTCGGGCAAAGCTCGTTAAGGTCTTGGGATCTGACGCGGATGTCTTGTTCCAGCCCACCATCAATTTTTTGTTTCTCATTGGGAGAATCGAATACCATCCGGCGGCTGACAGATTCGAATACATCGAAGGCATTCAGAGCCAGATTCAGGATAAAGGAGGGGTGTCTGAATGAAGCTGGTTCGCCTTTACTCCAATGAGACCGTGGTTTTCCCGGCCATCCCTTTTAACACGGGCCTAAATGTGATCCTGGCGAAAGTCAGGGTTCCTGAGGATGAGACCAAGAGCGATCATAATCTTGGGAAAACCCTTCTGACCAAGCTCTTGGATTTCATGCTCCTCAAGGACGTGGACGCCGATTTCTTCACGCGCAAACATCCTGAGCGTTTTGAACAGTTTGTATTCTTCCTTGAGGTGCTCCTGCCAGATGGTGTCACGTATGCGACCATTCGCCGGGCAGCAAAAGCCGATACAAAAATAGCTCTCAAGAAACACAGTGCGCTGGATGGACGAACACCATTGCTCGACGTCGAACAGTCAGACTGGGATCACTGGAACGTGCCAATTAGCAAAGCCCAGGACATCTTGAATGGGTGGCTTGCCTTCGATGCCTTTCTCGGTTGGGACTACCGAAAAGGCATATCCTATTTCCTGCGCACCCAAAACGACTACCGCGACCTGTTTCGGGTCGAGAAGTTTCAACGGGGTCGCGACGACTTTTGGAAACCATACATGGCCGACTTGCTCGGACTTCCGGGCGCACTGCTCACGGAAAAGTATGAGGCAGACCGAACGGCCGAAGGAAGCGATCAAGCAGCCAAGCTTATTGAGGGAAACTCAGGCTACACTGAAACTGATGCAGACCGGCTGTCGGCTGAGATTTCACTCGCTGAATCAAGTATTCAGAGGAAGTCGGCACAGCTCCAGGAGTTCTCATTTCACGACATGGAAATGGAGGTGTCCGAAGATCTCGTGAAGATAGTGGATGCTGGCATCGGGCGAACTGAACAGGAGATCTATTATCTGCGGAGAGATTTGCAGATGGCCAGAAATGGACTGGCCAACGCTCTTGAGTTTGATCTGAAAGAGATCAAGGAGATCTACGATGAGTGCGCAATTGCTCTGCCTGAAATCCTAGTTCGCTCATACGATGAGTTGGTTGCGTTCAATCGGAAGCTGGCGAACGAAAGAAATAAGTATTTGAAGAGGCGTATTGCAACGCTGGAGGAATCTCTCGCCAAAGAGACTCAGGCTCACAAAGATTTTTCCGAACAAAGGCAGCGTCATCTTGCCATTTTCAAGAACCGGGAGTCCTTCGAGCGCTTCAAGAAGCTGCAACTCGAAGTTTTAAGGTCTGAGGAAAACCTGCGACAGCTTCGGCAGCACCTTTCTCGCGTGGAAGAGATGATGCAGTTGCGCGAAGCCGGACAATTGGCGCGGCTGAATTCTCAGAGGATCTCCAACGAGATCAAAAAAAGCATTCATGCCCCCTCAAGTCGTTACCGTTCGATCCGTGAACGCTTTCAAAAGATCGCTGATGAGTTCTTGAATGTGCCGGCGGTGCTTTTCGTGAAACAGAACGAAGCTGGCAATCTCGATTTTAATGTGGAGGTCAAGCAAACCAATGGACTTGGTGAATTCAGTAGCGAAGCCGATGGAACGACCTTCAAAAAGCTGCTCTGCATGGCTTTTGATCTCGCCATACTCGCCGAATACTCGGGCAACCGTTTTTACCACTTCATTTACCATGATGGAGCTTTGGAAGGGGAGGATGACCGAAAGAAGTTGGCTCTACTCAAACTGGTCGACGAACTCTGCTCTGATTACGGCATTCAATATATACTAAGCGCTATTCAGCATGAACTGCCAAGGCACGCTGGCGATGTTCTGCACGAGTTCGCCGAGGGTGTAATCGTACGTTCGCTTCATGACGACGGCGACGATGGACGGCTTTTCCGAATGCCTATATTCTGATGTTCAGATTCTAACTCTGCCGCATCCACGCCCGCAATCGTGCCGCAGGCTGGAAGCCGCTCGTTTGAGCGGTGACTTTGCCGTTCTTCATCAGCGCGAAGGCGGGAATGCCTTGGATGCGGAACTGACTGGCGATTTGCTGCTGCTCGTCGGTGTTCACTTTGATGAAGAGGGCCTCACCAGCGGCCTGGGCGGCGGCTTTGGCGAACTCGGGGGCCATCATCTGGCAGGGACCGCACCACGCGGCCCAGAAGTCGATGACGACGGGCTGCGGGCTTTGAGAGATGAGCGCGGCAAAGGCGGCTGGGCTGGTCATTTCGACCGGAGCGGCGACCAGGGGCAGATCCGCCTTGCAGGTGCCGCAGCGGCCCTGCTGGCTGACTTTGGCGTAGGCGATGCGGTTTGCGGTGCCGCAGGCGGGACAGGGCAGGATGATGCCGCGTTCGTCAGATTCGAGATGATGGCTCATGGAGGACAAGATCGGAGGAGAGTTAAAACTTGCATATACGCATACGCTCATATAGCAGTTTGGCAAAGACAACCTTTCAACCACCATGAGCAAGCATTTACTGATCCTCGGCGGCGGCACCGCAGGCACCATGATGGCAAACCATCTGCGCCGTCGCCTGCCTGCGTCTGAATGGCGCATGACGGTGGTGGACCGCTCCGAGAAGCATCTCTATCAGCCGGGCTTTTTGTTTCTGCCCTTCGGCAAGTATGAGGAGAGCGACATCATCCGGCAGACGCGCGATTTCATCCCGCGTGATGTCGAATTCATCCAGTCGGAGGTGGATCAAATCACACCTGAGAATCATGCGGTGACGCTGAAGGAAGGGCGTGAGTTGAAATATGACCTCCTCATTGTCGCCACGGGCTGTCGCACGGCCCCGGAGGAGACCGCGGGCATGCTTGGACCGAAGTGGCGGGTGAATGTGCATGATTTCTACACGCTGGATGGAGCGCGGGCGCTGCGTGAGAAGCTCAAGACCTTCACGGGTGGTCGCGTCGTCGTTCACATCAACGAAATGCCGATCAAATGTCCCGTGGCGCCGCTGGAGTTCACTTTCCTGGCCGACACGTTCTTCCGGGAGAAAGGCATCCGCGACAAGGTGACGCTGACCTATGTGACGCCGCTGTCCGGGGCCTTCACGAAGCCCAAGGCGTCGAAAAAGCTCGGGCATCTGCTCGGAGACAAAGGGATCGAGCTGGTGACTGACTTCGTGGCCGAGAAGGTCGATCAGGAGAACAACAAACTCGTCTGCTTTGACGGCCGTGAGGTGCCCTACGACCTGCTGGTGACGACACCGACAAACATGGGCGATGAAGCCGTGCGACGCAGCGCTCTGGGTGATGACCTCGACTTCATCCCGACGCAGAAACACACGCTGCAATCAGTCGAGTATCCCGATGTCTTCGTGATTGGCGATGCGACCAACCTCCCCGCGTCCAAAGCGGGCTCCGTGGCCCACTTTGAGAGCGAAACGCTGGCCGACAACGTCATGCTCCACATCCAGGGCAAGCCATTAAAGGAGGAGTTCGATGGGCATTCGAATTGCTTCATCGAATCCGGCAACGGCAAGGCGCTGCTCATCGACTTCAACTACGAGTACGAACCGCATGAAGGGAATTTTCCCTTCGCCTTCGGCCCGATGAAGCTGCTGGAGGAAAGCAGGCTCAACCACCTCGGCAAACTGGCCTTCCGGCATGTGTATTGGAACGTCCTGCTCAAAGGCTGGCCGCTGCTTGGTATCAGCCGACAGAAGAAAAAGCCGACAGCATGAGCGGAATGACGAAACCAGAATGAGGAATGCCGAATGAATGATTGAAGCCCGAAACGCCGAATTTGATTCGTCATTCGCAATTCTGGTTTCGTCATTTCCCACCTTTCCAAACAACCCAAACAAACAACCATGAAAAAGACCATCGCAGGAAATGAAATCGACGTGAACGAGGAAGGCTACCTCACCGACGCGTCACAATGGAACGAAGCCATCGCCGCCGCCATCGCTTCAGAGGAAGGCATCGGAGCGCTCACGGACGCGCACATGAAAGTCGTGCGCTACCTGCGTGAGCAACAAGCGAAGGGCGCGGCGCTGACGATCCGCAGCATGGGCAAGAGCGGCGTCGTGACGACGAAGGAACTTTACGACCTCTTCCCCGGCGGCCCCCTGAAGAAGTCCTCGAAGATTGCGGGCATTCCGAAACCCGTTGGCTGCATTTAACCTCACACCTCAACGACCATGAGCACTCCTGACGACAAACAACCCGTGAAAAAGATGTCCATCATCGTGAGCCGAGGCTCTCTGGATGGGATTTACCCGGCGCTGATCATGGCAAACGGCGCGCGTATGGAAGGCATTGAGGCGTCGCTGTTTTTCACCTTCTTCGGCCTGAACGCGCTGGCGAACAAGACGCTCGATCATTTGAAAGTCGCCACCGTGGGCAACTCCGCGCTGAACATGGCCATGCCGATGCTTGGCCTGCCGATGACGATTCCATTCCCGACCGTGATGGGCGCGATTCCCGGCGTGTCGGCCTTTGCGACGCATCTCATGAACAAGGAGATGGAGAAGCTCGACATCCCGCCCGTGCGCGAATTTCTCGAACTCATCTCCGACTCCGGCGGCAAGATCTATGCCTGCAAGCTGGCGATGGACATGTTCAAACTGAAAAAGGAAGACCTCATGGACCGCGTCGATGGCGTGCTGACCGTGGGTCAGTTTTACGAAGAGTCCGCCGGAGTAGGAACGCACATCCTTTTCACCTGAGATGTCCGCGCTTAGCAACGATCCCGCCCGCTGCGAGGTGATGAACCTCGGCTACGGACCCCAAGGCCACGGTCCCTATCTCGTGCGCCAGGAGGGCTACGAGCCCGGCAGCAGCACCTTCAAACCGCAGCGCTTCGTTCTGCAAAAAGATGGTCGCTGGCTGCTCAACCTCGCCTTTGTGATGCTGCCGGAAGCCGAGCAGGAGAAACAGCTCTTCCACCACCTGACCGATGTTTTGCTCTTTCTCGACGGCCTCAGCGACAAACCCGTCCAAGCCGACGCAAAACTGCCTCCGGGGACCAACGCCGATGAAATCATGGCGCACTTCGAGCAATGCGCTCGCCGTATTCTACGCGGCATGCGCACCTGCACTGTGACGCCAGCACGGGGCTGATCCTCACCACTCCAGGCTCGTCACCGGCAGACTTGCCAGCGCAAAGGCGTGAGATCCTCGAACACTAACTTTCACTCGAATGTTTAGCGCATAACCGATCAGGCTTCTGTCTCAAGCGTCGGCAGCGGAGCAACCAGTAAAGAGAAGATCACAGTCAGGGCGGCCAGGGCCATCCCAAGTTGGTCTTCACCCGTTTGCGAAAGGTCGGTTTCAACATAGCGGCTGAAATGTGGAGCGACCAAGTATAGAGCTACCGAGATGAAGATGTAGATGTAGAAAGCCCATGTCAGGGTGGTAAATGGTGCATTGCGGTATGCAATCCACACTTTCTCAGCATAGCGCATCTTCATGATGGATCTCGGTGCTGACACCTTGCTTTGGGCCTTCACTGAGATCAGCGGAGCGACCAGCAGGGACAAAAGGGGAATCAGCGCATTCAATAGCGGACCATCCATGGTTGGAACGATCAGGAATCGTGAGATCATGATGGCCATGCAAATCAAAAACGCCCATAGAAGCGTGTTGAACGGGGCTGCCCGGTAAGCAAAGCGCAGTCTTTCCCAATAGCTCATTTTCACCCTTCACTGTGTTTGCTGTGGACGCGTTTTCAACACGCGAGTCATTGCAAGATTACCACTCCAGGCTCGTCACCGGCAGACGCTCCGCGTTGCGGGTCTCTTTGATGATCTGGCCGTCGGAGAGATAGAGCACGCGGTCGGCCATGGCGGCCATGGCGGCGTTGTGAGTGATGACGATGGTCAGCGTGCCCAGCTCCCGGTTGATGCGCTCGACGGCTTCGAGCACGGTGATGCCGGTGTGAACATCGAGCGCTCCGGTGGGCTCGTCGCACAGCAGCACCTCGGGCTTTTTGGCGATGGCACGAGCGATGGCGACGCGCTGCTGCTCCCCGCC
>DNXB01000443.1 GCA_003506995.1 Verrucomicrobiales bacterium
GATGAGCGCGTGCAGATCGTCGCCGTGTGCGATGCGGACTCCCAGCATGCCGAGGCGGCGGCGAAACTGGCCGGATTGACTAAGGGCGATGTGTATCGCGATTTTCGCGAGGTGCTGGCCCGCAGCGATGTGGACGCGATCATGAACGCCACGCCGGATCACTGGCATTCGAACGTGGCCATCGCCGCCGCGAAGGCGGGCAAGGATTTGTATTCCGAGAAACCGCTGGGAGCGAGCATCGTCGAAGGGCGGGCCATCTGCCGTGCGGTGGAGGAAAACAAACGCGTGCTGCAATGCGGCACTTGGCGGCGCTCCGGGTTGAAGGTGCGCATGGCCTGCGAGCGTGTGCGCAACGGCTACATCGGTGAATTGAAGGAGATCGAGATCGGTGTGCCGGGCAAATTTGCCATCCGTGGTGGTGTCACCGGACTGGAAGCGACGCAACCCGTGCCAGCGCACTTCGATTATGCCATGTGGCTCGGCCCGGCGGCGGAGAAGCCCTACACGGCGGCACGTTGCCATTTCAATTTCCGCTGGATCGAGGAATACGCGCCCGGCTACATCACCGACTGGGGCGCGCATTTCCTCGATGTGGCGCAATGGGGCGCGGGCATGGATGAAACGACGCCGACGGAAGTCAGCGCCACCGAGGTGAAGCGCCGCGACGCGGGAATCTACGATGCCGCTGAGAGCTTCCGCATCGAATACCGCTACGCCAACGGCGTGCGCGTGGTCATGCTCAGCACGGACGATAAAACCAAGTGGGGCACGAAGTTCATCGGCAGCGAAGGCTGGATCTACACCGAGGCGGAGGTGCTCAAGGCCAGCTCGGACGACATCCTGCGCGTGAAGCTCAAGGACAGCGATGTGAAGCTCTACGAATCGAAGCATCATCATCGCAACTTCATCGACGCCGTGCTCTCGCGTGGTCGCACCGCCGCCACGGCGGAGATCGCCCAGCGTGCGGCCACCACCTGCCACATCGGGGCCATTTCAGCGATGTTAAAACGTCCGCTGAGGTTTGATCCGAAGGCTGAACGCTTTGAAGGCGATGAGCAGGCCAATCAGATGCTGCTACGGCCGATGCGCGAGGCGTGGAAGATCGCGTGACCGCACTCTCCTTAGACCCGTGCGTTCTGCCCACGAATTACACGCTTGCCATCCGCCACCGTCTTTCGTAGAAAGCAAGCCGCATGGCTGACGACTCCACTCCCGCCTCACCTACGTCTGACACTCCGCCGCCGCGCACCACGGGTGGAAACTGGCGCTGGGAACCGCCGACGGCGGCAGAACTCCAGGCATTGATGCCGGGTTACACGATTGAAAAGCTCCTCGGTCGCGGTGGCATGGGCGCGGTGTATCGCGGGGTGCAGACGAACCTCGACCGGCCCGTCGCCATCAAGATCCTGCCGCCCGGCGTGGAAAAAGAAGACCCCAGCTTCGCCGAGCGCTTCAAGAGCGAGGCCCGGGCGATGGCGAAGCTCAATCACACGAATGTGGTGGGGGTGTACGATTTTGGGATCACGACGGGCGGCCATTTGTACCTGGTGATGGAGTGGATCGAGGGCCCCACGCTGCATGAGCTGATTCACAAAGGCAGCATTCCCGTGCGCAAGGTGGCCCACCTCGGCATGCAGCTCTGTGACGCGCTGGCCTACGCGCACAGCCACAAGATCCTGCACCGTGACATCAAGCCGGGGAACATCATGATCAACCAGGATGATCAGGTGAAGGTGGCGGATTTCGGCCTGGCGCGTCCGATCACCGGGGAGGCGGAGGAAAACCCCTTCGGCACGCCGGATTACGCCGCGCCGGAGATCATGGCCAGGCAGGCGGTGGATCAACGCGCCGACATCTTCGCCGCAGGGGTGGTTCTTTATGAGATGCTCACCGGTCGCGTGCCGAAGAACCCACGCCGCTCGGTCACGGAATACGCGCCTGTGTCCAAGCGCTGGGATGATCTGATCGACCAGGCCACGCATCCTGATCCGGCCAAACGAATTCAAGACGCGGTGGATCTGCGCGCGCGCATCTCCCAGGTCATCACACAGGCGACGGAGGCTGCCGTGCCAGTGGCCGAGGTTGTCGTGGAGGCGGTGGCGGTGTCCGGAAAAAAGGCGCTCGCGCCGATGCACTTCGCCATGATCGGCGCGGCGCTGGTGATCGTGCTGGGGATGGTGATCGGGACGTTGGCCAAACCTGAGCCGGAAAAGCCCCGGAAACAAAAAATCGCCGCCCAAAAGCCCGAGGTGAAGGAAGCGCCGGAGGAAAAGCCGAACAAGAAGCGTCCGAAGATCCAGGAACCGGAAGAAACAACGCCAGAACCCGCCGTGGTGATGCCTGTGACTGAGCCGGAGAAAAAAGCTCCCGAGCCGCCGCCACCCACGCCAACCATGATCGCCGCGCCTGCGCCCCCTCCACCGCTGACTCCGGCACCGGAAACGCCGCTGGAGGCGATTCAGCGGCTGGAGGAACGCGATCCCGAGCTGGCGCAGCTCGTGGCCGCGTTTGGGCAGGAATGGGCGGCCAACGACGTGCTCGACACCGAGCTGGAGCGGCGTGATCTGGCCGCCAAATACATCCCCGCGCTCCAGCGCAGCCTCACCGGCCTCATGCCCGAGCAGCGCGACCATGTGTTGAGCGAGATCTCCCACGCCGCCAATCATGAGCCTTTGAACGAGCCGGCAGAGACCTGGCCGCCCGCTCTGTCCACCCTGCGACAAGCCTACAACGCGCAGATCAGCGCGATCCAGGCGCAGGCCGATGCCGCCGCCGAAAAGATGCGCACGGCTCAGTGTGTGCTCGTGGTGGAAAAGGCGAAAGAACGCGCCGCTGCCGGAAAAATTGACGCGGCCAAGCTGGCCGAGGTCGTGGCGGCGGAGCTGGCGAAACTCAAGACCGCGCCTTCCGTGAGAGCGCTGAAGGAGAGCGCCGCAGGCGTGATCACCTCAGGCGCCGCGCCCGTGACCAACTCGGCGGCCACGCCTTAGCAGCCTGTTGAAAAACTCACGAAGGAACGAGTAAGAAGTTAAAAGTCAGATGTCAGATGTCAGAAGTGGGGTTCATCCGGGAAGTCGGTGCATTCGCGGGGCATGACGAGGTTCCCCTCACCTAACCTCTCCCCGCAACCTATGGCAGACCAATCGCGTGCGTAGCGCGGGGAGAGGGACTGGCAGGCACACCTGCTGGCCTGCGATTGACGATGGCGTCCTCACTTTCAAGTCCCTCTCCCCGCTGTGGATGCCCCCATGATCTGAAGCGTAGGTGCGGGGCTAGCGCAGCGCCGCGAAGCGAAAGGTTAGGTGAGGGGCGGCTTGTGCCGCGCCCCTGTGAACCGAAAGAGACCACACCCACTTTTCGGATGAACCAGAAGTGCAGCCGCAGGCGACACTGCTCACCTTTCACCTCTGACTTCTCACGCCGGGAGGTTTTTCGACAGGCTGTTAAGCCGGGATTTTAACCCAGGATTTTAACAGCGTTGACAGACACCCCGCCATTCCGGCTATGCTGTGCGCAGCCATGAAAATCACTTCATCCTGCCTCGTCCTCGCCGCATTGCTCGCCCAGGCTCATGCGGAAACCTCGCTGACCATCTACAATCAAAACTTCGGCGTCGTGCGCGATGTGGTGCCGCTGGATTTGCAGCAGGGCGTCAATCAGGTGCGCTTTGCCGACACCACCGCGCATCTGGAGCCGGACTCCGTCATCCTGCGTGATCCGAAGACCGGCGTGAAGCTCAGCATCCTGGAACAGAACTACCGCGCCGACCCCGTTTCGTCTGGTCTGCTGCTCAGTTTGAACGAGGGCAAGGAGATCGAGTTCTTCGTCAAAGAACCGAACAAGCCCGACCGCGTCGTGAAGGGCAAAGTCATCCGCAGCGGCTATGATCGAACTCGCGGAGGCTCGGATGTCTTCCAACCGGTGATCGAAGTTGATGGCAAATTGCAGTTCTCCCTGCCCGGCGAGCCACGTTTTCCAGCTTTTGCGGACGACACGATCCTCAAACCCACGCTCGACTGGCGCATTCATGCCGAGAAGGCCACCAAACTTGACGCTGAGCTCTGCTACGTCACACGCGGCATGAGTTGGGAGGCCGACTACAACGTAGTTGCTCCTGAAACGGGTGATCTGATGGATCTTACGGGGTGGATTACCATCGCCAATCGCAGCGGGAAAATCTTCAAGGATGCCAAGCTCCAATTCATCGCCGGGGATGTGGCGAAACTGAGTGGTGATGAAGGTTCAGCCTATGATGCAGCCTCTCCTTATCAGGGAGCAAGAGCTGCCTTTGATATTGGAAGTCCCAAGGTCACTGAAGAGGTTTTTGATGAGTTCCATCTCTACAGCCTTCCGCTGCCGACCACGCTGCATGATGACGAGACGAAGCAGGTTGAATTTGTTCGTGCTGAGGCCGTGAAAGCACAGCGCATTTTCATTTATTCCGGTTTTGACGTTAACAAGAGCAGCTACCGCGGTTTCAACATGGAAGACATCCGTGATAACTTTGGTTACGGCACTGCAAGCAATTCCAAGGTTTGGGTCGTGCGTGAAATCAAAAACAGCGAAGCCAATCGCCTTGGGCTGCCGTTGCCCAAGGGAAAAATCCGCTTCTATCGCCAGGACGGGGACGGACGCCTTCATTTTACCGGCGAAGACAGGATTGATCACACCGCCAAGGATGAAACTCTGCGCCTTTACACAGGCAATGCCTTCGACCTCGTCGGTGAGCGCAAGCGCAGCAACTTTAAGTCTGATGGTGACGCCGGATGGACCGATGAATCCTTCGAGATCAAAGTCCGCAACCGGAAAAAGGATGAAGCCGTCGAGATTCGAGTCATCGAACATCTCTCTCGCTCGACGAACTGGGAGATTCGCGAGAACTCCACTGCGTTTCAGAAGAAGGACGCCCAAACCATCGAGTTTCGCGTTCCGTTGAAGCCGGGAGAGGAAGGCACGGTGACCTACACAGTGCATTACTCATGGCCTGTGAAGCTTATCCCAGTCACGACTGATCCCTTTGGTGCGCCCGCCGCACCTCCGCAGCGCTGACATATTCGTTTGCGCTGAGTTGTCATGAATTGACATCTTCAGACCACAATCAGCGTTTCATACGCCGCCTAACCCATCCCAACCATGAAACGCACGCTCTCCCTGTTCCTCGCCCTTTGTCCTCTGTTCCCCGCTTTTGCCGACAACTGGCCCATGTGGCGTGGGGCGAACGGGGATGGGACCTGTTCGGAGTCCAAGCTGCCGGAAAAGTGGGGCATGGAGGAGAATGTGGCATGGAAGGTGGCGCTGCCGGATCGCGGCAATTCGACGCCGGTGGTGTGGGGGGACAAGGTCTTCGTCACCCAGGCCATCGAAGGGGGAGAAAAACGCTTGCTGCTGTGCTTTGACAAGAAAACCGGCAAACAGCTCTGGGATGCTGGCACCATCTACATCCCCAAAGCGGTGGAGCTCACGCATGCCACGAATCCGCATTGCTCGGCATCGCCTGCGACGGATGGCGAGCGGGTGATCGTGTTTCATGCTTCGGCAGGCGTGTTCTGTTACGACATGAACGGCAAAGAACTGTGGAAGCGCACGGACCTGGGCAAACTGCATCACATCTGGGGCTGCGGCACCTCGCCGGTGCTCGCCGGAGATCGCGTGTTTCTCAACTTCGGCCCCGGTGAAAACACCGTGCTCTACGCCTTTGACAAAAAGACGGGGAAGACCCTGTGGGAGCACAAGGAACCCGGTGGTGCCTCGGGCGAGGCTGGGAACAAGACCTGGACAGGATCGTGGAGTGATCCACTCCTGCGCAAAACAGGCAGCCGCTACGAGCTTCTGATGTCCTACGCCGGACGTGCCTGCGCTTTCGATCCGCTCAGCGGCAAGGAGCTATGGACCTGCGGCGGACTCACGCCGCTGGTCTATAACTCGCCGCTCTACACGGACGGCCTGGCAATTTTCATGAGCGGCTACGGTGGCTCGGCGATGGCGGTGAAAACGGGCGGTAGTGGTGATGTGACGGAAAAAAACCGCGTGTGGCATGAGCCACGCGTGGCGCAGCGCATCGGCAGCGGAGTCATCCATGATGGCAATCACTACATCCTCACGGACGGCGGCATCGTGGAGTGCCGCGATGTGAAGACCGGGAAGTTGCTTTACAACGAGCGTCTGAAAGGCCCCGGCCCCACGGCGAAGAACTGGTCCTCCCTCGTGCTCAGCGCTGACGGCAAATGCTACGCGGCCAACCAGGGCGGCGACTGCTTCGTGTTCAAGGCGGGGCCGGTCTTCGAGCTGATCTCCACCAACTCGCTCGGCGAGCTGATCATCGGCTCCATCGCCGTGAGCGACGGGCAGCTTTTCATCCGTGGTTACAAGAACCTGTGGTGCATCGGGAAGCAGTGACGTTGGGAGTCCTCGCAGGAGTCCGGCTTCAGCCGGAAAGGCTTTCGCCACAGCAAAGCGTTCACGTCATTCATCACACATTCCGCTGACGAGAGCCTTGCCGCCTGAAGGCGGGACTCCGAACCGGGACTCCGAACTGCCGGGACTCCGAACTTGACCCCACCGGGGACGGACGCTAACGAACGCGCCTCCCGCCCCGAACTATGGCCTCCGACCGTCAGCACACTCTCGCCAAATCCGTCTCCATGACGGGGACTTCGCTGCACACCGGCGAACAGGTCACCCTCACCCTGCAGCCCGCGCCTGAAAACTTCGGCTTCAAATTCCGCCGCATGGACCTGGAGGACAAGCCCTTCATCCCCGCGTTGGTCGAGAAAGTGCAGAAAGTCGAGCGCGCCACCACCATCGCCGAGGGCGGCGTCAATGTTCACACCGTCGAGCACGTCATCTCCGCTCTCGCGGGCATGGGCGTGGACAACGCGATCATCGAGATGGACGCCAACGAGCCACCCATCGCCGACGGCAGCTCGATGCCCTTCGTGGAGCTGATCAAGTCCGCCGGATTGCAGGAGCAAAGCGCCGTGCGCAGTGTGTTTGAGGTGCGTGAGCCGATCTATCAGGAAACGCGTGACGGCACCATCCTCACCATCGTTCCCGACAAGAAATTCCGCATCTCCTGCACCAACGTCGGCCCGAACGGCCGCTTCACGCAGTATTTCAGCACGGAGATCACCCCCGAGACCTACGAGAAGGAAATCGCCGCCGCCCGCACCTTTGTTTATTACGAGGACATCGCCCCGCTGATGGAAAAGGGCCTCATCAAAGGTGGTACGCTCGAAGCCGCCGTCGTCATTCGTGGTGACACGTTGCTTTCCAAGCAGCCGCTGCGCTTTGCCGACGAGTTCGTCCGCCACAAGATCCTCGACATCGTCGGCGACCTGATGCTCTCCGGGAAGCGCATCCTCGGCCACGTCATCGCCGTGCGCCCTGGACATGGGCCGAACACCGAGCTGGCCCGCTCCATCGTGAAGCAGTACGAGACGATGCGCAGCATGATGCCCGCCGCCATCAACATCCCGTCTGGCGACGCCGTGCTCGACATCAACGAGGTGATGAACATCCTGCCGCACCGCTATCCCTTCCTCATGGTGGACCGCATCATCGGTTTCGAGGGCGAGACGAAATGCACCGGCATCAAGAACGTCACCATCAACGAGCCGTTCTTCCAGGGCCACTTCCCCGGCCACCCGATCATGCCCGGCGTGCTTCAGCTTGAGGCCATGGCGCAGGTCGCCAGCATCGTGCTGCTGCGCATGCCGGGGAACCAGGGCAAGATCGGCTACTTCATGAGCGCGGACAAAGTGAAGTGGCGCAGGCCCGTTCTGCCCGGCGACACCCTCGTCATCGAGACCGAGATCCTCAAAACCAAGCGCAGCATCGCCAGCGCCCTGGGCCGCTGCACGGTCAACGGCCAGCTCGCCTCCGAGGCCGAGCTGATGTTCAGCCTGGTGGACCGGTAAGGCGTAGGGCGAAGAGCGTAGGGCAAAGAGTTCAAAGCCGCGCTTCTTCCGCATCTGACTTCGCATCTCAAAATTCTGAATCTTCGCTCTCTGCCCTAAGCCCTTCGCTCCATGATCCATCCCTCCGCCATCATTGATCCTTCGGCCAAACTTGGCGCGGATGTGACCGTCGGCCCTTACTGCATTATCGGCGCGGACGTGGAACTCGGGGACGGCTGCTGGCTTCAGCATCACGTCACGATCATGGGGCCGTCCAGGATCGGGAAGCACAACAAGTTCTTCGCCTACGGCTCCATCGGCCAGCAGACGCAGGATTTGAAATACAAGGCCGAGCCGACCTGGCTCGAAGTGGGTGACAACAACACCTTCCGCGAGTTTTGCAGCGTCCACCGCGCCACCGCGCCGCATGACAAGACGCTCATCGGCAGCCACAATCACTTCCTGAGCTACGTCCACATCGCGCACGACTGTGTGGTGGGAAATCACGTCATCTTCTCTAACAACGGCACGCTCGCCGGGCATGTGGTCGTCGAGGATCACGTCATCATCGGCGGACTCACAGCCGTGCATCAGTTTTGCCGCATCGGCACCCGCTCCATCACTGGTGGCTGCGCCAAGGTGGTGCAGGACATCCCGCCCTTCTGCACCGCTGACGGCAATCCGGCGCGGGCGCGCGGCCTGAACATCGTCGGCCTGCAACGCGCCGGTTTCAGCCGCGATCAAATGCGCTCCATCCGCAACGCCTTCCGCAAGATCTACCGCAGCGGTTTGAACAACGCCCAGGCCATCGAGGAGCTTCGTGCCACCGAGCTCTCGCTGGAAGCCGCCGCCTTCGTCGATTTCGTCGCCGCCACCAAACGCGGCATCATTCCTGGCGGCAAGGCGGATTCGAGCGAGGAGGAATAGCATCTGGCAAGCCCACGGCTTGATCTATTGAGCGCAGGCGCTTAGCGTTTCGTCGCACATGTCGTTTTTTTGTCATCTCCTCATCTTTTTCGGCCTTCTCCTCACGGTGAGCGGCCAGGAAGTCCCCTGGCAACCGGCGGCACGCGCAGAGCCGGCGTCATGGCCGGAAAGCGTGAAGGAGCAGGCGCAAATGATGAAGCAGAAGCCGGCCCGGCTCATCTTCATCGGCGATTCGATCACCGAGGGCTGGGATGAGGACGTTTGGAAAACAAGCATCGCTTCCGCAGGCGCTCACAACTTCGGCATCGGCGGCGACGGGCCGCAGCACGTCCTCTGGCGCCTCGAGCACGGCCTGCTCGAAGGCGCTTCGCCGGAGGCATTCGTCCTCATGATCGGCATTAACAACTTCTGGCGCGACTTCACCGCCGCCGACACCGCGCGTGGCATTGAAACGATCGTGGAGCGCATCCACCAGCGTCATCCAGCCTCCCGCATCCTGCTGCTGGGCCTGCTGCCGGTGTATGAGGCCAAGTCGCCCATCCGGGCCTGGATTGGCGAGATCAACACACGGCTCAAACAACGCCACGGCACGCAAAAGACCGAGTTCATCGACCTCTCGGCTGATTTTCTTGAACCAGACGGCAATCTGCGCCGTCCGCTCTATGCGGAGGACAATCTGCACCTCACCAAGGCCGGCTACATCGTCCTCACACGGGGGCTCGGCCCCGCGCTGCATCTGCCATGAGCACCCCCGCGCCCACGTCACGCATCGCCGAGCTGGACGCCTTGCGCGGCCTGGCCGCCATGGCGGTGATCTTTTTCCACTTCACCAGCGGCATCGCCAAAAACTGGGGCTATCACATCTACGACGTGCCCTTCCAGTTCCCCTACGGGGACGATGGCGTGGACTTGTTTTTCATGATCAGCGGCTTTGTCATCTTCATGACGCTGGACCGCGCCAAATCGGCCGCCAGCTTCGCGGTGGGGCGCTTTTCACGTCTGTTTCCCACGTTCTGGGCCTGCGCGCTCGTGACTTTGGTCATCATGTGTTTTCATGGCCTTCCCGGCATGGAGGTGAGCACGCGTGACGCGCTTTGGAACCTCACCATGCTGCCGCGTTTTGCGCGGGCGCAGATGATCGACGGCGCATATTGGTCGCTGGAGTATGAGCTGCTGTTTTACATCGGCATGCTCGTCCTGCACCGGCTGGGGGCGTTTCGGAGGCTGACGGTGCCGATGCTGCTGCTCTGGCTGGCCGCTGCTGCGGCGGCTCATGGCATCCTGACGCATGGAGCCCCGGAATCTCTGCTTTACCGCCTCACCGGGAAGATCAAGGCCGTCACCAGCCTCGATTACATCCACTTCTTCGGCGTCGGCATGATTTTGTATGACGCGCATCGTCGCCGCGCCTGGAGCATCGGCCATGGGCTCGTTCTCGTTGCCTGCGGGGCCATGGCGTGGTGGAAGGCGGAAAGCCAGATGCACCTCGCCATCGTGCTGGGTTTTGGCCTGCTGCTGCACCTTGCCACTACCGGCCGTCTTCCCTGGCTCAACACGCGTCCGCTGATTTTTCTGGGTGCCATCTCGTATCCGCTCTACTTGATCCATCAAAACATCGGTCGCATCGCCTTGGACAAGCTGCATGACGTGACTCACTCAGGTTGGCTGAGCTTCAGCATCACCACGGCGGGCTGCATTGTGCTGGCCTGGCTCATCTCCATCGCGATTGAGCGTCCGGCGATGCGCTGGATTCGCGACCGGACGCGCCGTTTTACCTAGACCGTGTTTTCGTAGGCAGGGTGTGGCGACAGCCCGCCCGGCTTCACCGCGCCCGATCCGTTCATGCCATCTTCTGCCTCCCGAGGCACCTTTTTGGCGGGTATGGGAGCGCATCTGCTTCGAAACCGCTGAAGACGAGCGGGCTATCGCCACACTCGTCCTACGGTACCGAGTTTGCTCCCCGGCACGAGCGTCAAAAGTCGTTCTTACCGTGCCTTCAGGTTTTTAAAAACGGCTTACACCTTGCTTGCCTGGAGCCAAGCCTGGAACATGAGCACGTCCCAGAGGTAGAAATGCCAGTTCCGTGTGCCGCTGAGGTGCTCCTGCCACTTCTGGCGGATCGGCGCGGCATGGAAGAAGCCCTCGCGCTTCAGACGTGACTCGCTGAGCAAATCCTCGGCCCACTCGCGCAGCGGTCCGCGCAGCCAGACATCGAGCGGGATGCCAAAACCGCGTTTCGGACGATCAATCAGCACCTTCGGCACATGACGATAGAGCGTCTCGCGCATCAGCCACTTGCCTTTGCCATCGCGCACCTTCATTGAGAACGGCACACGCCATGCGAACTCGATCAAATCGTGGTCCAGCAGCGGAATGCGGCCTTCGAGGCTCACGCCCATCGCGGCACGGTCCACTTTGACGAGGATGTCACCGGGCAGATACGTCTCCATGTCAAGATGCATCATGCGATGCGTGAAATCACTGACGCGCGGCCATGAGGCAGTGTTCGTGATCGCGGTGACGGGCTCTTTGCCGTCGATCACGATCTCGGCCGGTTTTTTCCAGTGCGACATGAGATTGAGGTAAAGCGTCTCCATGCCCGGCGCGGCCACGACTTCAGCGAGCTTGTGCAGTTTGTCGCCGAGCGGGATGTGGCGCAATCGTTTGGGCAGCACTTTGGCCCCGAGTCCATTCAGCACCCTCGGTGGCAGAACCGTGAGTGCCGAGGCGGTCATTTTCTTCAGTGCCGGCGGCATCCAGGAAATTTTGTTCCAAAGGCTGCGGCCCACGAAGTAGCGCTCGTAGCCGCCGAAAAGCTCATCGCCCGCATCACCGCTCAAGGCGACCGTGACGTGCTGGCGGGCCATTTTGCAGACGAGATACGTCGGGATCTGCGAGTAGTCGGAAAACGGCTCGTCGTAGAGCGACGGGAGCTGCGGGATGACGTTCAGCGCGTCCTCTCCCGTGACATACATCTCGGTGTGATCGGTGCCGAGGTGCTTGGCGACGTCTTTGGCGAACTCGGCCTCGTTGTGCTCCTTTTCGTGAAATCCAATGGTGAAGGTGCGCACGGGGCGCGTGCTCTGCTGCTGCATCATCGCCACGATGAGCGAGGAATCCACGCCGCCGCTCAAGAACGCGCCCAGCGGCACATCCGAGACCATGCGCATGCCCACGGCCTTCTTGAGCATCGCCTCAAAGGTGTCGATGGCCTCGGTTTCAGTGCCGGTGAACGGATTGTCGAGTCCACGCTCGACAACCTGCGGCAGACTCCAATACCAGCCGGGCTGCGGACGCTCTGATGGTGAACGTAAGCGGAGCATCGCGGCAGGTGGCAGCTTCTTGAAGCCCTGGTAGATGCACAGCGGGTCCGGGATGTAATTGAAACGCAGCAGCGCGGTCAGCGCCTCGCGATCCACCGACGCGTTGAAGCCGGGGAAGCGTTGGATGGCCTTCAGTTCGGAGGCGAACACGAACGTTTCACCCACCCAGCCGTAGTAGAGCGGCTTTTCGCCAAGACGATCGCGACCGAGATGCAACACGCGCTCCTGCTTGTCCCAAACCGCGAAGGCGAACATGCCGTTGAAGCGTTTCGTGGCCTCGATGACGCCCCATTGGCGAAACGCGGCCAGCATGATCTCGGTGTCCGAGTGCCCGCGCCAGGTGTGGCCGTGTTTTTCGAGTTCGGCGCGGAGATCTTGGAAGTTGTACACCTCGCCGTTGAACACGATGATGAAACGTCCGTCCGCGCTGGTCATCGGCTGATGACCGAGCGGTGAGAGATCGAGGATGGAAAGGCGGCGATGCCCCAGGGCGATGCCGCTTGTCGAATCCACCCACGCGCCTGAGTCATCCGGGCCGCGCAGGATGATGGCGTCGGTCATCGCGGTGACGATGGCGTTCATCTCGTGCGCAGGACGGGATTTGGAGGGTGTGAAGAAACCGGCGATGCCACACATGGTTCAGGAAGAGGTGAGAGGTGGGACGGGAGACGTGAGAAGATCCGTGAACTGACGCAGGAGGCTGGAGAGCGAGAAATGCTCCTCGATGCGCCGCCGGGCGGCGGGATCGCTGGTGATGTTTTGATCGAGGATTTGAACGCAGGCGTCAGCAAGGGCCTGTGGATCATGTGGCGGGACGATGCGGCCGGTTTCGCCCATGACCCAGCGCGTGTCGCCGATGTCGGTGGCGACGACGGGCACGGCGCAGGCCATGGCCTCGCCGACGACGTTGGGGAAGCCTTCGCCGTAGGCGGAGGAGGACACCGCGATGTTCAGTGACGCGGTGAGCGCGGGCAGATCGTGGCGTTCGCCGAGGACTTCGATGAAGGGCGGAACGTCGAGTGTTTCGGTTTCCGCTCCGACGATGATGAACTTGGCCTCGGGATGCTTGGTGTGGATAAGTTTCGCGGCTTCGATGAATGTCGGGTAGTCCTTCATCGGCGCGTTGCGGCCAAAGCGGCCGATGCGGCCACGAACGGGCGTGCCTGGCTGCCATTTGGCGAGATCAAAGCCGTTTGGAATGAGCAAAGTCTTCTCCGCGCGATAACCGACGGCCTCGTGCTGTTTCGCGCTGAGCTGGGAGTTGTAGGTGATGCATTGAGGCAGCCACGAGAGCTTGGCGAGAGCACGGATGACGAGCGCGGAGCCGCGTTTTTCGAGCTTCAGGTCGTAGAGGCTCTGGCGGATGTTCCAGATCATCGGCACGCGTTTGATGCGCATGCATTTCGCCAGCGTGGCGACGAGACAGCCGTGATACATCCAGCCCATGAGCACGTCGGGCCGCGTTTGGAGCACGATTTTGAACAAGCGCCACAAGGCGCGCAGCGTGGGCCTGCCGGCGGGCATGTCGAGGCTGTGGACCTCAGGCAGTGACGCGGCGTGCTTGCCACCCGAGGTGAGCGAGACAACGACGTGTTGGAACTGAGGCAGGCCGTTGATGAGCTGCACCAGCATCATCTCCGCGCCGCCGCTGCCGAGCCCGGTGGTGATCCAGAGCACTTTTTTGGCGAGCAGACGGCGGGTGCGCTCGATGAGTTTCTCGATGCTGAACTCCTCGACGATGCGCTGGCGTGGCGATGCCGTAGGCCGGGTGTGTTCGGCGCAGAACGCATTCGCGATGTCTTCAGATGTCTTCGCCGAACCGCCCGGCTTTTGGGCGTTCGTGATGTTGTCGGACGCGTCTATAAGACGGGCGGGCTTCGCCACACCCGTCCTACACATCTCGCGCATGCGCTTCGCGAGAGCCTCGTGATCTCCTGCGGGGAAGATTTGAGCCGGATTGCCGATGATCCACGCGCTGTCGCCGACATCACTGGCAATGCAGGGCACGCCGCAGGCCATCGCCTCGCCAATGACATTTGAAAATCCCTCGCCGAAGGCGCTGGAGTTCACCAGGCAGTCGAAGGTGGCATAGACGGGGGGCATGTCGCTCTGCGCGGGCATCCAGGTCACCGAAACGCCGAGCGCGGTGGCGAGGTCGCGCATCTGCCGCGCATATGTTTCATCACCGCTGCCGACGATGACAAAACGAGCCTCGGGCACGAGCGCGGCGGCTTTGATGAAGGTCGCGAGATCCTTCATCGGACTGAGGCGGCCGACGAGTCCGAAGGTGAGCGGATGCTCGTGAGACGAGGGCTTAAAGCGCTCCACGTCGATGCCGTTGGGAATGACGTGCATCCTCGCCTGTGGATAACCTTGCGCGGCATAGTAATCCCGTCCGGCCCTGGAGTTGCAGATGATGACATCGGCGAAGCGGGCGAGGAGGCAGTTGAGGCGGAAACTGAGCCTGCCGAGGAGGCCCCAGAGATGCGCGTCCGTTTGCGAGTCGCGCACGCCCCAAACGACGCGTGGGAAGCCGCAGAACGGCTTCAGGAAAAGCACCATGAGGTTGGACTCGGCGAGGTAGCCGTGCAGGACTTCGGGACGCACACCGCGCACGGCTTTGACGAGGCGGAAGAAGAAGCCGAGCAGATCCCAGCGGCTTTTTTTGCCGACGCAGAGGGTCTGAACGCCCGCGGCTTCGAGTTCGGGCCGGAAGGTGCCGTCGTAAAAGTGGATGACGCTGACTGAGAGCCCTTCTCGCACGAGTCCCCGGGCCAGGGTGACGAGCTGGCGTTGCGCGCCGCCGTGGCCGAGGTCACGAATGATGAAGGCGAGCCTCATGACTGCGGCAGAGGTGTCTGCGGAGGAAAAGCCTTCCTGGCGGGCGCGGAGAGCACGAGGCGGAAGCGTCTGGTATAGACGAGGTTGCAGCACACTGCGGCGGTGAACCAGTAGTGCGGCGATTCGACGAGGATCTGGCTGCAAGGGACGAACAACCAGAGCGGCACCAGGCAGTAGAAGCCGCTCAGCTTCAGCATGAAACTGCGGAAAGTCAGCACAAGCAGCCCGAGGACGAAAAACAGCACGCCGAAGACCCCGATGTCGATCCACAGGGCGACGACCTGGTTGTGCGGCTTCCACAGGCTGGTGCCGGCACCGCTGCCATGGCCGAAGACGGGTTTTTTGCCGACGGCCTCCCAGCCGTCCTGAAGATCCTTGCCGCGTTCGGGTGATTTGATGCGCTCGAAGTCGAGCTCGAAGATGGCCTTGAGGCGGTCCGTGGCGTTTTTGTCGATCATCACCCCCTGCTTGGCGGAAGTCTGGGAGAGAATGGCCACGCCGCTGATGGCGAGCGGGATGCTGACGGCGGTGATGAGCAGCATGCCCATGAAATGACGGCGCAGGTTGGCGGCGAAGTAGCACAGCAGCAGGCAGGCGTACACGGCCATGCCGCTGCGGCTGAGCGTGAGCGCGATGGCTGGAGTGACCAGCGCGATGAGCATGACATTGCGCCAGAAACGAGGGTTCAGGGAGAAGACGACGGCGAGCATCAGGGCGATGATGATCGGCGGGTCGTTCGGATCGGCGGGGAAGCCGGACATGCGGCCTGGGATGCGCGTGAAACTGCGAAACCCGAGCCATTCGTAATAAACGCAGCCGGCGGAGACGAGCGCGGTGACCACGGCGACCCACAGGGCCACGCGACGCCATGACTCCACCGAGAGCAGCAGCACGGCGGTGAAGGTGACGAGAAAATTCGAGATCAGGGTCATCACGACGACGCTGTGATCCCCGAGGTCCGTGACGCTGAAGCGCTGAAGGAAGGCGACATCGAGCACACGCGCCAGCGGCACGAGCAGCATGAGAAAGGCCGGCGGGCAGAAGCTGGGGCGGTTCAGCATCACCATCAGCCCCGCGCCGGCCAGCGTGAGCAGCGTGTAGTCACGCGGCTTGACCGGCAGCATGCCGGCCTCGCCAGCCCAGACGAGCGCCTTGGTCATGGCCGGGACGAGCAGCGCGAGCGCGGCGATGATGAGAAGCTGCTCCAGCCGTCCGCGCTGCCGCATGGCGGCCCGCATGCGCGACGGGTTCATCGCCATGGCGGGTGTGGCGTTCATTCCTCCTCCTTCCTGCGGATCAGCACAAGGCACATGCCACAGGCGGCGGTGGCCGAGAGGAAGTGAACAATGACAGTCGAGAGCGCGATGCCAGCCGCGCCGAGGCGGTACATGAACAGCCCGTTGAGGGAGGCGTTGAGCACGAGGGCGCACAACGACGTCACGAGCATGAAGCGCGAGGCCTGCAACGACACGACCACGCGGGCGGCCACGGTGCCGAGAATGTAGAAGGGAATCTGGAAGGCCGCGAAGCGCAGCACCTCGGCCACGCGCTGGGTGTCCTGCGGGCCGAACGCACCGCGCTCAAACAGCACATGGACGATCCACGGCGCCATGAGATATAAAAAGAGCGTCATGGGCAGGGCGGTGCTCATGATGATGCCGACGCTGGCCAGCAGGCGCTTGCGCAGGCCGGCCCAGTCACGCTTGGCGACGAGTTCGACGAAGTGCGGGAAAAGAACGTCCGCCGCCGGTCCGGCGGTGACGGCGAGCACGATGGCGCACAGTTTGTCGGCATAACTGAGCACGGCCACGGAGCCGGCGGTGAGCCAGGCGGCCATCGTTTGATCCACCACGCTGGCGCTGCCGAAAGCGACGCCGCCGATGAGGAAGGGCAGCCCTTTCCGCAGCACCGTCACCAGCCCCGGCTCTGTCTGACGCAGGGTGACGCGCCACCAGCGTCGTGTGCGCGGCAGGCGGCGGAGCACCGCGATGAACAGTGCCAGCATGTGCGCCGCAGAGCCCCAGACCGTGCCGGTGACGAGCGTGCCCGCGTGAACTTGATCCCCGGCCAGCAGCAGGGAGGTCACGATGCCCAGCGGCACGAGCATGGGGGCCGAGGTGGCCAGCAGGAAGGTCTTGCCCACCCGCAGCCAGGCGGAAAAGTGATACGACAGGCCGAAGCACAGCAAAAAGGGCAGCAGGCTGCGCACCAGCCCCACCGCCAGCGCCTGCTTTTGCGGCTCGAAGCCGTGGGTGGCCCAGGACACCAGGGTGGGGGCCGCGAGCGCGATCAACAGCCCGCACACCAGCAGCGTCGCGAAATGCCACACGGCGCACTGCACGCCGAGACGGTCGGCACGGCGCAGGCCGCGGCGCTCACGCAGCTCGGCATAGGCGGGCACAAAGGATTCCGGCAGGCCGCCCGCCAGCACCGTTGCCGCGAATGAAAAGAAGCCAAACACGAGCATGAACGCGTCCAGGTCGTCACCCGTGCCCAGTTTCGCGGCCACGACCGCGTCCTTGGCGAACGCGACGACCTTGCCCACCATCGTGAGGATGGCCACCAGCAGGAACCCCGAAACCATGCCCGACCTGGCCCCTCTGGCGAGAAGGGCTCGCAGGGGGCTTGGCTGGGCAACGCGAGATGCAGACATCTATGTAAAATATAAACACCATAAAACACTTCAGCAAACCACGGCTTTGGCTTTTTCAAGGCGAGGGTTGCCTGTGGCGAGAGTCATGGAGAGTGCGCTCTTCAGCATGCTTTGGGCACGATCTCGCCACAGTGGCCGGCGGTGAGCTTCAGGCAGGCAACGCTGCGACCGAGGAGGTGATGGCTTTCCGCGCCAGCGTACTGGCGTGGCGTGGCAGCCGGGAAAGAGGGACTTAGGCCGGTGTCAAAGACCAGGGTCCAGCGGGTGTCCTCGTTTCCTGGGAGCAGGAAGGGCTGCGCCGCCTTGCTGTTGTTAAAGATCAGCAGCAGCGGGCTGCTGCCCGTCTCGTCAGCATCAAACAACGCGCCGAAGCAGCAGCGCGAGTGGTTGTGCCATTCCTCGTGGCAGAGCAGGCTGCCGTCGTCTTCGAGCCAGGTGACATCGCGCAGGCCGGTGGCCGGGTTGGTCTGGCCGTCGAAATAGGCGCGCCGGCGGAAGACGCCGTGGCTGCGGCGGAAGGCGATCATGCGGCGCGTGAAATCGAGCATTTCCTCGTCACCATTGACCCAGTCCAGCCAGCTGATGTCGCTGTCCTGGCAGTAGGCGTTGTTGTTGCCGCGTTGCGTGCGTCCGCGCTCGTCGCCAGCGGTCAGGAAGGGCACGCCGAGGGAGCACATCAGAGTGGCGATCATGCCGCGTCGGAGCTTGACGCGCATGTCCAGGATCAAGGGATCGACCGTGGGGCCTTCGAAGCCGCCGTTGGAGCTGTGGTTGGTGTTGTCACCGTCGCGGTTGTCCTCGCCATTGGCCTCGTTGTGCTTGTGCTCGTAGCTCACGAGATCGAGCAGTGTGAAGCCGTCGTGGGAGGTGAGGAAATTGACGCTGGCCAGCGGCGGGCGCTGCTGGTTCCAGCCGTAGATGTCCTGGCTGCCGCAGAAGCGCTTGGCGAACTCGGCGGTGTGGCCGCGGTCGCCACGCCACCAACTGCGCACCGTGTCGCGGTACTTGCCGTTCAACTCGCGCCATGGCTCGGGGAACTGGCCCACCTGGTAGCTGTCCATGCACGAGATGTCCCAGGCCTCGGCGATCAATTTGACCTGCGAGAGCACCGGGTCCTGCGCCACGGCGCAGATGAACTGCGACCGCGCATGGAAGGCGTGGGTCTCGTTCCGCGCCACCGTCACCGCCAGGTCAAAGCGGAAGCCATCGACGTGCATCTCTGTGACCCAGTAGCGCAGGCTGTCGAGAATGAGCCTTAGCACCGGCAGGCTGGCGGAATCCACTGCGTTGCCGCAGCCGGTCATGTTCAGGTAGCTGGCTCCGTCCTCGCTGAACTGATGGCGGTAGTAGCTGTGGTCGTCCAGGCCGCGAAACATCAGCGTGGGGCCGTGTTCATTGCCCTCGGCGGTGTGATTGTAAACCACGTCCAGGATCACCTCGATCCCGGCGGCGTGCAGCGCCTTCACCATCGCCTTGAACTCACGCACCTGCTCCTGCGGATCGCTTGCGTAGGCGTAGGCGTTGTGCGGGGCGAAGAAGCCGATCGTGTTGTAGCCCCAGTAATTCGTGAGCTTCTTGTCGAGCAGGAACTGGTCGTCGAGATGCTGATGCACCGGCAGCAACTGCACGCTGGTGATGCCGAGATCGCGCAGATACGCGATGGCCGCCGGATGCGCGAGGCCCGCGTAGGTGCCGCGCAGCGCGGCGGGCACCTTCGGGTGCGTCTGGGTGAAGCCCTTCACATGCAGCTCGCAGATCACCGTGTCCCGCCACGGCACGCGGGGCGGCTGGTCGCCGGCCCAGTCGAAGGACTCGTCGATCACCACGCCCTTCAGCGCCTTGGCGCCGTTGTCGATGCATCCAGGCTCGTGCTGCGGGTCTGGCGTGGTGTGCATGTGCGGCGCCGCGTCCGGCACGCCGTGAATGGCGCGGGCGTAAGGGTCGAGCAGCAGCTTCTTCGCGTTGAACCGCATCGCGTGCTGCGGCAGCCAGGGGCCTTGGGCGCGGTAGCCGTAGAGAGCGCCCGGTTTGACCCCGCGCACGGTGGCCTGCCACAGGTCGAACTCGCCGCGCCGCATGCGCGCGCGGGCGGTCTCACGCGCGGGATTGGCCGGGTCGTACAGGCAGAGCTCCACGGCTTCCGCATGCCGTGAATGCACCACGAATCGCGCCGCGCCCTGCAACAAGGTGACGCCGGGACGCAGCGGCTGGTCTGACGGGTCGAAGGAAACAGGGGCGGCGGCGCTCACCCGATGATTAGAGGTGTGCGCCGAATAAGAGGCAAATCTTCGTTTCCAGCTTTTGAGCAATGACTGCATGAGGCCCATCACGCACAACGTTTGCCATGCCGCCATGATTTATCGCCGACTTTTTGTGTTCTTGTGCCTGCTGAGCGCCTCCTGGAGCCACGCCCTCGCCCCGGCCGATCCCGCCCGCTTTGAAAAGGCCATCCAGGCATTCGAGGCCGAGGACGCTGCCAAAGCGCCGCCGAAGGACGTGACCTTGTTCACCGGCGCCTCGAACATCCGCCGCTGGCAGTCGCTGCCGGAGCGCTTCAAGAAGGCACCGGTGCTCAACCGTGGCTTACACGGCTCGTACATCAGCGACGCGGTGCATTTCGCCGACCGCATCGTCACCAAATACAAGCCGAAGCAGATCTACCTCAACGCCGGTGGCAACGATCTGCACTCAGGACGCACGCCGGAGGAGGTGCTGGCCGCGTTCGAGGCCTTCGTGGCCAAAATTCAGAAAGACCTGCCGAAAACCAAGCTCGCCTTCCTTTCGATCCCGACCTCGCCGTCACGCTGGGATGAGGTGGAGCTGGTCAAAACGACGAACCGCCTCATTTCCGCCTTCTGCGCAAAGAACGACGTCGATTTCATCGACATCTTCCCGCTGCTGCTCGGCGCGGACGGCAAACCGCGTCCTGAACTCTACGTCGAGGACAAGCTGCACTTCAGCGAGGCCGGATACGACGTGGTCACATCCGCCATCAAGTGGCANNCCCGCCAGTCCCATCGTCTTCACCGGCAGCTCCAGCATCCGCATGTGGAAGACGCTGGCGGACGACTTCCCCGGCCTGTCCGTCATGAACCGGGGTTTCGGCGGCTCCGAGGTGTTTGACTCCTTCAACTATGCGCATCTCACCGTGCTGCAGTATCTGCCAAAGCACATCGTCATGTATGCCGGCGGCAACGACATCAACGCGGGCAAAACCCCGCAGCGCGTGCTGGCCGACTTCAAAGCTTTCGTCGCCCGTGTGCATACCGCCCTGCCGGAGTGCCGCATCAGCTACATCTCCAACGCGCCCAATCCCAAGCGCTGGGCGCTGATCGAGCAGATGCGCGAGTGCAGCCGATTGATCGAGGAATTCACCCAGACCGACAAGCGCCTTCAGTTCATCAATGTCTATCCACACATGCTCGGTCCCGACGGCCTGCCGAAGCCGGACATTTTCCTCAAGGACCAGCTCCACATGAACGAAAAAGGCTACGCCATCTGGAAAGAGGTCGTCGGGCCGCTGTTGAAGTGATCACACCTCGAACACCCCGCTGCCGCCGGAGAGGAAGACCTCCCAGTCACGCACCTTGTGGTGGTTCTTGATGAGATGCGTCACCGGCAGCTCACGCGGCACNNCGCAGCAGCTTCAAACCGGCCTCCTCGGGCAGCTTGCTGCCTTTGCGGCTGTTGATCTTGCGGTCTGCCAGCACGCAGTTCTCCCAGGTGCTGGCCCCGCCGCGCGAGATGGGCACGATGTGGTCGATGTTCCCCTCGTTCGGCTTCAGTTTACGGCCGGTGTACTGGCACACGCCGCCATCGCGTTCCCAGATCGCCTTCGCGCAGAACTTCGGCCGGCGTTTCGGCACCTTGTCAAAACGGGCCAGCACCAGCACGGAAGGCACGCGTACCGGGCCATGCACGGTGCCGATGCGGTTGTCGCTCTCACGCACTTCGAGCTTCAGCCAGTCCTCCCAGGTCACGGGCCGCATGTCGCCGCCGTCGTGGATGTCCAGCGCGGTGGCATTGCCTGCCGCCATCATGCTAAAGGCATCGATTGGCGTTTTCGAGTCGATGGCCTGCCAGTGCCTGTTCAGCACTAGTACAGTGGTTTTCGTCAACAATTCATTCATGCACAGCTCCTAAGTTGGGAATTTCGGCACGAAGGACTTCGCGCATGCAGCGCGAGTTCCTTGATGTTGGACGACCATGCTGGCGAGTCCCGGCGGTTTGCCAAGTGGCAAGTTTGTTTCGTCCGCCGAGATCACATGAAATCCTCCTACTCTTCCTCCCTAAATCGAGGGCCAAGCGACACTCGAAGGGAGGAGGAGTAAGAGCAGGAGGAAGAGGAAGATTCGGCTTACGCCAGGAACATCTCCCAGTCCCGCACGCCGTGCGCGTTGCGGATCAGCAACGTCACCGGCAGCTCACGCGGCACCGCCGGTCTTCGCAGCAGCTTCAAACCGGCCTCTTCGGGCAGTTTGCTGCCTTTGCGACTGTTCACGCGCTTGTCGGCGAGGACGCAGTTGTCCCAAGTGGTCGGGCCACCACGCGAAAGCGGCACGACGTGGTCGATGTTGCCTTCGTGTGGTCGCAGCTTGCGGCCCGTGTACTGGCACACACCGCCGTCGCGTTCCCAGATGCCGCGCACGCCGAATTTCGGGCGCTTTTTGGGCACCTTGTCGAATTTCGCCAGCACCAGCACCGACGGCACGCGCACCGGCCCTTTCACAGTGCCGATCACGCTGTCACCATCACGCACGGGCAGCGTCAGCCATTCGTTCCAAGTGACAGGACGAATGTGACCACCGGTTTCTATGTCCAGCGCAGTGGCCGCACCGCTCGCGATCATGCTGAAGGCATCCATCGGGGTTTTGACGCCGATGGCCTGCCAGTTGCGGTTGAGCACCAGGACGGTGCTTTTGGTGAGGATGTCGTTCATGAGATGGTTGTTCTGAAAAGTAGGTCGGGTGTGGCGACAGCCCGCCCGACTCATCGTGCGCCGTCACAGTTGGGCGGGCTGTCGCCACACCCGACC